>NZ_JADQBH010000303.1 GCF_016278715.1 Marinilabilia sp. | reverse complement strand
TTTCAATTCCACCACGGTACGATTGGGAGATTCTTTTTTTTTGTCTGATACTCTTCCGGCAATTGATTTCAATTCCACCACGGTACGATTGGGAGTCGCCATGGTCTCCACATTCGTTATATATAAGTTTATTTCAATTCCACCACGGTACGATTGGGAGACGGGTATGGTTCCAGATTCAACGCGGCGGTAGAAGGATTTCAATTCCACCACGGTACGATTGGGAGCGATATCGACTTGTCGGCAGTTGACGGTCTTGGATATTTCAATTCCACCACGGTACGATTGGGAGAAGGTCGTGATATTCTTCGCCGGGAAAGAACAGGAAATTTCAATTCCACCACGGTACGATTGGGAGACTGAAATTGTTCAAGCAAAGGTTCTTTATTCTCAATTTCAATTCCACCACGGTACGATTGGGAGTACTTTTTCGCCTGATGTGGCCTTGTACTGCTTGTAATTTCAATTCCACCACGGTACGATTGGGAGCAGATTCTTGAATTCCTGAAATCCGAGTAAACGAATTTCAATTCCACCACGGTACGATTGGGAGTTCTTACCATTAGCAATAGCCATGTTTTCCACCATATTTCAATTCCACCACGGTACGATTGGGAGTATTCCTTTATACTATCATTCTCATTGACAAAGTGATTTCAATTCCACCACGGTACGATTGGGAGCCAGAACACCGGGAAAACCGCCATCCTTCAGGGAGGATTTCAATTCCACCACGGTACGATTGGGAGCGTTCACGAATTACTGAGCGTGTTGCGCCCTCTTATTTCAATTCCACCACGGTACGATTGGGAGATTTAAGGAACGCTCTTGTTTCGGCATTTGAGGAATTTCAATTCCACCACGGTACGATTGGGAGAAAAACGAATTAGGGTTAAATGGGGCTGATATTTTTAATTTCAATTCCACCACGGTACGATTGGGAGTCTGACTTCTGATAGTGGAGCAAGGCTTCATATTGAATTTCAATTCCACCACGGTACGATTGGGAGCGAAAACAACTTGCGCGGCGGTTATCATCAGGAAATTTCAATTCCACCACGGTACGATTGGGAGCACGGTCTAAAATCACATCGGCTCAACAAAAACGGGATTTCAATTCCACCACGGTACGATTGGGAGGTCCGCTTCGGATTTACTACCAAGCATGGTTTGCATATTTCAATTCCACCACGGTACGATTGGGAGGGAAATGGAGCAGATCAAGGAAGAAGAGAATAACGCATTTCAATTCCACCACGGTACGATTGGGAGATCTTGCTTGTTTTTCCATATCTCGTTTTGTCTGATTTCAATTCCACCACGGTACGATTGGGAGAATATTGTCAATTGCCCGTCAAAAGACACGAAGTGATTTCAATTCCACCACGGTACGATTGGGAGTTGATTTTTACGTCTTTAGGAAGCTCGCTGAAAATATTTCAATTCCACCACGGTACGATTGGGAGACAATGGTCTGTTTAAATAGTTCTTTACAATTTTGATTTCAATTCCACCACGGTACGATTGGGAGAAAGTGTGTTTCTTGCCATGAAGTATTTCCGTTTATATTTCAATTCCACCACGGTACGATTGGGAGCAAGAAACACACTTTGAAATCGTTTCATTTATATCATATTTCAATTCCACCACGGTACGATTGGGAGTCCACTCCGGGATTATGTCCTTTTACAGAAAGGGTCATTTCAATTCCACCACGGTACGATTGGGAGTGGCCGGGTACAAACCCCGGTGTTGAAAATGATTATTTCAATTCCACCACGGTACGATTGGGAGTTCCTTACCCAGTAATTAGCCCGGTCATTTTGGAATTTCAATTCCACCACGGTACGATTGGGAGACTTAGAGAACTACAATTCGAAATTTCCGGGTCTTATTTCAATTCCACCACGGTACGATTGGGAGTCCACTATTGTAGTCCAGAACAACGGCTTTTAAAGAATTTCAATTCCACCACGGTACGATTGGGAGCCAATTAAAGCGTAACTGTTACCTGTACTTCCACTATTTCAATTCCACCACGGTACGATTGGGAGATCTTTGCCAATTTGTTAGCCTTATCTTCTTTAAAAATTTCAATTCCACCACGGTACGATTGGGAGCTTTTCACCGTTAGTAATTTCTGCAAGTAAATCGGTATTTCAATTCCACCACGGTACGATTGGGAGCCTGAATGTTTACACAACGAAAACGGAGGTTGGATATTTCAATTCCACCACGGTACGATTGGGAGGTCATAACAAGCAATTGCCACCCCACCACTTCCTAAGATTTCAATTCCACCACGGTACGATTGGGAGCCTAAATCCCAATCTTTTTTTGTGTAATCTTTGGTAATTTCAATTCCACCACGGTACGATTGGGAGAGAATGATGTCCCCGTCATCGACTACGGTGCTGGTATTTCAATTCCACCACGGTACGATTGGGAGTCAAATGCAGCCAGAGGCACCAGCCAGTTGTTAAAGAATTTCAATTCCACCACGGTACGATTGGGAGTTATTTCAACAATGTCATCGTTGATACGATCAATATTTCAATTCCACCACGGTACGATTGGGAGTTCAATATGAAAAAGCGGCGTGAGAATACAATTACATTTCAATTCCACCACGGTACGATTGGGAGTATAACGTCTAATTGCTGAAGTGCCTCCCATTTTTATTTCAATTCCACCACGGTACGATTGGGAGCATCTTCTGAAAGAAGGTAATGCCGGCCAACTTCAATTTCAATTCCACCACGGTACGATTGGGAGTGATTATCTTCTCATAATTTCGGTGAACTTCAATGTATTTCAATTCCACCACGGTACGATTGGGAGAATAAAACCGGTGATGACATTAAGCGACTTAACGGGAATTTCAATTCCACCACGGTACGATTGGGAGGGTAATACGATCGGTGCCCGACTTGGTATTGATGATTTCAATTCCACCACGGTACGATTGGGAGTAAGACGCTCCATGTCAGCAGTCACCTTACGGCTGTATTTCAATTCCACCACGGTACGATTGGGAGTTTCATCAGGCCGTCCTTAAAGTTATTGACCAAGTGGATTTCAATTCCACCACGGTACGATTGGGAGCTTACCCCATTTGCGCTTTTTGTTTATTTCAAGTTTATTTCAATTCCACCACGGTACGATTGGGAGGGATTAATCATCAGGGCAAAGCAGATCTCAGAGTTATTTCAATTCCACCACGGTACGATTGGGAGGAACATGTTGGTTATTGCCCTTTCGCACCACACGGATTTCAATTCCACCACGGTACGATTGGGAGCATCAGGCCGTCCTTAAAGTTATTGACCAAATGGATTTCAATTCCACCACGGTACGATTGGGAGTGAATAAAGAGGGGCATGACGGTGGTGGTGAGGTCATTTCAATTCCACCACGGTACGATTGGGAGAGAACGGCGCGGCTAATCCGTCTGCCGACTTATTTAATTTCAATTCCACCACGGTACGATTGGGAGCTTCTCGGCTATTGGCCCCGCAGCCTGCTTGAACTATTTCAATTCCACCACGGTACGATTGGGAGCCAGCTGCCCGGTCACGAATTGAAAGACTGGTGTTTTATTTCAATTCCACCACGGTACGATTGGGAGAGACTCTCTCCACTTACCGGTGAATTGCATCACATATTTCAATTCCACCACGGTACGATTGGGAGGTTGATCAACTCCCATACTCCCTCTTCGGCAGTCATTTCAATTCCACCACGGTACGATTGGGAGTTTCAAATTGTCCACTATCTACAAGCGGTCTTACTGAATTTCAATTCCACCACGGTACGATTGGGAGTAGTTGACGTTTCAATCCTCTTACCTTCTTGTTGATTTCAATTCCACCACGGTACGATTGGGAGGGACTATTGGCTACTGTAAATCCTTTCTTGAAAGATATTTCAATTCCACCACGGTACGATTGGGAGATTCCTGAAAAGTTGCTGAACGATGACGTAACAACATTTCAATTCCACCACGGTACGATTGGGAGTTCAAGTTCTACTGTGGCTAATTTACCATCTTCTTCATTTCAATTCCACCACGGTACGATTGGGAGACCTAAAGTAAAACCTAATTGATCATCACCTAACTTATTTCAATTCCACCACGGTACGATTGGGAGCTGGAAGATGAAATACAAAGAGCAAAGAAACAATTATTTCAATTCCACCACGGTACGATTGGGAGCAACTTACCCGGCCTTAATTGGTTAAATTTAGCTGTATTTCAATTCCACCACGGTACGATTGGGAGATCTCCATCTTTATCTTGACCACTCCGGGCAACTTGATTTCAATTCCACCACGGTACGATTGGGAGCTTCCAAAGATTTCTTTTCTTGCCACTCTTCCAGATTTCAATTCCACCACGGTACGATTGGGAGTTCCCTATGAGCAGATGAGTTAAATGCAACACCGATTTCAATTCCACCACGGTACGATTGGGAGAAAGATGCAGATACATTGCCAGATGAAACAATTGTATTTCAATTCCACCACGGTACGATTGGGAGTAAACTTCTTTATGTCTGAAAGTGAAGATACTTGTATTTCAATTCCACCACGGTACGATTGGGAGCATACCATTCTTCCAATTATCTTTTCCAGAATAAATTATTTCAATTCCACCACGGTACGATTGGGAGCCGGTAAATTCTCTTTACTAAACCCGGTTACATATATTTCAATTCCACCACGGTACGATTGGGAGTAAATCCTGCTCTTCTTTTAGAACCACTCTTTTTCATATTTCAATTCCACCACGGTACGATTGGGAGTTCCTAAACCTTTTAAATGAGTGTAAGTTTTTTGTTTATTTCAATTCCACCACGGTACGATTGGGAGTTGAGAAAATGTTATTTCTGGTGGATTTTGAACAATAAATTTCAATTCCACCACGGTACGATTGGGAGCTGTATCAAGGTTGCGAAGTTCAAAATCTCTTACCATATTTCAATTCCACCACGGTACGATTGGGAGCTTCTTTACACCATTGTAGCTCATATTGTTTTCTTTATTTCAATTCCACCACGGTACGATTGGGAGTGTTTTTGCCATTTTTAATTAGTGTGATATTATTTGATTTCAATTCCACCACGGTACGATTGGGAGTTATCTTAAAACAAAGTCAGCGAATGAACTAATAAAATTTCAATTCCACCACGGTACGATTGGGAGTTAGCTTTTGAACCTTGATTTCTTCTAGTCTGCCTAATTTCAATTCCACCACGGTACGATTGGGAGTAAGTCCCGGCCTCTGAGTAGGTGTGTGTTCGTGTATTTCAATTCCACCACGGTACGATTGGGAGAGAATCATCAAAGAAGGACACCCCGATTGGATTGTATTTCAATTCCACCACGGTACGATTGGGAGACCAAGCTGCAACCCGGCAAAACTTTGAATTTTAAATTTCAATTCCACCACGGTACGATTGGGAGAAAGTGGCGAAACGAATCCATAAAGACGTTTGGAAAATTTCAATTCCACCACGGTACGATTGGGAGTGATTTGAGTTTGAACCTTTATCACTGTGTCAACTTTATTTCAATTCCACCACGGTACGATTGGGAGGAGTTATCATATTCAACCCGAACACGCCAACAGGGTAATTTCAATTCCACCACGGTACGATTGGGAGGCCGTCCGCTTCTCCGTCAATCCTAAAGTATCTGTTTAATTTCAATTCCACCACGGTACGATTGGGAGTAAAATCAAGAATTTAAAGTTTCACATGAAACATTTTATTTCAATTCCACCACGGTACGATTGGGAGTTTATTTAGGCACTGTAATTAAGATGTCGAAGTATTCATTTCAATTCCACCACGGTACGATTGGGAGCTAATGGAGTTTTCGATACACAATTTCCAATATGGGATTTCAATTCCACCACGGTACGATTGGGAGCCGTCAAAAAAGCTCAAAATATTTCCCCAAAATAAGGGTTTCATAAGCAGGAAACCCAATGTTTTGAGGAGAAAAATTGTCGATGTATAAAAAAAGGATTTTGCCCCTTGTTCGACAACGGATTGTAAGTTGTTCTAAACCAGTATGTCAAAGAGCTTTTTGGGAAGAGAAAAGAAGAATTTTCCTCTCTGAGAATCTGAAAAAGGAGGGTTCGACAATTTCGAGTTAAAGAAAGTTGCCTGTTTCAGCACGTTCCATACCAACTATTTCTTTCTCCAGCCATTTTTCATTCCGGGTTTTAAAGATAATCAAACTATCTGTTTCATAGTCCATAATCATGGCAGCCATGTTTTTTAATTCTTTTAGTTTTACGTCTGATATTTCACCTTCAAAAACAGAGTTTTGTATCCAGCTTAGATATTTACGGCATAACCTGAGCATTTTTCCTGTTCTCTTTTCGTTAACGTCGTACATTAGAATGATATACATGAATTAATGATTTGGTAGTGTAATGGAGTGATGGGCAATTTGGTTATTTATTTCGCCAGTTTACCAGCTAAACTCACCACCACATTTTAAAAGGTTTGTATTCTTCAATTTCCAGAATGTGTTTTACCAGTTTGTAGCATTCCAGCTTGATGAGGTGCTTATAACTGACGGAACGGTTTAATGCCCTGTGTTGAATTGTTTCCGTAAGACGATCTTCAAAGGCTTTTACAAATGCTTTTTTTCCTGCATTTTTTAAGACCACGCGGTTCAGGGAATCGTCAAAATCTTTGGGGCCGATAATTCTTTTGTTGAGCACCTTGAAAACCACCCGGTCTACCAGAATGGGCTTGAAAACTTCGGCCAGGTCAAGTGAAAGTGAAAAGCGCCGTTCTCCGGGAGTGTGCAAAAATGAAATGACCGGATTGAGTTGCGTCTGGTGAATGGCCCTTAGGCACTGACTGTAGCACATCATATTGCCAAAAGATATCAGGGCATTTACTTCATTTTGTGGCGGACGCATACTACGGCCACTCATGCTGAAATCATTTACAATCAATTCAAACCCTTCGTAATAGGTGCGCCGGATATTGCCTTCCAGTCCCATTAGTTCGTCAATGGCTTTTACATGTTTAAATTGCTCAAGATGTCCTTCAATGCGTTCTATTACAGGTAACAGGTCTTTCCCACGCTTATCGTAGTACCTCAGGTTTTTAACCATATTGTGAACCGCGCCTTCCAGAATCAGGCGTGCCAGTTCTATGCGCTTTGAGCTATTGTCATGTGCCCTTGTCTGGGCCATCAGGACTTTTCCACTCAACAAACTATCTTTGGGCATAAAGGAACCGGTATAGTTCTCGTAATAATCGAAGAAATGAACAGGAATCTGTTGTTGACCCAAAAAATTGTAAAGGGCCGAATTGGCATCAAGAGCTCCAAAGGCATATAATTCGTCCACATTTTCAATGGGCAAATAGCGCGGTTTTTGTTCATGGCCATCTTCATCAAAAGCAACGAATTTGAGGGTGTTGTCTTTTCGAGAGAGACGGCCGGGGTTGAAGAGGTAAAAAGATTTTTTCATAGTTTATGAGCTATTCTTTTGCATAACAAAAGTCAGAGTATGCGCAATTTTTACACCTGTGGCTATTCAGTACCGGAGGACATTTTTCG
The DNA here is from genome assembly GCF_016278715.1 of Marinilabilia sp. Taxonomy (GTDB): domain Bacteria; phylum Bacteroidota; class Bacteroidia; order Bacteroidales; family Marinilabiliaceae; genus Marinilabilia. The sequence continues at coordinate 29,411 of NZ_JADQBH010000303.1, read as the reverse complement.
GATTGAATTATTTGAGTGATTTTATTTTTTAATTCATCAATACATATCCGGTCAGGTTGTGACAGAAATACATTCTCTTTTTTTCTCTCGGTAGGATATTCTAGCATTCCGGTTACTCCTCCAATACCTGCATTCTCCATTATATAAATGTAGTATTTGATTTGCCAGATATGGGTTTCATGGAACTTACTTGATTTTTTTACTTCATGAATGATTTTGTTTTGCCAATCGAAGAAGTCAATCTTTACAGGACCTAATTCAATTTGTTTATATTTATCAGAGCGTTGAGAATATGTAGTTTCTTCAATTAGCACTCCCATGGAAACATCTTCTGAGTTGTCCTCAAGTTTGATATCGTTGGCATGTAACCATAGTCTTCTATGGCAATAAAAAAAATATGATATTAGAGTACCTGTTACTCGCATTATAGAAAGCAGTTTTCTGAATTTCCGACTTTTAGGCCCGTTGTTTTGGAATAATAATCTTTTGAAATGAATTTAATGCCCAAAATTTCAGCATCAAAAACCTGAGGCACTTGGTCTTTATTGAAATTGTTAACACGAATATTCAAAATCCGACCGCTGATGGATTTAATTAATGAATTGATTTTTATTTTAATTATTTTACTTGCTGCATAATTGTCGCAGGCTCGTAAATCTTCAAGGAGGGAGCTCAGCACTTCGGACGTATCATCGTTTTCATTTTTGGAGATGTAATATTGCTGTTGTATACCTATTTCTTCGGTTATCAGTTTAAATCGTCCAAGAGTTTCGAAACGCGCATTATTTACACATTCAATCATGTTTTCTGAATGATATTTGCTTGGGTAGAAGTCTCCTATGCTAAGATTTTCTTTAATGGAGTCAAAAAACTTACTTTGCACATCAAATAAGTTATTTTCTTCTATGTCAGATGAAATATTTGTTTTGCAAAAATCAAGAAAATGTTTTGCTTCATTCCGATATATCAAATTAGCCCTTGAGCTTCCTTCTTCATTTACCAGTTGGAAAAACATCACCTGTCCCATCGGGATTTTTTTGTTTCTATTACAGCGTCCCGCACTCTGAATAAGACTGGGCAAAGGGCATAAATCTCTATAGACAATGGGAAAATCAATATCAACTCCAGCCTCAATCAATTGAGTGGAAATCAGATAAACTTTTTCCCCTGAGTTAAGAAGGGTTTTAGCTTCTTCAATTATTCGCGTTCTGTCATCCGGTATGAAATGCGTGTTCAATAACAATATATTTGCTGTTTCCTCTGTCAATAAATTGTACAGTTCTTTCGTGTCATCTATGGTATTTAAGATAACCAAACAGGACTGCTTCTCACTTAGCAATAACTTGGAGAGACTGATTGAATCAAGTGATTCTTGGATTACATTTATTTTGTATCGGTTAAAGATATCCTCATCAAAATACTTGCGCGAATGAATCAAATCCTTCGGAACAACATATTCATTGAAGAGCAAATCGGCACGTTTATCCAAATCTAAATACTCCTTTTTTGGAATTTCAAAATTTGGCATTGTTGCGGTTGATAATACCGCAAATGAGTTATTACGTTTACAAAATGCATCAAGCCATGCACTGAAGAATATGTATAACCGTGGAGGTAATGCCTGTATTTCATCAATCAAAAGGATACGATTGGCAAAATTGGGCAGTTTTAGCAAAGTAGAATTCCTATTGCTTACAAGGGTTTCAAAAAACTGAACAAACGTGGTGATGATGAAAGGATGATCAAATGTATTTGCGATGAAATCTTCTCTTAAAACCCTGAATAAATTGTCCTGACTTTGGTCTGTTTCATAGTTTTCCTGAGCTATATCAATACGATGATTTTCCGCCTTTGAATTCACTGACAAAACATCATCCAGAAGATTTTTTGCAATTGTTTGTACTTGCTCGGTTATTGACAAAAATGGAAGTGTGTATATTATTCCCAACACTCCTTTTTGTTTTCTTATTTCATCAGCAATGGCAAGCAGGGTAAATGTCTTTCCGGCTCCTGTAGGTGCTGTTAGGGTAAAGATGTGTTCTTTTCTTTTTAATCCCTCTCTTGTTCCTTTGATTGCCTCTAAACGAATATTCGTTCTTAGCTCATTCAGACTTGAGCCTGATCTTACTGCATCAAATTCGATGAATTTTTCTTCGAGAGAGTTGCGCAGTTGAAAGGTATTCTGTTTAACGGATTCCTTAAAATTGTAATCCTTATTATTGCCGGCATCACGCTTGTCTGATTCTATCAGGGCTGCAAATCCCATTTGGGTGTCAAGAAAATACTTTAACGGATTTTTTTTCCATGCTGGTACATGGTACTTATTTGAAAACGATAGAAAGCCTTTATTTCTTTTGTTAAAATTTAGATCAAATGGTTTACTATTGATTTTCATTTTTTCTTTAAGAAAGGCTGATACTGGGAAATGGTGGTTTTCTTTTAAAGCGAAAGTGATTGCATTCTCCAGTTCTTCAGAAGCAGAAAACGCTAAATCAAAATTTGGTAAATGTTGATGGTGTTTCGCTATAAGTATCGAAACCTGGAAAATAAATAAAGCCAAATCTTTATTCGTATTTATTCCTGCTTTCTCTTTTATCTCAGATGGGTTCGAAAGTGCATAATTAATAAATGCAATAACAGATAGATAAGAATGGTTATTATATCCTGCTGTTTTCCCGTATAGCTTTTGTTGAAAGTTGGGATTGATTTTTCCCATATCATGAAATAGTGCTGCCAGTTCTGCTATAGGAGAAGAAAAATTATGGAGGGTACCTTGCAGTACCCTCCGTATATGTTTTTCAAGTGGCTTACCGGGATGTGATTCAAAATTTAGATCAGACACCATTGTGTTTGTTTGTTAAATTCATGAAATTCACCAGACACCAGCAGTTTTCGCTGGTTAGAAGGGTATGTAACCGATACAAATCTTTCAGGAACGTTCCAGAAATTATCATCCTGGAATGTAGGAATCTTATCAAATCCAATCCTGAATTCACTCATGTTATCAATTATGGGTTGATAATCTGTTGTAACAAATCCATAAGTTTCGAAATTTCCTTGTTTCGATTCAATAATACCGCTTTCAAGAAATTTTATGTCTGCCGGACAATTATGCAACCCTAAAACCGGAGGATAACATGCCTTGCCTTCCTTGATATGTGCACGGAAATATTCAAATTGCTCCCTGCAACCTTCATCCTTTAGCCCGAGCAAAATTGTATAATTGGGATCTTTTATGAACTCCATTTGCTTTGGGGCTTTTTCCCATGCGTGAGTTACACTGCGAAAGGTGAATCCCCACGATTGTTTTTGTACTTCGTTGTTTATTTGCAAGCCAAAGACAAGTCCATCGCACAGTAAGGGAAAGTGTTGACGCATTTGATTTCTTTCGACACCAATTACTGCACCTAGTAAACCAATAAAGGCAGTTTTAGTCATGAAATCGTGAGATAGCGGATTGTTATTGGTCTCGGCTTTCCTGAACTGAGCCCATTTTCCTTTTATTTCCAATAGAATCGCTTCCATATTACAACTCCATTTCTTTAAATTTGGGATCCAGACCTGATATAACTTTTTTCAAATCTTCAATTTCCGTGTAAAAGCGAATCTCCTTTACTTTGGGCGATTTGGTAGCTTCTGCCAGCTTTTCGAAATTGAACGAGTAATCTTCCATGGAGCGAATTTGTTCTTCCTCTTTTTCCGACTCAATGGATATTAAGGAATCTGTACCATAAAGTTTGTCATCAGGTTCGTTGTAAACAATTTGGATTAGTATGACCGAGCTTTGATTTGACTTGCTCCGTGTGTTGATATTGTTTAGACTTTTCCACATGGCAGAGAAGAGTTCCGAAATATCTTCTGACTTAAGTCCGCTTAGTTGAGCAGAGTATGGATTTATCCACCCATGAATTTGATTAATAGCATATGGAACTACTGTAGTTGTTCCGATTGCACCTCTTGATTTTTCAGTGCTTGAGGAGAATACTGAAGTGTTTTGGTGAATCCGGAGGTCGGCTTTGTTCAAAGACGGATTCAGCAAAGCAAACTGAACGGGTCCGGTTATATTTACTGCTGCTTCCTTTTCTGTAGAAATACCGCCAAATAAGCGAACATCAATACAACTTTGCATTAGCTTCAATGCTGCTTCTGGAATCTCTTTCTTATCCTTAGGCTTTTTCCCATTCCATAATACCTGCATTCGTGCAGAAGCCCCGGATTCATTTTTCCCTTCGGTTACTTGTGACCGGTCATTGAAAACATAAACCGTATATTTTTCATTATTTTCTGATAAAAAATTCTGGGCAATAAAATGGTCCCGTACATATCTTTTTATCCTAACATCAGAAACCAAAATTCTTTTGGTCTCTTCGTCGTACCGTTGTTCCCCCGTAAAAGGGTCACCATTAGGAATGGTATATTTGCTTTCAAAAAGAAATAAAATCTCTGATTTTTCAATTGCGTTAGCCATGATTATATGTTTTAATAGGTTATTATTTGTTTTCTTGCTTTTGGAAATTGCCATAATAGCTTTCAAAGAAGCCTAATGCACAGTTATGTTTACTGTATTTTTCGCCTTCGAAATCGCGGATAAGTTCTACCAGTTCCAAATACGCTTTTTTTACATCCGGAAATAGCCTTTCGTGAATGGTTAGTTTTTCATTTATAAATCCTGCAAACTTCACCAATTCTTCGAGCGTTGTTATCCGGCGTGAGAGGTTCCCTACATAAGATTTTTCGAACGATTTAATTGGACAGTCATCACGCCAGGCCGCAAATTGACGTGCCATAATGCCAAGGTTCTGGCCAAGGGCATAACTTTTTGTGCTTGTAATCTTCATAAGATTATCATTTTTTTGAATGTTTATTAAAAAGTAAAAGTCGTATTTAAGGGTACTAAAAGATTGTCCTCCATTGCGAATGTTGTGTTCAACTTTCCCAATGAGGGCCGGAAGCAATAGCGGGTCTTGATAATAAGTATCTGAATAGATTTGTGGTAATACTTTCAGTAAGTGAAACTGATATTTCTTTTTATCAGACGTCAAGTCGCCCAATATTTTCAAAAAACTATTCTTAATGGAAAAATTATATGGAGCTTTGGAATTGGGAAACTCCTTGTGAGCTTGTTCCTGAAGTTGAACTTTTACGTTTTTAATTTTTTCATGAACCTGCTTTAATAAACTCTTTTCAATATTTGATATTTCAACTAAATCACTGTAAACCCCAGCTGGAGATTTTGGAATACTCGAAAAAATAATATCGAATTTTACAGCATCGTTAAAATCGTTTTGAATAAACTCCCTAAAAAGATCATCAGTTTCTGTGGAAATCTTTTCTTCTTTTGCAACTTCCTCCTTTATTGTATTCTTTTCTTTATTAAAAAACTGAACAATTTCTTGTGAAGTTATTTTTTTTGAATGAGGAAGTGCTATTATTCCAACATTATTAATCCTTATTCTTGGTTCCTGATAAACCTGGGTCGCATATATTAAGCTTACTATTTCATCAGTAGTAAATAATTTGTTCTTGTATTTATTTTCATCTCCAAATCCCGGTGTCACACCACCTAGGGTTTTGTATAAATATTTGTCAAGAACTAACTTCCCGGTTTTTTTATCCTGGATTACCAAATTTGAAGAAAGGATCTTATCAATTGATTCAATCAGGCCATCCAATTCAAACCAACTTTTATTATTAAAGTTAAAATGAATCACTACAGAAGGTTTAGACTTTAATATCTCTTCAATTCGACTCTTATTATCACGAAATTCATTTCTGAATTTCTGAATAAAAAGGTTCTCAATTGATTTCGAAACTTCTTCCGATCCTTGGAAAGAACTTTTTCTTTCCCATTTTCCAAATAATCTATAGTTTCCAAATTCTTGTAATGAATTTTTGTTGTCTCTGAAATGACTGTAACAAATGTCTCCAAGAAGATATCGCTTTTCAGCATCTTTTTTTGATGTCTTAAAGTTTAAATAATGAAGTTGTTTCTGTTTATCTTCATCTTTGATGATGGATGTTTTGTTGAAATTAAATTCAAAAGAATCTCCTAACTCAATAACGGGCAGTTCATAAAAGACTGTTTCAATTGAATTTCCATCTTTGTCCTTTTTCTTGGCTAAAGCTTCCACATCTTTCCAAATGTTGTTTATTTGCTCATGATAAACATGGGCATTTGGTGCTTCGCGGTATAGTTTACCTATTTTAATTACAGTGTCTAGCATATTTTTCTATTTTGAATAGATGAAATTCTTTTCATTCTTTATTTCTACCCAGCCAAATCCCAAAGTACTTTTCTCACTCACTCCTGCATTCCAAAGCATTTGATGGACTATTTCAGGAGCAGTCAGTTCAAAGTCAAAGATGTTACCCACAACTCTTGTTTGTTGAGGAGTATCAGGTTTAATTAAAAAACCACTTCTTTTAAAAGGGGGTAGTGGTTTTAGGGAGATCATATCGGGAGTTAATTCTGCTTGGTGGGTGTTATTGTATTTTTCAAGAATGTGTTTTTCTGATAGTTTAAGAAATCCTTCATCTTCAGGTTTGAGGTATTGAGCTTGTTTGGCGTTTTCAGGTTTGAAACCTACCACCCATGGAGATAAAAGACGGTAATGCATTGTTTCAGTAAATTGAGGCTCCGGCAAAGCTTCTATATTGGTAACTTTCATTTCAATTCCATTAAAGCGATTACCCAGAAAAAAGTCCTGCTCCATAAAAAGGCCCTTAATAAAGGTGGTGGCTGCTTCGGGAACATCAAAAGAAACATTGAGGCTAAGCGTATTGCTTTTTATCTCAAAGAGTTTGCGTTCTTTCCACATTGTTGGCTTGCCAAAATTTAGCCGGGAAAAGCAAAAAAGTTTGTAGAGTTTGTGAGGGCTATCTCCGTATCCTTTATCGTGCAGAAACCCCGCGAATTTACTGTCGGCCTGTTTTAAAACCTTATAAATCCATGCGCTAATGTAGTATTGATAATCCATTGGAAGCATTTTTTGCTTCCCGGTTCGGTTAAAAGTGATTTGAAATCTCATTTAGTGGTTTTATTTAAATTTTTCAAACATACAATCCTCTTTCGCCAACTACTGGCGAGCTAAAAACTTTTTCATTCTTTTTGTAATGAACGTTTTTAGTTCAGGTGGTTCAAGAATTTCGATTTCGTGACAAAGGCCAATTGTAAAGCGACCAACGCCATCAAAACTGCAAACAGGGGCTTCGAATAAAAAGCTGTTATCCTCAGTTGGAGTAATGTAGTTTTCGGCCAGAGGATATTCTTCTTTCATTAGTTCGCAGGCCCGCAGGGACAGTTTTAATTTTACCGGGATTTGTTGGTCGGTACTGATTCGGAAAACGTCCATTAATCCCTCTGAGTGCAAAGCTTCATGCTCCCAGGGTTGGTTGAGAATTTGTACAGAAGAAATGCGGGTATTTTTGAAAGTCTTGCAACATCCGGCATTCAGGTCGTAAGCCCAGGTAGATACATAATTGGTGGTAAAGCTGAAGGGTTCTACCAACCGGTCTTTTTGTTCACTGCTGTTTGCGGAACTGTACCCGTGTAAAATCACTTTGTAACCTGTTCTTATAGCCTTGGTTAGATCATGTATAACTGTTGATTGTTGCTGATTAACAATAGTACTGGCAATATTTTCAGATTGATATAGACTGTATAACTTTCGAATCAGGTTTTGCTTCAGTACGTTTTCGTTACTGATGGAATGGATGGCATTGTAAAGAATAAAAGCCTCTTCACGGGAAAAGTGAAGCAGTTCGCTAAGCTCTTTAAAATACTCAGAATCTTTGTCAATCCAATAGTAGCCGTTTTTTGGGTATGATATAATAAATCCGGCATCCCGGAGTGTTTTTATGTATCGGTCGAAACTTCGTGCGGATAGGTCGAATCTGTTCATTATATCCTCTTTGGTGTATTTTAATTCATTGGAGAGGAGTATGATAAGTTCGAGTAGTTTTTGTAACTTTTTGTGTTCTTCCATTGGGTTAAGGCGATAGTGGTTGGGTTTTGGAGAATGCAAGTTGATATTTTAACAATTAAAGGTAAAAATTAAAATTTGCAAAACATTCCATTTTCAGTATTAGTTTTTTCTTTTCCTTATTTTTGCCAGCTTAAAACAAAAAAAATGCAAACCCAAATCATCACGGAACAAATCATTATTGCCGGAATCATCGTGTTGGTCGGAGCTATTGGTAGCTGGCTGAGAGTGATCAATGAAGACCTTAGATTTTCCATATCCCGGTTAGTGTTCAACATAACTCTGCCCTTATTGATTGTTACCACTGTATCGCGCATGGAGATGTCGCACGAAGTATTGGTTAATGGAGGATGGGCTGCTTTTTTCTCTGTTGTGTCGGTGGCGATAATGTATGTTATTGGGAAACTTTCCGTAAGGATTCTGAGGCTTCCTACACGAGTGGGTGTGGTGCATGAGTTGCACACCATGTTTGGAAACATTGTTTTTCTGGGTTTTCCCCTGGTTGCTGCTTTGTATCCTGATGAAGAAGCTTTGCTGTATGCAACAATTTATTATATGGTGTCCAGTTTTATGCAATGGACTTATGCGGTGTTTCGGCTCAAAGGGCAGGTGGATGTTTCTTTTCGTGAGCGTTTTCGAAATCTTCTGAACCCCAATACGGTAGCGTTTGTTGTGGGGATTGTTATGTTTTTAATTCAGTTAAAACTTCCCGAGATGGTACACATTCCGTTGAGTAGCATCGGAAAAGCTACCAGTCCGCTGGCGTTATTGTATATAGGTTCTACATTAGCCCGAACCAGTATTAGGGGGGCCATGAAAAGACCTGATATTTATTTGTTGAGTCTCAACAAGCTGATTTTAATTCCGGTAATTCTTTTGGTTGTTATTAGTCTGGCAGTTAGTTATCTGGGTGTAGAGTTGGGGCAGATGGCAAAAACCATCATTGTGCTCGAAACAGCTATGCCCTGTATGAGTATGATTGTGATTATGGCCAAAGCTTACGGGGCAGCAGATGACCGTGCGGCAGAGAATGTTTTTCTGACTACTTTGCTGAGTTTACTCACTCTTCCGTTGGTATTTTATCTGGCTTCTGTTTTATGATTTCAAGGATGAATGTTGGCTGGTAGTGCGAGGGGAAAATGATATTTCATATTTTACATTCTCTTTTCCCTTTTGCATCGTTAAAATTTATCACCGTAGCTTTGGCTATGCTTCCAAATTGTGCCTTGCAAATAGAAAAAATGAAAGCAAAATATTTGAAGCACTATTTCGCGAAGGCAACACTAGTGTGACAATTACTAAATTCCGTAACTAGTTTCAAGCGCTTTTTATCTTTCTGCTTCGCTGGGGTTTTTAACCGTTGCTACAGCTACGCTTTATAAACCCTGTCTGGGGAAAATAGAACACATAAAATACTAAGTAAACCAATTTAATAATTGACACACAGGTAATTGGTTTTAATCATCATTCATGATCGGGGGTGAAGCTGATTTAAGTGATTTTTGTTTTTATATTTGTAAATTAACAATCACTTCAAATTAGCCCGTGAATCATGAATTCCCAAATAATTCTGTTCTTTTTTATTATCTCGATTGCTCAGGTTGTCAGTGGTAAAAAACAGGTCCCCACTGATGTCCGGTATGAAGTAATTGATGCAGAGGATGCTTTGAGTAACGGATCTGTTTCGGAGATAATCAAAGATAGTTCCGGCTATGTTTGGATAGGAACCTACTATGGATTAAATCGATACAACGGGTATGAAGCCGTTCCATATTACCATAATTCAGGAAAGCCAAACTCCTTACCTAATAATTTTATTACTTCTCTTTTTCTGGATAATAATGGAACTTTATGGGTTGGAACAAAAGATGGACTCTGTTTTTATGATGACAAGAGAGATCTTTTTGAAGAGGTTTTCTTTGAGCAGTCATCAAATCCTGCTAAGCATATCGGGACTATTTTTACCGGGGGAAAGGATGGGTTTTATGTAGGAATGATGGGAGGCGGCTTGTGCTGGTATTCCTATGAAATGGAGTTGCTTAGGCCTGTGGTAAAGAATATGTCATCCGAAACGAGATTGAAGTCTCAGATTTATTGTGGATACGTTTTGTCAGAAGATTCAGTGTTTGTAGGGACATATGGCAATGGAATAGGGAGATACAATGAATTGGCCGATAGTATTGAGTTGTATCCCTTTCCTGGAATGGAAATTAATTGCATTGAGCAGGCAGGGCCGGACAAATTATTATTGGGAACCAATAATATGGGGTTGTATCATTTCAATATTAAGTCCAAACGCTATGAGAATATACCTTTGTTTGATACCTCAAGTCAGCCTGTAACCATTGTTTTGGACATAGAGAAGGATTTGGACGGGCAGTTTCTGATTGCGACGGATGGAGCTGGTGTTCTAGAGTTGGATGAAACTTCTTTAAAGCCTTCCGGGGGAAAAAAATATTCCAACAAATTTAATCTTTTCGAAAATGAAGGTGTAAGAGCATTATATCTGGAGGAATCCGGAATTACCTGGGTTGGAACAGTCGGGAAAGGGTTGTTTAAGTATAATCCCTTGTTCAATCAGTTTTTGTTGACGGGTGAGGACGGAGGAGTTGATCATTCTGCTCTGAATGAGAATGTCATAGATGTTTTTCAGGACACCAGGGGCCGTATTTGGGTTGGTACAGACGGAGGTGGTTTGTTCATGATGGAAATGGATGGGAGAGTAATTGAGCGGTTTGAGAATTTCAATAATCATACGAAGCTTAAATATATAGATGTTGTAAGGAGAGTATATGAGGATTCGGAAGGGGATATATGGTTGGGGACCTATGGAAACGGAATAAGCGTTTTTACCCCGGGCAAAGAACATGATAGTTTTCAAACTTTCCATTTGACTCAAAAAGAAAGTTTTGACAATGCCAGTCATGTTTGGTCAATTGAAGGGGCCGGGAAACATCAAATATGGGCAGGGACCCTGGGAAGAGGTCTTTTCAGAATTAATAAGCAAACGGGCGTTGTTTCATCTCTAAACACTATTAATGCCGAACTTGATTCTTGTCTGAATCCCTATATTCTGAGTCTTGCAAAAGATAAAAAACAGCGTTTGTGGGTAGGGACCAGCAACGGTGTCGTTAGAATTTCTGAAGACCTTAACGATTTCTCAGTATTTCTGTATGATTCACTTAATAATAGTGGCGTTGGCAGAAATACGGTTACAGATATATATCACAGTAAAGATGGCTCTACCTGGTTGTCTACGAATGGCGGAGGGGTCGTCAAAGTAGGGGAAAATGATAGTCTGACCATTTTTAATACGGCAAAGGGGCTGAGTCACGATAAAGTTTATGATGTTTTTCAGGACTGTCAGCAAGATTATTGGATTGCAACCTATAATGGGTTGAATCGTTATCGTGTAGCAGATGGGGAGTTGTTAATGCTTGATGCGCGGGATGGTCTTAATAGCAGTGTAATGCAGGTTGCAATGTTGTTAAAGAATGGTTATATAATGACAGGAAGTCCCAAAGGCCTCAACTGTTTTAAGCCGACAAACCTATTGTTAAATGATCGGCCCCCAAAAGTAATCTTTGAAAACCTTTTTGTCGATAATCAGGAGATTTTTCCGGATGATGTATCTAATATCCTTGAGAATACTATTCAATATGCAAATAGTATTGAGTTGACAGCAGAGAATAATTCTTTTGCCTTGTTTTTTTCCGGCTTGAACTTTTTTATGCCTGAAAAGACCAGGTATTCTTACCGTCTGTTAGGGCTTTCTGAAGATTGGAGTATCCCCTCGGAGGAGCGTTGGGCCAGGTTTAACAAACTTCCACCGGGAGCATACACTCTTCAGGTAAGGGGGATGAATAACAGTGGGGTTTGGAGTGACGAACCGGCAACGCTTAATATTGAGATTTTACCTCCCTGGTATAAAACGCGTTTTGCATTCTTCGGATTTCTCGGAGTTTTTGGAATTCTGGTCTTTGCTTATATGAAATATTCCATCTTCCTTATTGAGATGAAGAAGAATCTTTCTTTTGAGAAAAAAGAACGGCTGAGGATGGAAGAATTGAGTGAAATGCGTTCGCAATTTTTCACGAATATCTCTCATGAATTTCGCACCCCTTTAACATTGATTTTACTTCCTGTAAGGAAGATTCTCAGCCAAGGCGGCCTTTCACAGGAGATAACTGAGTCATTATCGGGTGTAGCACACAATGCCGGTTATCTTACTCAGTTAATTGATCAGATTCTGGAAGTAAGTAAAATTGAATCAGGTCATTTACAACTTAATTTTTCGGAGGAGAATTTCTCTAAATTTTGTGGACAGACCGTTGGTCAGTTTAAGGGATTGGCCCAGGAGAAACAGATAATTTTGAAATTTAATGGTCACTTGTCATACTCCTGGTTGAAGTTTGATAAAAATGTAGTTGGAAAGATTATTAACAATTTGTTGTCTAATGCCTTGAAGTATTGTGAAAAGGGTGGGCACGTGACTTTTACTTTACTGGAAGAAGCTGATGCCGGTCAGAATTCAGGTGACAAGGTGGTTGGAGCAAAAATGTCTTCTTCTATTGTTGATAACCGTCCATTAAAGGTAGGTTTTAAAGTTGTAGATGATGGGACAGGAATATCAAAGGAGAATTTGGATAGATTATTTAATCGATATGAGCAGTTTGGAAAGGCCGTAAATAATTATCAACAGGGAACCGGAATAGGTCTTGCACTGGTAAAACAATTAGTGGACCTTCACAATGGAGACATTAAAGTTACCAGTAGAGAAGGAAAAGGTACCACTTTTGAAATCTTTTTTAAAGTCTTTCCTGTCGCTTCCAGATATGAGCATGAGTATGTTTCTCCAGTTGTTTTTAATTCAACGGTTCAGGGGTTTTTCACCTCTAATGGATCGGAAGTAAAGAAATCTGATAAAAATCCGGAACAGAAGAGTGTTTCCGGGGAAAAACATATTCTTGTAGTAGAGGACAATCAGGAAGTTTTGGCCTTTTTAACTGATGAACTTAGTAGTTTATATCGGGTGTCAGGGGTGAAGGATGGTACTCAGGCACTTGATTGGCTTGCTCTTCATCAAGCCGATTTGGTATTAAGTGATGTCATCATGCCGAATATGGATGGCATTGAATTGTGCAGGAAAATTAAAACCAACGATAATTTGAGTCATATCCCGGTTATTTTGTTGTCGGCGAGGGGAGAGTCGAGTGATAAGATTGAAGGGTTGGAGTACGGAGCTGACTTATACTTGTCCAAGCCTTTTGATATGGAGTTGTTGAAGGCCTATGTGAGAGGGCTTATTCTTAATCGTGAAAAAATGAAAGAATACCTCTCGTCCTATTTGTATGAGAACAATTCTGTTGATAAGAAAATAGACTTAATTGAGGAGCAATTTCTGAAGAAAGTGGTGTTTGTTATTAAAGCCAACCTTGACAATGAATATTTTTCCGTTGAGGCCCTGTGTGATGCTGTATGTATGAGTCGAAGCAATCTTCACAGAAAGTTGAAGGCTATTGTGGGTAAAAGCACCACTGAGTTTATTCGGTCTTTCCGGTTGAAAGAAGCAGCTTTGTTGCTTTCGGATACAGACCTGCAGGTATCCGAAATAGCCTTTAAGGTGGGATTTGGTAATGTGTCTCATTTTATTAAGATATTCCGACAGGAGTTTTCTCTTTCTCCTTCTTTGTATAGAAAGTCCAAACGAACAGAGATTCACAATTTCTCATAACTGGGTGGTTTATACTTAAAAAAATCACTAATGTCCGGGAAAACTATTATTTTGAAAAAAAGTTTGCTTCGCCCTGTTCCCAATGATTTTGTATTAAAGATTTTAACAGGGTTGTTAGGGGATGATTTTCCGCTTTGCAGAAAATCATCCCCTAACACTTAATCTCCTGCAAAGACCTGTCATGGCGAATCCCGAGCATTCGGTAAAGCAATCTCAATTTTTCAAACGTACACCAAAAATATATTAACCGGAAATCAATGATCTGGTTTATGAATTATTCAGTCTTCCCAGGAGCGAGTCTTTTCTCTTTTTCCTAATTACACTAGTTCATTTCTTACAAAGTTTGGTTGTGTTTTTAAATGGCCGTGGGTCTTTAAGCAATAGCCTGGGGCTACCCCCAAAAAAAAGTTGGAATAAATGCTACCTTCTCACATTATTGGTCACCTCGCGCCCAATAATGTGAGAGGAGGTGGGGGATACCCCTAAGTCCAGGGCGTTGTCCTTGGGCTATTTGCTCTCAGGTTTTCAGCTTGTTTACTTCTTATCACCTCTTTATTGCAATTCTTTTTATCTGCAGGTAATTATGTCTCCTTTTTAGTGGCGGTTTTATGAGACATCAAAATTTCCCAAAATGCAACATGGAGAATCTTTTGCAACATCAGTGTTATTGTTGCATCAAATGGCTCATTTTTAGGGACAGGCAGAGTGTGGGAGATGGTCGGTTCCAAATACATTTGTTTAAACTAAAATCGAAAACGAATCATTAAAAAGATGATACAGTCTGAAGACGAAGAAAAAAAAATGAAACTCTACAAGAAAATACGCGGAGGTTTAATCATTGGGATTTTGCTAATGCTGGCCCTCTTCTATTACACAGTTTTTACCAAATAATTTTGTTGAACTAAAAATTCTTAATCTATGAAAAAAACGAATTTTTTTAAACAAATGCTGATTCTTCTATTTCTTACATTTATTGTGGGAGAGGTTGCAGCTCAGCAGATTACTGTCCAGGGGACAGTTGCTGAATCTTCTACGGGAGGAGAACCTATTCCCGGTGTTTCTGTGGTACAAAAGGGAACGATGAACGGCACAATTACGGATGTTGATGGAAATTATCAGATTATGCTTCCGGAGGATGCTACTTTGGTTTTTTCTTTTATTGGATTTAAAACCACGGAGGTGCCTGTTAACGGCCAGGAAAATATCAATGTTGATCTTGAACCTTCAGTCATCAATGTTCAGGAGGTTGTTGTTACTGCTTTGGGAATTGAGAAACGAAGCAAGGGGCTGACCTATTCCACTCAATCCATGAGCGGAGACGAACTTACGGATGCTAAGGATGTCAACCTGGTAAATTCGTTGACAGGAAAAAGTGCCGGGGTCGTTATTACCAAAAGCAGTTCCGGTCTGGGTGGCTCTTCCAAGATGCTGATTCGTGGTAACCGTTCTGCCGGAGGTAACAACCAGCCACTTTATGTAATTGATGGTATGCCAATGTTGAACAGCGTTTCGGAACAACCCAGTACATCTATAGGAGGTACTAATGATGCCGGCGGCCGGGATAGTGGAGATGGTATTTCGAACCTCAACCCCGAGGATATCAAGAGTATTAATATTCTTAAAGGTGCTTCAGCTGCTGCACTTTATGGTACACAGGCGGCCAACGGGGTCATTGTTATTACTACCAAAAAAGGACTGGCCGGAAGAACTACCGTGAATGTTAGTTCCAATACCACAGTGGAGTCTGCTGTTTCCCTTCCTGAATTTCAGGATAAGTACGGTCACAGCTCCGGTGGTTTCAGCTGGGGTGATAAGATCAATGGTTCAGCCGACTATGTGGATGATTTTTTTAAAACAGGGGTGACAACCATTAATAGTATGTCTCTTTCTTCGGGCAGCGAAAAAATGCAGACCTATTTTTCTTATGCCAATACTTCAGCAAAAGGAATTATTGATGGGAATAAACTTAAAAAACATAACCTGAACTTCAGAGAATCAGGAAAGTTTTTTAATGATAAGTTATCTCTTGATGCCAATGTAAACCTGTTAAACCAGTCAATAACCAATAAGCCTGTGGCCGGTGGTTATTATCTAAATCCTTTGGTTGGCTTATATCGATTCCCCAGAGGCATGGATATGCAACCTTATAAGGAAGATTTTGAAGTCTATTCCATTGATCGAAACCTGAATGTTCAGAATTGGCACAAGGAATTAGAGGCAATGGAGCAAAATCCTTACTGGATTAATAATCGTATGCCCAGCAAGGATCGGAGAAACAGGGTTTTATCTTCATTGACTGCCAGGCTGGACATTAACAGTAATCTGAATGTTCAACTCAGAGGAAATGTGGATTACACCAACGACCGGTACAATAAGAGAATTTATGCATCTACACATACAGCTCTTGCCGGTAGCAATGGGAGGTACATCGTTATGAATCGTGAAGAGATACTGAATTATGGAGATTTTTTGCTGAACTATAACAATGTTTTTGGGGATATTTCGCTTAACGCATCATTGGGAGCCAGTGTGAATGATACAAAAGTGCGAAGTGAACGGCTGGATTCCAGACCCAATAATTTGCACCTTCCCAATGTGTTTACAGTTGCCAATATGGATATTGGATATATTGAGGAGATGGATCTTCATCGCCAAATGCAGTCTGTTTTCGGAACCGCACAGGTTGGTTTTAAAGACCTTTTGTTTTTGGATGTGACCGGACGAAATGACTGGTCTTCAGCTCTTGCAAACACCGATAGTGAAAATTCGGGTTTCTTTTATCCTTCTGTAGGGTTAACGGCAGTGCTTTCGGATATGATGAATATGCCCGGCTTTATTGACTTTGGTAAAGTCAGGGGATCCTGGAGTAGTGTGGGTAACGATATACCTGTTTATATCAGTAATCCGACTAATTCTTTGGCGGCAGGAGGAAATCTTATCTTTAATTCTGAAGCACCCTTTGATAATCTGAAGCCCGAACTTTCCAAATCTGTGGAGCTGGGAACTGAGTGGCGGATGTTTGCCAATAAGCTATCTCTTGACCTTACTTACTATAAGACCAATACCGAGAACCAACTCTTTACACTTCCTGCTCCTGCCGGTTCCGGTTTCTCATCCTATTATGTGAATGCCGGAAATATTCAAAATGAGGGTTTTGAAGCGGTTGTTGGAATTACTCCTTTGGCTGAGAATGATTTGTTCTGGAAAAGTACCATCAATTTTGCAACTAATAAAAACACAGTGAAAGAGTTGCATCCTGATTTGAAGGAATTTCGCTTCGGAGATCAGACTTCCAATTCTTACTGGATGAAACTGGTGGAGGGTGGTTCTTTCGGTGATATTTATGGTGTGGCATTTGCCAGAAACGAATCCGGCGAAATTATTTACGACGAGAATGATTTACCAACACGTCAGGAGGAATTTATTAAGATAGCCAATGCATCTCCCGATTTCTCTCTGGGATGGAACAACAGCATTACTGTAAAGAATTTTAATTTTCAATTCCTGATTGATGGAAGATTCGGTGGAGATGCAATTTCCTTAACTCAGGCTGATCTTGATCAGTTTGGTGTAACCCAGGAAACCGCAGAGGCCCGCGATCGCGGATATGTGGAGCTGGAAGGCCGGAAAATCAATAATGTCAGAGAATTTTACAACCGGGTAGGAGGTCGAAATGGTATTTCTGAATATTATGTTTATGATGCCACAAATGTAAGGTTGAGAGAAGTTATTCTGGGATATTCCCTTGGTGAAGAAGTTTTTGGCACAGACTCTTTTGTGAAAAATGCAAAGGTATCTCTGATTGGACGCAATCTGTTTTTTATTTACAAAGATGCCCCTTACGATCCTGAAGCGCAGTTGTCTGTTGGTAATAACCTTCAGGGAGTGGATGTATTCGGAATGCCGGGTACACGAAGCTATGGTTTGAATGTAAAATTAACCTTTTAAGAGATGGTGATTATGAAAAAATATATTTTTAAAACAATTCTGTTGTTGACAATTGTTCCCCTTTTGTTTCTGAAATGTACTGACCATTTTGATGAATTGAATACCAATCCGGCAGGAATTACAGAGGAACAACTGGAAGGTGATTACAATATGATCGGAGCCTATTTCCCTCAAATGCAGCAAATGATATACATGAACTACAACTGGGGAGATGGCAAAGACTGGACTTACCAAATTGCCCAAAACCTGAATGCTGATATTTACTCGGGGTATATGATGTCTCCTACGCCCTTTAATGCCAATGTGAATAACCTGACATATTCTCTGGTTGATGGCTGGAATTTTGCCGCATGGGAATACACTTATGCTCATTTTATGACTGCTGCTCTGGAAGTGGAAAAAAAGGCGGTGGATGAATATGCTCATTTTGGCGCCGTTGCTAAGGTGTTAAAAGTTACCGCTATGCATCGAATTTCCAATCTATACGGGCCAATCATTTATACCGAGTATGGAAAGTCTCAAACAGGTACCACTTATGATTCTCAGGAAGAAGCTTACAATGCCTTTTTTAATGATTTGAGTGATGCTGTGACTAATCTGGAAACTTTTATTCAGGATAACCCCGGCGCCACTCCTTTTCAGAACTTTGATCAATTTTTTGGAGGCG
Source organism: Marinilabilia sp. (assembly GCF_016278715.1). Lineage (GTDB taxonomy): Bacteria > Bacteroidota > Bacteroidia > Bacteroidales > Marinilabiliaceae > Marinilabilia. The sequence goes on along the minus strand of NZ_JADQBH010000303.1, from coordinate 11,080 downwards.
ATTACCAAAGATGGATTCAATTCGCCAACTCATTACGCCTGAGGCTGGCTATTCATATTGCCAATGTATCCCCGGAGAAGGCCCGTCAGGAAGCAGAGGCTGCTGTGAATGCTCCATATGGACTGATGCTGGACGGTGTTGCTGCTGTAAGCGGAAAAGGATATACACATCCTTTGGCTGTTCTGAGTAGTTCCTGGAATGATGTGTTGATGGGGGCTCCTATCGAATCAATAATGAAAGGGTACAACGATCCCCGTTTGCCTGCTTATTTCAAGCCCGCTATCGATGAGGATTTAATCAGCCAGGGATATGAGTTTAAAGGCATCCGTCAGGGAATTGAAATAGAAGATAAGGGGACTTATGTGGAACATTCTCAATTGAACATTTCCACTGAATCACCCGCCATATTGATGACTTCTGCCGAAGTTTATTTCCTGTTGGCTGAAGGTGCCCTGAGAGGATGGAATGTTGGGGGCACGGCCGGTGATTTTTATGTCAAGGGCGTTGAGACATCAATGGCCCAGTGGGGCGTGTCTGCAGGTGATTATCTTAGTCAGGATAATGTGGCTGCACCTTACGTCGATCCCATCCATCCGGAAAACAGTGTCGAAGCAGGTAATGAATATTTAAACAATGTCTCTCCAAGATGGGTGGAAGAAGCATCGGATGAGATTAAGCAACAAAAGATAAGTATTCAAAAATGGTTGGCCATATTCCCTGAAGGAGTTGAAGGTTGGACTGAGGTGAGAAGAACCGGATATCCCAAGATTTTCCCTGTTATCGTTAATCACAGTGGGGGAGTAATTCCTTCAGAACACTTTGTGCGACGGTTGAACTTTCCTCCTTCGGAAAGAGATTTGAATCCTTTTTATTCCAATATAGAAGCACTTCTTGACGGTCCTGATAATGGAGCAACCCCACTTTGGTGGGATGTGGATTTGGAGTAGTATTTTCTCATGGATAATATGAAGTACTGTTTGTGAGGCATTTCCGGTTATATTATTCCGGAAATGCCTTTTTAATAGATTCTGGTTAAGGGTAATATAACCCGGTCCGTAACAAAAGAAGGTTCGAATAATTTAATTATGCAGGAGCGAAGCGGTTTTTTTCGCTCTTAGACCTTAAGCGGATGTTTGTCAGGCGATTGAAATATTTTAAATGATTCGAGTTCCGAATGTTCGGGACGCGTTTTATTAGACCTTTATAATTAAATTTTAAACCAATGAGAAAGATAGCTTTTATGGTGTCAATTTGGATGTTGATTGTTGCATCATTGACAGGATGTGGTAAAGAGGAAGAAGCTTCCAGAGAGCTGGCTGTGATTCCCAAACCGGTCAAAATGAAGTCTTTTGAAGGGGCGTTTCAGTTAAATAGGAACACGAGGATTGTTGTGAGAGAGGATGAAGAGGAGCAGAAGGGAGTGGCCAACTATCTGTCCCAATTGTTAAGTCCTGCTACCGGCTATAGCTTTGAAGTTTTTGTGAAGGATCATGCTGAGGAAAATACAATTTTCCTGGAGCTGGATCCTGCAATTACAGGAGCTCCCGGTTGTTATTCTTTAATCGTTTCGGATTCTGAAATACGAGTTTCAGCTTCCGGAGTTACAGGACTTTTTTACGGGGTGCAAACGTTACGGCAGTTGTTACCCCCTGAGATTGAATCGGAAGTTTTGTTTCCGGATATGGAATGGAAAGTTCCGGCAGTGGAAATATTTGATGAACCGGCTTTTCCGTACAGAGGGTTACACCTGGATGTGAGTCGTCATTTCTTCCCTGTAAGTTTTATTAAAAAATATATCGATCTGCTTGCCCTTCATAAGATGAATGTATTTCATTGGCACTTGACTGATGATCAGGGATGGCGCCTGGAAATAAAGAAATATCCGATGTTGCAGGAAGTGGCCAGTCAACGCGAAGAAACGCTTGTAGGGCATGGTCTGGAAGAGCCTTTTGTCTATGATGGAGAACCTTATGGTGGCTATTATACACAGGAGGAGGTAAAAGAAGTTGTAAAATATGCCGAAGAACGCTTCGTGACAGTGATTCCGGAAATAGAAATGCCGGGGCATGCGCAGGCTGCATTGGCCGCATATCCTCATCTGGGCTGCACTGGCGGACCTTATAAAACCGTAACCCGATGGGGGGTCTTCCCTGAGGTGTTCTGTGCCGGTAAAGAGGAAACTTTCCAATTTCTGGAGGATGTCCTGCTCGAATTAATGGAACTTTTTCCAAGCCGTTATATTCATATTGGAGGAGATGAATGTCCCAAAATCCGTTGGGAAGAGTGTGAATTTTGTCAGGCCAGGATAGCTGACGAAAGCTTAAAAAATGAACAGGAGCTTCAAAGCTATTTTGTACACAGGATTGAGGCGTTTCTGGGCCGGCATGGCCGAAGTATCATCGGTTGGGATGAGATTATGGAAGACGGGCTGGCTCCGGGAGCAACAGTGATGTCCTGGCAGGGTGAGAAAGGAGGAATTCAGGCTGCAAAAATGGGGCATAACGTGGTAATGACACCTGTATCTCATTTGTATTTCGATTATTACCAGACAGATCCTGAAGGAGAGCCTTTGGCTATCGGGCATTTTTTGCCTCTCGAGAAAGTTTATTCCTACCATCCTGTGCCGGACACGTTAACGTCTGAGGAAGCTAAGTTCATAATTGGCGCTCAGGGCAATCTCTGGTCAGAATATATTAAAACTCCCGGGCATGCGGAATATATGGCTTTCCCGAGAGCCGTGGCTTTGTCTGAAATTGTTTGGACTCCTGTGGAAAAGAAAAACTATAATGATTTTCTTCAGAGGTTAGATGTTCACAAGCGACGTCTGGATGTGCTGGGTGTGAATTATTTTAAAGACTAGAACTTAAAGTCAATAGTGGTTTTATTAGACAAAGGGTCTGTCGGTTTTATGCCGGCAGACTTTTTTTGTTACTTCTTGTTAATTGTTACAATAATCTTCTTTCTATTCAGAAATATTGCGATTTTTGCGCTGATGTTATCAGAATCTGAGACTAACCTGATAAAAACTTGTTGTTGAATACTGACGGGTTAATTCAGTCATCTACTTTCTTCCGGTGGGTTGTAGATTCTAGAAAAAAATTAGGTATTGATGAACTATCAGGAAACTTTAAATTATCTTTTTGAGCAGTTGCCCATGTATCAGCGTACCGGCAAGGCGGCCTATAAATCCGATCTGGCCAATACGTTGACTCTGGATAAGTATTTTGGGCATCCCCACCGGAAATTCCGAACCATTCATGTTGCCGGAACTAATGGTAAAGGGAGTGTCTCCCACATGCTTGCATCGGTATTGCAAAGTGCCGGGTACCGTACAGGATTGTACACTTCACCTCATTTACTTGATTTCAGAGAGAGGATAAAGATAAATGGTAATATGATTTCTGAGGAGGAGGTGATTCTCTTTGTGGAACAACATCGGGGCGTTATAGAGCGTGTTGCACCTTCCTTTTTTGAAATGACGGTGGCCATGGCTTTTGATTATTTCTCGCACAAAGGAGTAGATGTGGCCATTATTGAGGTTGGTTTGGGCGGGCGTCTTGATTCAACCAATATTATAACCCCCGACTTGTCGGTGATCACCAATATAGGATTGGATCATACAATGTTTTTGGGGGATACCTTGGAGGCCATCGCAGGAGAGAAGGCCGGAATAATTAAAACCGGAGTTCCGGTTGTTTTGGGGCGTTATCAGGAACAAACAGCGTCTGTGTTCCGCCATAAAGCAGGAAAGGAGAGGGCTCCTCTGTTTTTTGCATCCGATATGGTCAGTGTGAATAGAGTTGTGGAGAAGGAGGATTGCCAGGAAGTTGATGTTGAAGCAAAGATCGGGGGAGGAGTTTATAGTTTGCCTCTGATGGGGCGTTATCAGCAGGAAAATCTTGTTACTGTTGTTGCTTCTTTGAACCTGTTGAGCAGAGCGTGGTATGAAATATCGGAAAAGGCTATTCTTTCCGGAATTCAAAATGTCGTGAAAAATACCGGTCTGATGGGGCGTTGGCAGAAAATATCCGACAATCCTTTGATGGTTTGTGATACAGGTCATAATGCAGATGGTATTGACCGGGTGATGGAGCAGTTGAGAAGTACCGAAAAAGAAAATGTGCATATTGTGTGGGGGATGGTTAATGACAAGGATTTGGAAGGTGTGTTACGGTTATTGCCCGAAAATGCCCGTTATTATTTTACCAAAGCAACAATCCCGCGTGCCATGGAGCCGGAATTGCTTGCCCGTGCGGCTGAAAAACTCGGATTGCAGGGACAGGTTTATGAGAATGTAAAAACGGCAGTGGAGGCTGCAAAAAAAAATGCATCCGATAATGATTTGATTTTCATCGGTGGGAGCACGTTTGTTGTGGCGGAAGTACTGGAAAAATAATTTTTTTGTTTGGTGGTTGAGAAAAACTCTTCTATATTTGCATCGCTTTTGAGAAAAAACACGGGCGATTAGCTCAGTTGGTTCAGAGCACTTGGTTTACACCCAAGGGGTCAAAGGTTCGAATCCTTTATCGCCCACCACGACCACGATTTTTCTCAAAAGGGCGATTAGCTCAGTTGGTTCAGAGCACTTGGTTTACACCCAAGGGGTCAAAGGTTCGAATCCTTTATCGCCCACCTAATCAGAAGGACCTTTTTGGGGTCCTTTTTTTGTTTGTAGTGGTCGGGTGTTTTTTATTAATGATTTCTTTCAGCAATAAAAAACTTCATTAATTTTGTATTAAGAACGAATCTCACTCATCGAAAAATATCATGGAGGAAGGAAACAGCAAAAAGAAGAGCTTCCCGGTACCTGAGCCGGCGCTAAGACGTATGCCTTGTTATCTGGCTTACCTGAAAATTGCGTCCAAGCAGGGTGACCGTTATATCTCCTCGACTAATATTGCGGGTGACATGGGGGTAGATCCGACTCAGGTGACCAAGGATCTGGCTTATACCGGAATTTCCGGAAAAACCCGTGTTGGGTACGAAGTGGAGCCCCTTATTGATGCATTGGAAGATTTCCTCGGGTTTCGTGTTGTTGACCAGGCGTTCTTGTTTGGTGCCGGAAGTCTGGGGCGCGCGCTTCTTCACGACCATGGCTTGAAACAGTATGGTCTCAATGTAGTTAAGGCCTTTGATATCGACCCAGCAGTGGTCGGGCGCGAAATACTGGATGTTCCAATTCATCACATCGATGATTTTAAACTGATGCGGGAAGAAGGTGTGGAGATTGGAATTCTTACAGTTCCCACTGAAAGTGCCCAGCAAGTAGCCAATCTAATGGTTGAGGGAGGTATCCGTGCAATTTGGAATTTTACTCCTGTGCGTATCAAAACGCCTGATGATGTGGTGGTTCAGAACACTTCTCTTTATGCCCATCTGGCGGTGATGTTTAATCGTTTGCACGAAATTAAGCAGCGGGGAAAAAGTTATTGAGGCACTAAGGAATGAGCTTTTGAATTGATGAGGAAGTAGCTTTTTTGCTTCCGGAACTGTTTTTCAATCAAAGTTAGAATTCCAACAAAATTTTTTGCTACCACAGAGGTTGCTTTTTTCCGAAAGATCAGACTCTATTACTACCATACTTCAGCCCGCTTCCGGGGGCTAAAACTTTTGTGTGGTGAATTCCAATTACCACAGAAGAACCTCTTATTCATCAGGAAAATACAAGGAAATATAGCTATAGCAATCTCTAAAAATACACAACCGAATATAATCTTAAGCCCAAAATTTCCGTAATCCATTATTATCATGAAACAGCCACGGCAGTGGCGACACTTTTTATAGGTTTTGGTATGAAAGAAGCATGAAGCATGAACTCCGGAAACTCAAGAACCCCAAAATCAAAACACTAAACTCACCATTTATTAAAACGTCAGCGAAAATTTCGTCTCCTTTTCCGGTTCGGAATAGGCATTGATACTTCCCCCGTGAAGGCGCATTATCTGGCGGGATAAACTGAGCCCGATACCTGATCCCTGAGGTTTGGTAGTAAAAAACGGAATAAAAATTTTGTCCAGCACATCGGGTAAAATTCCTTTGCCGTTGTCAGTTACCTGTATGGTTATTCGTCCCCGACGATTTAGAAAAGCTTTAATTTCGAGTTGTGGGTTTTCTGTCTCTTCCAACGCATGAATTGCATTTTTTACCAGATTTATCAGCACTTGTTCGATGAGGTGTTCGTCAGCCGATAATTCCAGCGATTGCGGCTCGGTAATAACATTGCATGTAATCCCTTTTTCTTTGATTTCCCTTTCGTGAAGTTCCCGGATGTTTGCCAAAAGATGAGACACTTTAAAAATAGAAAAAGTGGGCGTTGGGATCTTTGTCAGATTTCGATAAGTATTCACAAAGTGTAAAAGTCCGTCTGTGCGTTTGTGTATGGTTTGCAGTGCCTGTTCCACCTCTTTCAACGATTCTGTGTCGTCCTTGTTAACATTTTGGGTCTCCAAAGATGTCGTAATTTCATGGATGAGCAGTTTGACCGTGGATGAAAGTGACGAAATAGGTGTGATGGAATTCATGATTTCATGGGTCAGCACCCGAATCAGTTTTTGCCACGATTCCATCTCCTTTTCATCCAGTTCCTGTTGAATGTTTTTAATGGAAACCAGTAATATGGTTCTGCTGTGTATTCGAAACTCGGTAGCATAAATGGCCAGTTGCAGCAAGTCGTCTTTCTTCCTTACACGAATCAGATCGTTTTCTCCATGCTTGATGGTCAGCAGTTTCTGTACAATTTCCGGGCTGAATTCTTTAAGTCCCTGAATGTTGTGCAATGCCCGAACCTGGAACAGTTTTTTTGTGGCGTTGTTGATGAGTTCAACGGTGCCATCTTTTTGAAAAGCAATCAGGGCGATGCCAATATGTTGGATAACCGTTTGCAGGTAGAAAAAATTCTCTTCTTTTTCGGCGCGGACAGCCTGGAAATCTTCAATGACCTCGTTGAAGGACTTTTTTAATTTATCAAATGAAGAATCTGTGCTTTCTATCTGAAATGTCCGGGTGAAGTCGGAGTACCTGATGGACTCCAGAAAATTATTGAGTACCCGGTTGGTTCGATCAACATAAAAAATCATGGCTACAATCTGAAACAATACCAGCAGCCCCGCAAGAATAAGGGTCATGGTCAGTTCTGTATTGTACCAAAGATAACTGAGTCCGAAAATGGAAGCTGTCAGCAACAGACTTCGGATGATGAAATTGGTACGAAATGAATTAAAGCCCATATTTTTCCATTCTGCGATAAAGAGAAGTTCTTGTCAGGCCCAAATCGGAAGCGGCTTTGGAAATGTTTCCACTGTGCATCCGCATGACTTTCTCAATTACTGTTTGTTCTATATCTTCCAGGTTGTAACTGTCAAAATCAAAGGCATCGCCTGAACTTCCGTGTGCCGACAGGTGGAAGCTGTTTTCATCCAGATTTTGCGAATCGCTCATAATGACTGCTCTTTCCAGAACATGTTGAAATTCGCGCACGTTACCTGGCCAGGGATAGGAGTTGAATTTTTTAATGACCTGGGCGGAAAGTTTATTGACCTTTTTGTTGTATTTTCGGGCATAAATTTTCAGGAAATGGTCTGCAAGTAAGGGAATGTCCTCAGGGCGTTCTCTCAGGGGGGGTATCTCAATTTCAACGGTATTGATTCTGTAGATTAAATCCTGCCGGAACTTATCTTCAGCAGCCATTTGCTTCAATGCCATGTTGGTGGCACTGATGAGCCGGATGTCAATTTGCTTTGGTTTGTTGGCTCCCACACGGGTAACCTCTCTGCGTTCAAGAACGGTGAGTAATTTGGCCTGCATGGGAACCGACAGGTTTCCTATTTCATCTAGGAAGATGGTGCCTCCCGAAGCCAGTTCAAAACGGCCCGGGCGATCGGTTTTAGCATCGGTAAATGCACCTTTTACGTGGCCAAAGAGTTCGCTTTCGAAAAGACTTTCGCTCAGGGCTCCCAAATCAACACTTACAAATGGTTCTTCTTTGCGAAGCGAATGTCGGTGCAATGCCCGGGCCACCAATTCCTTGCCTGTCCCGTTCTCGCCAAGAATCAGGACATTCGCATCGGTGCCTGCCACTTTTTGGATGGTTTTAAAAACCTGTTGCATTCCGGGCGATACTCCAATAAAATCGGCAAAAGGCTGATCCATGATGGTGTTAATCTCCTTTTGCTTTTCTTTTAAATCGCTTGCTTCGCGTTTGGAGCGATTAAGCTTTATGGCAGATGAGATGGTGGCCAAAAGCTTTTCGTTTTGCCAGGGCTTAATGATGAAGTCGGTAGCCCCCGATTTTATGGCCTGAACAGACTTCTCAACATCTCCGTAAGCGGTAATAAATAGCACAACGGCTTGTGGGTCTATTTCAAGAACTTTTTCCAGCCAGCGAAAACCCTCCCTACCACTGATGGCATCCTGTGTGAAGTTCATGTCGAGTAAAACCACATCAAAATCTGTTTCCTTCATGTGGGCAGGAATGTTTTCCGGATTGGTTTCCGTAGTGATTTGTTCCACATGAGGACGAAGCAACAGTTTCAAGGCAAACAGAATATCTGTATTGTCATCCACTGCAAGTATTTTTCCTGTTTTTTGTGCCATAACCGGAGTTTTATTCTGTGTTAAATTGGTTTTTTATATTGGGGTTGATTTCCGACCTTGCTGAAAATCATTCCCCTCCAACCCCCAAGGTCCTGCAATGCCCTGTCATAGCGAGCGCAGTGAAGCAATCTCAATCTTTTAACCGGACGCCAATGAATTATTTTTATACCTCGTTGAGCGTTTGCAATTTGTTAATTCTTTGATTATAAAAACTTTGGGTTCTTGCGTCTCTGTGTTAAGGTTTTCTAACGAGCTATGTTGGTTTGGGAGTCAGGTTTTCAAATGTATTAAAAAAATGAGCATTTTTGAAGAAAATTGTTCGATTTCGAACAATTTTTTCTTGATCTGGCAGGAAATTATATAGGGTGTTAAGGTTAAATGCCATTATTTCAGCACTTTGATGTTTTTGGTCTGGTTTGTGATTTGAATTTCAATGACAAGATTGAGATTAATTTAAACCAACCTTTTTTAAATCCTTGACCGAATGAAACTTGTACTCAACATTATTTCATGATTCTGTGAGGCTATAATGGTCATTCAGGTTTCATTGTTTAATTTGATTGATTAACTGTATGTGAGCTATTTAGGTGAAGACGCAGCACTGAAAGAGAAAACTCAGGAGTGTACGCGAGTGAACACATAGTGTCCATTATCGAACATATTTAAGTTTTATGATTCATACCAGAAATCTGCAAAAGTTTTTTCGTCGGGGAAATAATGAAAAATATGTTCTCCGGAATATCAATATTGATATTGAAGAGGGAGAGTATGTTGTAATCACAGGGCCTTCCGGAAGTGGAAAAACTACTTTGCTTGGGTTGTTGGGCCTGGTGGAGGTGCCATCGTCCGGAGAAATATTCTTTCGGGGAGAGGAGGTGTCCGGGATTTCCGAACGTCGGCGCAATCGCATTCGCAGAGATCACATTGCTTTTATTTTTGAGCAGATTCATCTGATTGAAGAACTCACTATATATGAGAATATTGAATTGCCTTTATTGTATGTCTCTACTAGTCGAAAAGAAAGAAAAAAGACAGTTGAAGCACTGCTCGACCGGTTTCGTTTAACTCATTTGAGAAAGCAATATCCGGGAAACTTTGGAGACTTTGTTCAGCAGAAGGTGGCTCTTGCCAGGGCTTTGAGTTGTTCTCCGGATTTTTTATTGGCCGATGAGCCAACAGGTCGACTGAGTTCGGGGGAAAGGGAGGAATTCATGGAGTTGTTGAGACAACTGAACGAAGAGGGTCAAACCATTGTTATGGCCACGCATTCGAAGGATGAAGCACGCCATGGACAAAGGGTTATTCAACTTTTCGATGGACATGTGGTTTCATCGGCTTCTAACAGGGATTAAATAAAGAAGGCTTTTGTTTTAGTGGGATTGCATTACAAGAAGAATTATGAGGATTTTGAACTATATAAAAATATCACTTCGTACACTTTTTTTACATCGTGGGTTTTCTTTGCTTACCCTTATGGGGCTTTCGGTAGGCATCGCAATGAGTATTTTTGTGCTGGAGTATGTTTTTTATCAGTTTTCGTTCGACAAGCATTATGATCGTTATCAGGACATATACCGTGTAATTACTACCGGGAATATGGAAAATGAAAAGGTCAATGCCGCCCTTTCGCCCATGGTGTTGGCATCCAGATTGCAACAATATCCCCAGGTGGAGTCGGTTACCCGAGTTGTAGATGGAGCTGAGGTTCCCGTTTATAGTGAATATGGTACTTCTTTTGAATCAGAAATTCTTTATGCGGATTCTTCTTTTTTTGACGTTTTTTCAAAAACTTTTTTGCTTGGCAGCCCCCGTGGGTGTCTCTCAGATTCTTCTTGTGTGGTTATTTCCCGTTCTGCTGCATCGCGCCTTTTTGGAGACAGAAATCCGCTGGATGAGGAGATCCGTATCAACAAGGGCCGGAAATATAAAGTGAAGGGTGTTTTTGAGGATGTTCCTCAAAATAGTCATTTGCAGTACGACTTTATCCTGCCCTTTTCAGTAATGGAACAGCAACTAAGAGATTATTACGGAGATAGTTATTCCAGAATGATTGAGAGCTGGTTTTCATTGGTCAGTTATACATATGTAAAAATGGTTCCTGGTTTAGATACTCATTCTTTGGAGGAATCTTTTGCCGGGGATATTCGGTCCGAGATGGAGGAGGAGGATATGGCCATATTCTCCGGTGAACGTAAAACCAATCTGGAATTTAGTTTTCAGCGATTGGACCATGTTTACCTGTTCTCGAACCAGGATTTTGAGATAGGGAAAACGACCAACAAGGCTTATGTTTTTATTTTTCTTGGTGTGGCGTTTTTTATATTATTGGTCACGGCCTTTAACTTTATGAACCTTACGACAGCCAGGGCACTGGAACGTGCCAGGGAAGCAGGTGTGAGAAGGCTGTTTGGTGCCAGGCGATTTCATTTGGCCGGACAATTTGTGAGTGAGGCCGTATTGTTTAGTTTGGTTGCTTTGTTTTTTGGGT
>NZ_JADQBH010000039.1 GCF_016278715.1 Marinilabilia sp. | reverse complement strand
TCGCCTCATCGGCCCTGGAAGCAATGTACTGGTTCATCCAGCCCTGCAGGTCGGAAAAGCGGCGGGCAACAGCATTCCCGGCATGACCGCCCAATCCTATTTCGTTGGAGATAACAATCAAAGTAGCATCTTTCATCAACAGCTTATCAAACTCAGTTTTGGCCATTGCCAATACCTCATCGACTGCCTTATCCTGATGATCAAAAAAAAGATTGGTAAGCCATAAAGTAACACAATCGAGCACCACAACTCGTCCTGTTACATCACATTCAGAAATAGTTACCGGTTCTTCCAAATTGGTCCATTCCTCTCCGCGGTCGTTTTGGTGGCGTTCCACGCGCTTACGAAAATCATCATCCCAAATACGAGCTGTAGCCAGATATACCGGGTTTGATGACTTTTCCAGCGCCAGCTTTTGGGCAAAACTACTTTTTCCTGATCGTTGTCCGCCGGTAATAAAGTAAAGCATGCTTTAGTTTTTAGAAGTTAGATAATAGATGTCAGAGACTAAACATAACTCAATACACTAACCAAAATCCAGATCCTCAAGTCCTCCTTGGAAGAATTATGGGGGCATTCCTACAAATATTTCACTTTATAGTACTCGCTATGGTGCCACTCCAGACAAATCACATCTCCGTAATCAATATGCATGGCAAAAATTTTCCGCGGCGAGGCTTCCAGTAAATAAGCCAGTAAAGCTCTCAATAATCCGGCATGTGTCACCACCATAATGTTGGTGTGACCGGTTTTCACCAATTCATCCAGAAAAGCAAGTACACGTCTCTGCACATCAAAAAAATTCTCACCTCCGTGAATTTTACAATTGATAAAATCCTGCCCCCACTCCCTCTGTTCCTCTTCAGGAATATCAGTCCAGGGTACCATTTCCCATTGGCCAAAATTGATCTCCCGAATGCGTTCTGAAGTCACCACCATTATATCCTGAACCAATGATTCCGCCAGCATTGTGCAACGTGAAAGCGGACTGGAATAGCAGATATCAATAGCTGCACCATTCATCTTATTGCGAACTTTGAGTACTGCCTTTTCAAGGGATACAGCAGAAGGTTTTACATCCGTAATTCCGTAACAAACACCCGGAGGTGCTTCAGTTTTAGGATGTCGAATAAAATAGATGTTCTTTGACATAATCTTTTTTCTTTAAACACAGAAATACAAAGAGGCAGAGAAAAAATTTCCAGGTTAATCGAACTTCCAATTTTCAACCTGGTACCTGCTTTCATTGTAATTAAGCATCGCTGGTTTTTAACCAATAATGACGAGCAAAACCGTCATAATTAACACTTCGTTTATCTGCTGCACAGCCCCCAGGCAATCACCGGTATATCCTCCAATTCGGTTTTGAAACCAGATGCCAGCCAAAAGTGAAAATAAAGTGACAACAGGTATCGTCACCAGTACCATCCATGATTCAAACAGCACCAAAGGCATTATCCCCAAAAAGGTGGCCCACACAAATCGCCCCCATGAAATGGGATGGCTGGTATCGCGTGATTTAGACTCTCCGTTCGGTCGGGCATAACTCCATCCCATAGAAATAATCAAGGTAGACCAACGACTCACTACATGCGATGAAACAATAATTACAGGAATCCACAAAGCTTTTGCCTCTACCAGCAAAGCTATTTTCAATGAAAACAGAAGTACTATGCCAATAAGCGCATACGCCCCCACCCGGGAGTCTTTCATAATCTTTAACCGCTGATCCTTATTATATCCTCCCCCGAAAGCATCACACACATCGGCAAAACCGTCTTCATGAAAAGCACCGGTCACCAACACACTGGCTCCTAAGGACATAATCACGGCTACTGACTGAGACATATAAAGATTAACCAGCCAGAAAACCAAGGCACCCAAGCCGCCAACAATGGCACCAATCAAAGGAAACCATGTTAAGGCCAATTGTTGATTATCTTTCCTGTATTCCACCTTGAACGGCAAAGAAAGCCGGGTAAAGTAGAGCAATGAAGAAAAGAGGATATTAAATTCACGTTTTATCATACAATTCATAAGTTGAATGACGTGAGGCATAGGGTATGGAGCAGGAAACACTAATATTACCTCTCCCCTTTTGCACTATTCACTTTGTCCTTTGCCTTTTTGGTCTGCTACATTATAAACCTTTGCCTCACCAAAGGAAGTCATATCATTCAGCATGGCCACACTTCCCTGAATAATGGGATAAGCCAAGGCAGAACCGGTTCCCTCTCCCAGCCGCAATTCAAGATTAAGCAACGGGCGACCATTCAAATATTCAAGCATCTTTATGTGACTGTGCTCTTTGGAACAGTGAGAAAAAACAGCATAATCGCGAACCATGGGACAAATCTCATAAGCAGTCAAAAATGCTGAAGTGGTGATAAAACCATCTACAACAATTAACATACGACGCTGAGCCGCTTCCAACATTCCTCCTACCATAGTAGCAATTTCTAATCCACCATAAGTCGCCAGTTTCTCTTCGGGTTTATCGAAAATGCCATGCTTTTCAATAGCCTGACGCAATACACTGGCTTTATTCTGGACACCCTGCTTATCCAACCCACATCCTGGCCCGGTACACTCTTCCACCGAAAGACCGGTAAAAACCGACAACAGCGCTGTGGCAGGAGAGGAATTCCCAATCCCCATCTCTCCAAAACCAACTACGTTACTTCCTTTTTCTGCAAACAAGGCCACCACATCCCGACCATTCCGGATGGCTTGATCGCACTCATCCTGAGTCATGGCCGGCTCTTTAAGAAAGTTTCGCGTTGCTTTACGAACTTTTTTATCAATCAATCGGGGGTGAGCTTGAAAGTCATGGTCAACACCAGCATCCACTACATACAAATCGAAACCAAATTGTTTGCAAAAAAGTCCGATTCCACCACCCCCGTTGAGAAAATTATTGACCTGCTGCCAGGTTATTTCATGAGGGACGGGACTAACACCCTCTACAGTAATACCATGATCTGATGCTACAGTAAGCATCACGGGCGATTTCAATTTTGGTTTGGTGGTTTCCTGAATAAGACCAATCTGTATGGCTAACTCCTCCAGATACCCCAAAGAACCAACAGGTTTGGTCTTCTGATCGATATTGTGTTGAAGAAGTTTTCTTAGCTCATCATTTTCGATAGGCTTAATGTTTAGGTTTTTAAGTGAATTCATAGTTTTATTATTTTTAATATGAAGTCGCAAATGCCGGATTCAGCAAATAGAATCTTTGCATTTTGTTCTCCACAAGGTAAATCAGTAATAATCCAGATAGCAATAATCAAAACCATCATCGAGGTTTCCACGGCCTTGTTGATTTGAATAGTTTTCTTCAGATCCTGGATATTTAATTCTCGCTCATTGATTCCGATTTTCGGTTTGGACACTATTTCTCCAAAATAATCATGATCCCCTCCAAACTGAACATTCAGAATTCCGGACAGGGCCGCTTCCGGAAATCCGGCATTGGGACTTTTATGCGCCCTTCCAAACCGAAAAATGAACCGAAAAGCCCTGCAGCTCAACCCGCAAGATGCCATTAAAGTTGCAGTAATTCTGGCCGGAAAGTAATTGGCAATATCATCCAATCGCGCAGCAAACTTTCCGAATTGCTCATACTTTGCATTTTTGTAGCCAATCATGGAATCAAGTGTATTGACCATTTTATAGGCCATCATACCCGGCCCCCCGCCAATTGCCAACCAAAACAAAGGAGCGACCACACCATCACTGAGGTTTTCTGCCAATGTTTCAAGAGTCGCGGTCTTAATTTCATGACTGTTCAGATTATTCGTATCACGTCCAACGATTCGGCCAACCTGTTGTCGCCCCTCCTCCATACTTATCTGCAACTTTTCAAAAACTGCTTTCCCCTCGCGAATAAGTGTAGTTCCAGCCAGCCCAAAGAAAACAAGAACCATCTGCAACAAAGCTGCCAGCCAAAAGTTAATCTGCCCAAGTATAATAGCAACCAATAAAAAGAAAGAAATACTCCAGTGACCAACCCGACCGTCACCAACAT
>NZ_JADQBH010000241.1 GCF_016278715.1 Marinilabilia sp. | reverse complement strand
GCCCCGACCGTTTTCTTCCTTTTCTATTTTCTCCAGAAGATGCCAGAGCACCATACTGCTGGCCTCCTGGGGGTAGTAAGCTCCTGCATGAAAAGCAGGGTCAAGGGTGAAAACAGGTTTCTCCTTTAAGTAAAAACCATGGGGGCACCAGGGAACCTGCTGGTATTGCGAGAACCGCTTTTCATTTTTGGCAGGATTCACCCGCACCGAAGGCAGCGAATCATTTGCAAAACTCTCCACAAAAGAATTAAATTCATCTTTTTCGAACTGTTGCTGCATCCGCAACAAAAAATCTTCAGGCAGTGGTAGATTCATCAATTTGATTATTTGTGAACGAACAAAAATAGGGTTTTATTCAAACGGAGCAAATGCATTATGGAAAGATGGAAACCTACGGGAATATTCAGATTGATATGAATCTGTAAAGGGCCAATGTCTTTGTACTCAAATGGAATATTTCACTTTGTAATTGTTTTCTCAATTCCGGTACATGATTTTTGTTTCTATACTGTCCGGAAACTTTGTTTCAAATGGATTTCATCCCTTAAACCCTAACCTTGAGTATGGTTTTTTATAAACAAACGTCAGGCTGAAGGCCGGTTTAGGTTTAGATTTTAACCAGGGGCAACGTCTCAGGAACGCAAAACAAACCAAAAATCTCGTTTTATTGGCCGCGACGCGGCCAATAAAACGAATTTATGGGAAAACTTACTTTCCCCGGGGTGGTGCCCCGGGCTATATCAGTTGGGCTTTCAGCCTGTTTCCTTTTTAATTTTGAAGGTTAAATTAAGAGTTTGTCAGATCCTGAATATTGTGATGGACTAATAAACCTAATTGCTTTAACCGTTTCCTAAAAGGGATTTCATCCCTAAACCCTGATCCCGATTATGGTTTTTTATAAACAAACATCAGGCAGAAAGCCGGTTTGGATTTTATTGTGTAAACCCCGAAATTACTAAGAGTAGGAATTGGTTCCTCCAATGATAGTCCTGATTTTTCTTTTTAGCAACAGAATACTCATGAAGACAAAGATAAAACACATACTAATAATCCTATTCTTCATACACCAGCCTTTCAGCGGGCAGGAGAAAGCAAGCCCTGATTCCGATAAAATTACGGTTTACGTTGCGCAACAGGCCTGGCATACCGGCATTGTCCTTCCCGTTAACAAAATTAATCCGGAAATATGGCCTGAAGTCTCCACTTTTGAGGATAAACAGTATGTAGATGTCAGTTGGGGAGATGAAAAATTCTACCAGGCTCCGGGAAGTCCCGTTTTACTGGCTGCAAGAGCAATTCTCTGGCCCACTCAGAGTGTAATGCGGATTTATCCGTTTAGCATACCTATCTCATCGGCTTATACCAGTGAAGCCAGATTTCTGGAACTGGAATTGAACAAACAACAATTTGACCGGCTCACCCACTTTTTTGCCAGTAGCCTGATGCGCGACGAATCCAACGCTCCCATCGCCAGCGAAATGTATGGCAAAAGCCGCTATTTTTTCCTCTCCAAAAGAAAATATCATTTATTCAGAACCTGCAATACCTGGGTGGTTTTGGCTTTCAAACAAGCCGGACTGGGAAACCGAAGCTGCTGCGTATTAAATGCAAATCAGTTGTTTAGGAGAATAAAGGCCGGACAACCTGGCACTAATCTTGCTGACAAGTGATGACGAACACCGATTTTCCTGGGCGGTGCGATGGGTGTAGTCAATCAGCATCTTTATTCATATTTAAAGGATGTTGACTTGTATGAAAAATGTCTGCTATAATGATGCATTCGTCGGTGACTTCATAAATAATCTTGTAACTCCATTTTGATACAGAGAGATAGTTTTCCGGCTCATTGACAAGGTATTCCTATATTGAATACTTTTCCGGAAAATCACTCAGACTGTGCGCCAGTTTTATGAGTTCCTTCTTTACTCTGCGGGAGGCCGGAACTGAGTCTTCAGCAATGTACTCATAGATAGCATCCAAGTGCTGTTTAGCCAGTCTGTCCCATTTAATTGGAAGTTGATTTTTACTCACCAATTTTCTACCTCCTTCTCAACATCTTCCTGCGCTAAAAAATCTCCGGACTTGACACCTTCAGATGCTGCCTTAATCCTTTTTACAAGATGCTGCCGGGTAATTGGCGACCCATCCAAAGTATACCCCACTATTTCAGGTTCCTCATACTCTTTGCTCATGGCATAAACCATTTTCAAAAACCTTTCATCAGCATGGTTTATAAAATCATGAAGCTCTTTGCGTAATTCTGATACTCCCATAACCATTCTGTTTTTTACAAATTTAAGATTTATTGTACTCATTTGTTCATATTTAGCGGATGAAATTTTCCCAGTTTACATTGTAATTCATCCAAATTGTTCAGTTGGTATCTTTCGGTACTGCTTACGTATTTTGGGCCGGCAATGTATTGGACTTGTCCTGGACTTTTGCAAAAATCGATGAATCAGCCTTCCGAACTGTCTTGCCATAGAAAACCAGAGATAAACAGCAACCTGGTAAAAAACTCCATTCGCCTCCTGGCTTTAGGATGTAAGAACTATTTGTTTGCCGGCGCACACAATGCCGCTAAAAACATCGCGATGTTCTACAGCTTCGTCAGAACTTGCAGAAAACCCGACATTGATCCTCAAAAGTGGTTGAAGTACGTTATGGAAAACATCCACATTACACCTGCCGAAAATTATTGATAAAAGTTTACTTCAGGAATAAGTATTTGCTAGGGTAGATACATTTAAACCATTAAAAAAGCCTGGACTTGCCGGGCTTTAATTATTTAATTTTCTTAATTATATCTATCAAAATAATTGAAAAGCAATAAAAACAATAGAACAAATAACAAACATCAAGAAATCGATTGCTAATACTCTCTTAATGCTTACCATAGATTTTGTTGCTTTCAGAATTAGCCAATTAACAACACCTATAAAGGCTATTAACGCAAGCCCAATGAGAGCATTAAAAAACAACCTATTGGTAAAAAAAGACCAATATGAGTTATTGACTAATTCTTCGTACTCCTCTTTACTTCCCATCCAAAAAAGAGAGGCAAAGTACAATATACCAATGCCAATTAATAATAATGCTATATTTATGACAACTGGCAGTAGGTTATTTTTTCTCTTCATCATCCTTTGTTCTTATGAATTCAAACTTGATTCCGCTACTAGTCTCTGTTACGGTTGGGCTTCAGGCAATAGCTGTTCAGCACTGTTAATATGTTTAGGTGGAATTTTATGTCCCTTATTTCCATTTTTCTAAAGAGTTTAAAAATCATTTTACTGATATATCTATCACAAAACAATAATATTTATCCGAACTAAACAAAGAAAATTTTACTTGTTTATGATATTTTTATCAGTTAATTTTGTTGATATCTTAATATTCATTTCATTTTACTGATATATAAGTATGACTTTAGGACAACATATAACAGCATTAAGGAAAGAAAAGAAGCTTTCCCAAAGTGAACTTGGGAAAAGGGCTGACACTTCCGGTGATTTAATTGGTAGATATGAAAGGGACGAAGTAAAACCTTCTATTGATGTGATTATGCGTATTGCTGACGCCCTTAATGTTTCGATTGATTACCTGGTGGGTAAAACTTCTTTTGAACTCAATCAGGACATGTTAAAACGATTTCAGGAAGTTTCTTCTTTACCGGAAACAGCTAAAAAACAAATATTTATGGTAATGGATGCTTTAATCCGGGATTTCAAAACCGGGCAAGCATACGCAACAAAATAAAACGATTATGCAACGAGTAGTAATAGATATACCGGACAATAAATACAACTTCTTTATGGAGCTTGTAAATAATCTTGGTTTCAAGAAAGTAAAACAGATTTCTAAAGAGCAAAAGCAATTTGTGGAAGATTTACAGCATTCTTTAGAACAGGTCAAGCAACACCAGGAAGGTAAAATAAAACTTCAATCGGCTAAAGATTTTCTCAATGAGCTTTAATGTTGTTGTTACCGATGACTTTAAGAAGCATGCCAAAGGCATTGCCAAAAAACACCGTTCCCTTAAAT
>NZ_JADQBH010000128.1:20377-37351 GCF_016278715.1 Marinilabilia sp. | reverse complement strand
GTCAAAAAAGCCGTTCCAGTTTCTGGAGCGGCTTTTTTTTGTTGGGGGGGGAGGGGGGCTCCCACAGCTCCCACGGGAAGGAGGGAAGAGAATAGCTTCCCGGGTAATTTATGCCCCTCCCTGGGAAGTGCCGGGAGAGGCCTTATTCCAAAAAAACTTCTAACTTAGCACTCTTCATTAACTTAAGTGATTTTTGGTGAAATGCATGACTTCAACGAACGCAGTTACAATTCCCATAAGGAACACTATAAGGACAATCGTGATATACTAGGACGCCTGAAGCGAAAAAACAGCATTGATTACTGGCGCCATGAACGAATGTATCGCCTTTTGACCCCTTTGTTGGAAAGAAAAGGTGCTAAATGGCTGACTGTTGGAGACGGATTGGGTACAGATGCCAACTGGTTACAGGGTAATGGCCAGAGTGTTGTGGCTTCCGATATCTCAGAATACGGCTTGAAGGCGGCGGCGGAAGGCGGTTATATTCATGAATATAAACTGGTCAATGCCGAAGCAATTGGTTTCGCAGATAATACGTTTGATTATGTCTTTTGTAAAGAGGCATATCATCATTTCCCCAGACCTTATCTTGCTGTTTATGAAATGCTTCGGGTGGCATCATCAGCTGTAGTATTGATCGAACCCGTAGATATAGGCATTCAGTTTCCTTTGATGGTTTTTCTTAAAAACTTATTGGAGAAGGTTTCTCCTGGAATGGTTAATAAGGTTTGGACGAATCGTTATTCTTTCGAAAGCGTGGGAAACTACGTTTACAAAATTTCCGAGCGGGAAGTCGAAAAAATTGCAATGGGAATGGGACTCCCTATGGTCGCATTTAAAGGAATTAATGATTATTACACCACAAACCTGGATTTAAAGGTTTCGACAGATAACAGGCAAGTCTTCCGCAAGGTGAAATCTAAAATCAGATTTAAAAATTTCTTATGTCGGTTGGGCTTAATTCCTTATGAACTGGAAGCTTGTTTGATCTTTAAAAGTCAACCTTCAACTGAAGTGCTTACCAGGTTAAAGGTGGGAGGTTTTAAGATTCTTTCCCTTCCGGAAAACCCCTATTTAAGCGGGAAATGAAATCTCTTTGAGGAAATGTTAAGGATAGCTTTTAGGTTCTGGTTTTTTGAGTGATAGATTTTATAATGGGTATAGCACCCGGGTTCAGCCGGGTGCTTGAAAGCGGACAACACATTTGAGATAGCCGGCTCCAAGTCGGTTTTTTTATTTTTTGAATTTTTTTGTTTCCGTTTGAAACCCGGCTGGAATTTGGATGTTCTGGAGTTGTATTACCATCCACGCCCAAATATGGTTGCTAACCTCATGGATGCCTTTTATTGGCATATTTCTCCCGGAAATAAACATTTTTTTCGCTCAGCGATAGTTTATTTACATGAAAGTAGATTGTACAATAAATCAGTTTTCTCTCTTTGCTTTTATATTTTAAGTTTCCAACCTCCTGGTTCAATCTCACCCTTACGCTCTTTTTTTTTAAAAATACTCATAAAAACTTCTTTTCTCCTTGCAATTTGAGGCATTCTCTACTCAAATGGGGTTGACTTCTTTAAAAAAATTCTATTTTTGCGATTTAAAAATAAGACCTGTTTTAATTTTAAACCACTTCAAAAATGAAAAGATTTTTTACAGCTTTGGTAATTGGAATCATTTCCGTGTCTGCTTTTTCTCAAAACCTTCAGGTGCACTACGACATGGGTGAAGACCGTGGATATGCCACCACTACCCTTGAAATGTTTAAGCCAGATGATTGGGGTAGTACCTTTTTCTTTGTTGACTTCGATTATAATACTGAAGTCGGTGAAAGTGTTTCAATGGCTTACATGGAGATTGCCAGAGGCCTGAAATTCTGGGATAATCCTTTCGAAATTCATGTGGAGTATAATGGTGGATTTGGACAGTTTGCTCCGGGTCTTGCTTATCAAATTAACGATGCATGGCTTTTTGGGGGAAATTACACCTGGAACAGTCCTGATTTTAACCGGATTTTTACGCTTCAGGCTATGTATAAAGCTATTCGTGGTTATGACGATGCTTCTTTTCAGCTGACCGGAGTTTGGACCGTTAATTTTGCAGGAGGCAAGATGACTTTTGCAGGATTTGCTGATTTATGGAAAGAGGAGAAAGTTTTTCAGGAGTTTACCGGAGGAGGATTACCCGATATTATCGAAACAAATTATGTTTTCCTTACTGAACCTCAGCTTTGGTACAATGCCACCGACCATTTTTCTCTGGGTACCGAAATTGAAGTGGCCAACAATTTCACTGTTGAAGGATTTAAAGTATGCCCTACAGCTGCCGTTAAATGGAATTTCTAAGCTTATAAAAAACGAAAGTTATGTTTGAAAAGTTTTTTAATCTAAAGGCCAATAATACCAATGTTCGCACGGAGATTATCGCAGGTATTACCACTTTTATGACCATGGCTTATATTCTGGCGGTAAATCCGGATATTCTTTCTGTTACCGGCATGGATAAGAGTGCGGTTTTCTCGGCCACCACCCTTTCTGCTATTGTGGGAACCCTTGTGATGGCTCTTTGGGCTCGCCTGCCTTTTGGCCTGGCTCCCGGAATGGGATTAAATGCATTCTTTGCTTTTACGGTGGTTCTGGGAATGGGCTACAGCTGGCAGTTTGCACTCACCGCAGTTTTTCTTGAGGGTATTATTTTCTTAATCCTTACTGCATTCAATGTTCGGGAACTAATAGTCAATGCAATCCCCATGAATCTCAAGCATGCCATATCTGCAGGTATCGGGTTGTTTATTGCCTTTATCGGAATGCAGAACACAGGGCTGATTGTATCGAATGATGCCACGTTGGTTGCATTGGGAGATATGAGTTCCCACTCGGTTTGGATTACATTTTTTGGTTTAATTCTGATAGGCGTATTACTGGCTCTTAAAGTTCGCGGGGCCTTGCTTATTGGTATTTTTGCTGCAACAGTAGCAGGTATACCTTTTGGCGTCACTCATTTGCCGGAAGGTGCATGGCTGACTCTGCCTCCTTCAATTGAGCCCATTGCTTTCAAATTTGAGTTTTCAAGCATATTCACTATCGATATGATGATTGTACTGTTCACTTTCCTGTTTGTGGATATGTTTGATACCGTTGGTACCCTGATTGGGGTTTCGTCGAAAGCCAATATGATAAAAGAGGATGGTTCTTTGCCACGCGCCAAGCAGGCACTGTTTGCCGATGCTATTGGTACAACAGTCGGCGCCATGCTTGGAACTTCAACGGTCACCACCTATGTGGAAAGTGCATCGGGTGTTGCTGAAGGCGGACGTACAGGTCTGACTTCACTCACAACAGCAGGGATGTTTTTATTGGCCCTTTTCTTTGCGCCGATATTCCTGATGGTTCCGGGAGCTGCTACAGCACCAGCCCTAATTCTGGTAGGTTCTTTCATGCTTTCACCGGTTCTGAAAATCAATTTTGATGATTATACTGAATCTATCCCCGCATTTTTGACCATTGTAATGATGCCTTTGGCTTACAGTATTGCGGAGGGAATTGTTTTTGGTATGTTGTCGTTTGTGGCACTTAAACTATTGTCGGGCAAAACAAAAGAATTGTCATGGATTATGTATGTATTGACAGTTCTCTTCCTATTGAAGTTTTTCATGTAAAAAGAATACATCTTATAAAATATCTGAAAAGGCAGCTTTCGTTAAGTCGGGAGCTGCTTTTTTTGCCTGATTTCATTATTGGTGACAGGTTATCACTTAAGATATGAGATTACTTTCCCGATAAACTGGTACTGCTATCAATGGCAGATTTTTGGAACAAACAAAAAAAAACAAAATCTTAATTATTGCCCCATTCGTGAACCCATTTTCATTTGATTAGCATACCCGGGTTTTAATCCTGAGTTATTGAATGGTGTCGGTCTTCGTTTTAAGTTTGCCTCTTTGCGGGGACGGTCTAATTCAGCCATTGATGCATTATACTTCAAATAACTCATTGAAAACCGGGTAATAAGCGAATATTCCCTGAATCTGCTCCTCTCAACCTCAGTCTCAACCTGATAAGGCTAAGGTTAAGAAAATAATTATTATTTAGTATTCATTTCTTCCAATTTAAGTCTGATAAGAAAAACGGGCTGAAAGCCCAATTGAACACAGCCCGGGGCAACGTCCCGGGTAAAAAGTTCAGGTCATTATTTGCGCCCTGAAAGGGCAGGTAGCAGTTTGAAAACAGGACACGCAGGGTTGCTACGCAACGGGGTTTAACCACAGAGAGCACAGAGGGACACAGAGGCTGCTATGCAACAGGGTCCTCTCCATCATTATCGTCAATTTCTATTTGCTTTTGTTTCAGTCAAGCGATATATTTGTAAACTTTTTAAAACAGAGGTAAAAACTTACATATAAATGAGTAAAAAATTTCCTGAATACAAAGGGTTAAACCTCGCTGAGATCAATCAGGAGGTTTTAAAAGAATGGGAGGCCAATAGTACTTTTGATAAAAGCTTGTCCAGTAGGGAGGGGAGTCCGTCATTTGTGTTTTATGAAGGACCTCCGTCTGCTAACGGAATGCCCGGAATTCATCATGTGATGGCCCGTACCATTAAGGATATTTTTTGCCGTTTTAAGACACAGCAGGGGTATCAGGTTCATCGTAAAGCGGGATGGGATACGCATGGACTCCCCGTTGAATTGGGTGTGGAAAAAACACTCGGGATTACCAAAGAGGACATTGGAAAATCCATTTCTGTGGCAGAATACAATGAAGCCTGCCGCAAGGATGTGATGAAATATACCGATATGTGGGTGGATTTGACCCACAAAATGGGATACTGGGTGGATATGGATCACCCTTACATTACTTACGATAACCGGTACATCGAGACTTTGTGGTGGATGCTCAAAGAATTGCACAAGAAAGGATTGCTCTACAAAGGATACACCATTCAGCCATTCTCGCCTGCCGCCGGTACCGGCTTAAGCACCCATGAGCTCAACCAGCCTGGATGCTACCGTGATGTGAAGGATACCACCTGTACCGGTCAGTTCAAAGTCGTCAAAAACAGTGATTCCGATTTCCTTTTCAATGGGGCAGATGCCGAGGTTTTTTTCCTGGCATGGACGACTACACCATGGACATTCCCTTCCAATACAGCACTTGCGGTAGGTTCGTCCATTAAATATGTGCGGGTCCGCTCTTTTAACCCGTATACGGGTGAGCCGATGGTGGCGGTGGTTGCCAAAGACCTGGTCAGTTCATTTTTTAATCCCAAATATGCTGAGTTGCCGCTGGATGATTACACCGTCGGTGACAAGAAGATTCCTTTTCAGGTATTGGATGAGTTTGATGGAGAAAAACTAATCGGACTTCGTTACGAGCAACTAATTCCCTGGATGAAACCCGAGGGGGATGCATTCCGTGTAATATCAGGTGATTTTGTGACCACTGAAGATGGTACCGGAATTGTCCATATTGCACCTACTTTTGGTGCCGATGACAACCGGGTGGGGAAAGAAGCCGGTATTGCACCGTTATTGCTCACCGACAAAGACGGGAAGCAACAACCTATGGTGGATCGTACCGGGAAATTCTTCCTGATTAAAGATCTGGACCCGGCATTTGTAAAGTCGAATGTGGACATTGATATCTATAGCGAGTTCTCCGGGAGGTACGTAAAGAATAGTTATGATGAAAAACTGACCGATGATGATTCTTCTTTGGATGTGGACATCGCTGTCATGCTCAAAAAAGAGAACAAAGCCTTTAAGGTAGAGAAATACGAACACAGTTATCCGCATTGCTGGAGAACCGATAAACCGGTACTCTACTATCCGCTTGATAGCTGGTTTATTAAGACCACTGCCGCCAAGGAAAAAATGATTGAGCTCAATAATACTATCAACTGGAAACCTCAGTCCACCGGAACAGGCCGTTTCGGAAAGTGGCTTGAAAATCTGGTTGACTGGAATCTGAGCCGTTCACGATATTGGGGGACACCACTTCCTATCTGGCGGACAGAAGATGGGGGTGAAGAGAAATGCATTGGTTCTGTGGAGGAATTGGTCAATGAAATTGATCGCTCAGTGAAAGCCGGTTTTATGGATAAGAATCCATTTGGAAGTTTCCGGCCAGGTGATTTTAGCGATGTCAATTATAATAAGATAGATCTTCACAGACCTTATGTGGATGATGTGATTTTGGTTTCTGATAAAGGTAAGCGCATGTATCGTGAAACCGACCTGATTGATGTTTGGTTCGATTCAGGGGCCATGCCTTATGCGCAAATGCATTATCCGTTCGAGGGCCGAACCGTTGGCGAGGGGGGCCTTCCTTTCCCGGCCGACTTCATTGCCGAAGGCGTGGATCAGACCCGGGGATGGTTTTTTACCCTTCATGCACTGGGGACTATGCTATTTGACAGCGTGGCATTTAAAAATATTATTTCCAACGGACTGGTACTCGATAAAAACGGAAACAAGATGTCCAAGCGTCTTGGAAATGCCGTTGATCCTTTCAAAACCATCGAAGAGCATGGTTCCGATCCGTTGCGGTGGTATATGATTACCAATGCACAGCCCTGGGACAACCTGAAGTTTGATATCTCTGGAGTGGATGAAGTGAAAAGAAAATTCTTCGGAACACTTTACAATACCTATTCTTTCTTTTCTCTCTATGCCAATATTGATGGCTTTACCGGGAGTGAGAAAGAGGTGCCTGTTGAGGAGCGCTCAGAAATAGACCGATGGATTATTTCATTGCTGAACACCCTTACCAAAGAGGTCACCGATGCCCTTGAGAATTATGAGCCCACCCGTGCTGGTCGTGCCATTCAGGATTTTGTTACCGAGAATCTAAGTAACTGGTATGTCCGACTCAATCGTAAACGTTTTTGGGGTGGGGCATTCGACAGAGATAAACTGGCGGCTTATCAGACACTTTATCAGGCATTGGAAACTGTTTCCTTGCTCGCTGCGCCCATCGCCCCATTTTATGCTGACCGGCTGTTTTCAGATTTGAATCAGCTTTCGGGGCGTCATTCTGAAGAATCCGTTCATTTGGCCAAATTTCCTGAATTTGAGGAGGGATTAATTGATAAAGCGCTGGAGGAAAGGATGGAGTATGCTCAGCAGATTTCATCAATGGTGCTGGCCCTCCGGCGCAAAGTGAACATCAAGGTTCGCCAGCCGTTACAGAAGATAATGTTGCCCGTTTACGATGCTCATTTTGAAGAGCAGATTGAAGCGGTAAAAGATTTGATTCTGACTGAGGTAAATATCAAAGAAATTGAGTACCTTAAAGATGCCACAGGAGTGTTGGTGAAGAAGATTAAACCTAACTTCAAAACTCTTGGACCCCGCTATGGCAAGATGATGAAGGCCATAAGCAAGGCGTTTGCGGAAATGTCGCAGGAAGATATTGCCCGGTTTGAAATGGAAAATGGCTTTAACCTGGAGATTGAAGGTCAGGCGGTTGATCTGAACAATGAAGATGCTGAGGTCATCAGCGAAGATATTCCCGGAATGTTGGTAGCCAACGAAGGGCGTATTACAGTGGCGCTGGATATAACCCTTACACCCGAACTGAAAGCCGAAGGGGTAGCCAGGGAATTGATTAACCGAATTCAGAATCTCAGAAAAGACAGCGGCTTTGAAGTCACCGACAAGATTATTGTCAGCATTCAGAAAAATGAGGTGACAAATAAGGCCATTGAGAAACATAAAAAATATATTGCCGCCCAAACATTGGCGAAAGAAATTAATTTAGTAGAATCATGTAACAGTAATGACGCACTTTCCGTAGATTTGGAGGATGATGTGACTATATTACTGGAAATTGAAAAAGTTTGACTTGATTAAACCTTGTTTTTACTCAGGTTGGTTCACTCATTTTTACACCAATAAATTTTGTCATTATGGCAGAAAAGACCCGATATTCAGACGAAGAGCTGAAAGAATTTAAAGACATAATTCTTGGCAAGCTCGAAAAAGCAAAACGCGATTACGAATTGCTTAGAAATACCATAACCCTTGAAGATGGGAATGACACTCAGGATACCTCACCTACTTTTAAGGTGCTGGAAGAGGGAGCTGCTGTACTTTCAAAAGAGGAAGCTGGTAAACTGGCTCAGCGTCAGCAGAAATTTATTCAGCATTTGCAGGCTGCTCTGGTTCGTATCGAAAACAAAACCTACGGCATTTGTCGGGAAACCGGCAAATTGATCGCCAAAGAACGTCTGAGAGCTGTTCCTCATGCCACTTTGAGTATCGAAGCCAAAAAAGCACAGAAATAAAGAAGTGCGTTTTGTTTTCTGAAGCATAAAAGGGAAGTTGTAATGCTTTTGTGGTATTACTGAATTAATGCGCCTCATAATTCGATTTTGCCTTACTAAAGTGATAAAACGTTCAAAATCTGTTTTTTTTTATGATTTTAATAGTTTTTGGAGTAAGTCAGTGACGGGTAATTCCAATACTGACTTATTTACTTTTATCAGAAATTCTTCGCTGATCCCGATTTTAATCGGAGAGGAGGAACGCCGAAGAATCTTTTCATGAATAACGGGGTTGTTTTGAAGCAACATTATTTTATCTAATACAGATTGCAAACGATTAAAAATGTACAGCTTACGCGTTTTTTTTGTTAGTTTCTTGGGTATGTCAGTAGTCTGGAATCCCCATTGCTGACTAAAAACTAACCACTATTTTTAACACCTGACAAATGGGAAAATTAAAGACACCTGTAATCATTATCCTGGCTATTTTGCTAATCGATCAGGCCCTTAAATTCTGGGTCAAAACCAATATGATGCTGGGAGATGAGTTCTCGGTATTTGGCGATTGGTTTTATATCCATTTTGTAGAAAACAATGGCATGGCCTTTGGCATGGAGCTGGGAGGCGATTTTGGAAAAATTTTTCTAAGCGTTTTCCGCATTGTGGCGGTTGTGGGTATTGGCTGGTATCTGTACAAACTCACCCTGAAAAAGGCCCCCCTGGGGCTGATTGTAAGTGTTAGCATGGTGCTTGCCGGAGCTTTGGGGAATATTATTGACAGTGCTTTTTATGGGATGATTTTTAATCATAGTTACTCTCAGATAGCCGCCATGTTCCCTGAAGGGGGTGGATATGCCGCTTTTCTTCACGGAAGAGTTGTCGATATGTTCTATTTTCCTATCTTTTCCGGAACCTATCCTGAATGGTTTCCATGGGTTGGAGGACAGGATTATATTTTCTTTAGACCGGTATTTAATATTGCGGATTCATCCATCACTCTGGGTATAATTGCCATCCTTGTCTTTCAAAAGAAATTTTTTGAACACGAGAAGGAGCAGTGACCAATTAACAGGCTGCAGGCCTGTCTTGATTAATTTAAAAATGAATTTCAAGAATATCACCTCCGGTTTTCGAGGTCACATCTCAGCAAATGGGGAGCATTGAAAATGGTGTATGAGAATAGCACCCGGGTTTATCCGGGTGATTAAGAATGTACGATATATGGGACAGAGCCGGCTTCGAGCCGGCTTTTTTGTTTATTGAGGATTAATGTTTCAGTTTGGAAGCCGGCTTGAAGCCGGCTGAAGGGGGTGTTCCCTTGCTTGTTCAATCACCCGCCTGAAGACGGGTGCTAATCTCATGGGAAACCCTTTCATTGGAAAACTATTGATTGAATAATTGAATTTGGAAACCTTGTGCAATCACCCGCCTGAAGACGGGTGCTAAACTGATGGGAAACCCTTTCATTGGAAAATCTATTGATTGAATATTTGATTTGGAAACCTTGCACAATCACCCGCCTGAAGACGGGTGCTAAACTCATGGGATGTCTTTTGGCTTAAAAGCTTTGGTTGCAATTTTTAGGTGTGGTACTTAAATGAATTCCTGTTCTTTCTAATCATCAAATAAGCCATATTCTTTTTTCCATTGGTCATATTCATTTGCAAATCTCAGGCGTTTGTGGTGGTTGCCTTGATTTGCAATGTAATCTTTTACTATTTCTATCTGGGATGCACTAACGGAAAAGGCACCGTAACCTCTTTGCCAAGAAAATGTAGATTTGAAAATTTCATTATTTAACCAAAAAGATGAACCACCTTTTATTTTGGACATAAAATCTTTTAAGGCCAGATTTGTTGGAAGGTTGATTAATCCGTGAATATGTTCGGGTTGGATATTTAGTTTTTCAAATGGGCAATTTAATTCTTTTCCTTTGTTGGTCAAATGGTTGAATAATGGTATTCCATTTTCACCGAATAAAACACGTTCGCGGTTTTTTGTAGCCCAAATAATATGGATCCAGATGCATGAGTAAGTGTGTCGCATGGCGTTAAGGTGTTGGTTGTGAGGTTTAAAGTTATGGAAATTTAATGAATGAAGGCCCTGTTGTTCAATTTTTTTATAAGAGGGTTTATATTGAGTAATGACCTCCTGTTTTCGAGGTCACATCTCAGCAATTGGGGAGCATTGAAAATGGTTTATGAGAATAGCACCCGGGTTCAGCCGGGTGATAAAATAATGTATGATATATGGGACAGAGCCGGCTTCGAGCCGGCTTTCCTGTTTATTGAGGATTAATGTTTCAGTTGGAAGCCGGCTTGAAGCCGGCTGAAGAGGGTGTTCCCTGTTTTGCGCAATCACCCGCCTGAAGACGGGTGCTAAACTGATGGGAAACCCTTTCATTGGAAAATCTATTGATTGAATCATTGAATTTGGAAACCATGCGCAATCACCCGCCTAAAGACGGGTGCTAAACTCATGGGATGTATTTTTTTTAGGGGCTTGTAGGTGTTGTGTTTATGGAATTACTATAACGTCTTTTTGATTGATAGATATTATAATGAGAATAGCACCCGGGTTTATCCGGGTGATTAAAAATGTAGAATATATGAGAAAGAGCCGGCTTCGAGCCGGCTTTCCTGTTTATCGAGGATTAATGTACCAATTTGGAAGCCGGCTTGAAGCCGGCTGAAGAGGGTGTTTCCTGGCTTGCACAACCACCTGCCTAAAGACGGGTGCTAATCTGATGGGGTTCTTTCATTGGAAAATCTATCAATTGGTTATTGCACTTTTCGTCATGAAGAAAAACCCGCAATACAAATCTCACTAAACCTTTATCTCAGCCTCAATTTCACCACCTCCTCAGCCTTTCTCCTCCTTAATGATCTCCTTTTCAATATCCTGCAAAACAAGTAGGAAACTTTTTACATTTCGGAGCGGTTACCCCGTTTAAAATTAATAAATTTGCAAACCCTTAATTTGATTACTTCATGACAGGATTATGAGGCGAAGTGATTTTGCTTAAGGAATAATTTTTTGTCACAGAAATCGTTTAATTCGTAAATTGATCATTTGTGTGAGCATAAAAACAGGTTGCAGGAATTTCTGTTGGATAGGATGGTGAGTTTAACCTGTTAATTGCTATTGTGATAATGATAGGTTCGCCCCATGGTGAAAAGTGACTCATGTGAGTCAGGAGACGGCAGTGTATCTAATTCACAACTTCATTTTGAGTAAATTCTTATCTTTTTATTATGCGTAAACTTATTTTTTTCCTTCTGTTGGGATTGCTTTTGGGAGTGAATCACATTGGCTCTGCACAGCAGGATATTAACCCAAGGGAAATAAAAGTATCTCAACTTTCCGACAATCAGATCCGCCAGATTTATGATGAAATGATGAACCGCGGATTGTCTGAGCAACAGGCAATATCATTGGCCATGGCACGTGGTTTTACCCGTCAGCAAATCAATGAACTCAAAAGACGGTTTGAACAGCTGGGGGATGTTTCACAGACTCAAAATGGAGCAGGAGATAATGGCATTGATTCATCAACTTTGCAAGAAGTATCAGAAAAGAAGGAGATTGCCAAAACCCCGGAGAGAAAGAAACTTTATGGGTTTGATTTTTTTAATTCTGAGTTTCTGACTTTTGAACCAAGCGTGAATCTTCCAGCATCTAAATCATATATTATCGGGCCCGGGGATGAATTTTCCATAGATATATGGGGCACCTCTCAGCAAAACTATCAGCTTACTGTCGATAATGGGGGTAATCTGAATATTCCCAATGTAGGGCCGGTTTCGGTGGGTTCACTGACCCTGGAGGAAGCTGAAAAGAAGATTTTCAATAAACTCACACTCATTTATCGTGACCTGGCAGAAGAGCAACCACAGACTTTTGCCCACATCTACCTGGCACAAATCCGGCCAATCAAGGTTCATGTAATTGGAGAGGCTTTTGCACCAGGAAGTTATACTCTTCCCGGTTCTGCCACTGCCTTTAATGCCTTGTACCTGGCCGGTGGCCCCAACATGAATGGAAGTTTCCGTGAAATAAAAATCATTCGCGGAGGAAAACATTTAAAAACTCTGGATGTATACGAATATCTGATAAACGGGAAGAGTGATGATAACATCTCTCTGCGGGATGATGATGTCATCATGGTGCCCTCATATCGTTACAGGGTGCGTATGAGTGGAGAATTCAAACGTACAGGTATCTTCGAAGGGAAAAAGGGCGAGACCATTGCAGATATGGTGGATTATGCAGGAGGGTTTACAGATAGAGCTTATCAGGAAAGGCTGGAGGTTTTTAGAACCAACTCACGGCAAAGCTTTTTTGAAGGTGTCATCCGGGAAGATTTTAATGATGTTTTGATTCAAAACGGCGACAGCATTATAGCAGGAGAAATTCTGAATAGGGTCGGTAATCGTGTGATTATTGAAGGCGCGGTGATGCGTCCGGGAAACTACGAACTGACAGATGGCTTGTCGTTGGCCGTATTGCTTGAAAAGGCTGAAGGACTGCGGGAGGATGCTTTTATGGAAAGAGGTCAGATTCTTCGGTTGGATGACAACTTTGAGTTGGAGAATATTCCTTTTTCGGTAAAGAAGGTAATTGGTGGCGATTTTAATGTTGATTTGAAACGCGAGGATATTGTTACCATCTACTCCAGGGACAGCCTTCGTCAGGAGAGAAACCTTTCAGTTAAGGGAGAGGTTCAGTACCCCGGAACTTTCGATTACCGGGACGGTACTACTCTTTCTGATTTGGTGACAATGGCTGGAGGTCTTACCGAGTCTGCTTCCAGTTCCTATATCGAAGTGGCCAGACGCCTCAGTCATGATGAGAAGAGTGAATACAGTAAAAGAACCGGGCACCTGTTTCAGTTCTCCATTTCGCGAAATCTGGAATTGGACGAAGAGGATGGCCGTTTTGAGCTGAAACCTTACGATCAGGTGTTTGTAAGACGCGCTCCCGGTTTTGTGAATTCTGGAACAGTGCGGGTAAACGGTGAAGTGCTTTATGCAGGGGAATACAATCTTTCCAATCGCGAAGAACGTCTGTCAACTGTTATAGAACGTACCGGTGGCCTCACGCCCGATGCTTACCCCAAAGGTGCCATGCTCACCCGAAAGGTGGATATGGATGCCAAAATGAAACGATTGCGGGAGGAGCTGATGGAGCGCGACAGCACCCTTCAGTTCGACAATTTGGGATTTGAAGTACTGGCCATCGACCTGAATGAAGCCATTGAAAATCCCGGATCGCGCGACGATGTATTCCTTAAGGCCGGGGATGAATTGTTTATCCCAAGAGAATTGCAAACCATAAAAATCAGTGGAGAAGTGCTGAACCCGGTGAGTGCTCCGTTCGTGGAGGGTAAGTCTCTCCGTCATTATGTGGACCAGGGTGGAGGATTTTCCGATATGGCAAAAAAGGGAAAGGCTTATGTGGTTTATCCAAATGGTAAAGCCGCCGCCACCAGCAGTTTTCTTATTTTTAGAAACTATCCCAAAGTAATGGCCGGAAGTGAAATAATTATTCCCTCCAAACCGCCACGAAATCCGTTACCCGCTACAGCCTGGATAAGCATTGGCAGCAGTGTGGCCTCGCTGGCACTTACGGTAGTAACAATTAGTAATACGCTTAAATGATATAGCTGTTAGCACTTAGCTCATTATTGCTCATAGCTGTTAGGCAATTAGGCAGTAGGGATTAGAGGGAATATAATAGAAACCCGAAACACAGAACACTCAAAACTCAGCCCCCGTGCGCACTACCCCCTGACCCCCTGAAGGGGGAACGGCCCGCGCGCAAAGGACACAACTTGTAATCTCAAAAAATAAACCGTTTTCAGGCTTGAAGTACCCCCCGACCTTGGCAGGTAAGACAAAAGAGTAAGTCGGGGCTAGGGGATGAAATCCCCCTTTAAGAAAATGTTAAGATTATTAGAATCTAAAATGTCGACAATATTTCGACAAAACGGTTATCGGTTTTTCTTCTATTCAAATGATTATACTCCACCTCATATTCATGTTGAAAAAGGAAGAGGTACTGCAAAGTATTTATTGAATGACGCAACCTTGGTTGGGTCCCGACGGTTTAATTCTAATGAACTTGGAGAAATGAGAAAGATAATTTTGGAAAATCTTTATATGTTTAAAGATAAATGGGATGAGTATTTTAAAGATTAAAAAATCTGCCAATGCAGTTAATCTGTGGTTTGATGACAAAAAACTGCATCTGGCGTTGGAAGATGGACGCGAGGTGAGTGTCCCATTGGAATGGTTCCCATTACTGAGAGATGCTTCTTCCAAGCAATTAGAGAACTGGCGCTTTATTGGAGATGGAGAAGGAATTCATTGGGAGGATCTTGATGAGGATTTGTTGGTTGAAGGGCTTTTGTGAATGTAACATATAAGACGCATAAAGGTGAGTAGGCAAGTAGGCAAGTAGGGACTGGATGTGATAAGAGTTGGCAACACAGCCCCCCACCCACACCCCTAACCCCCTAAAGGGGGAACCACCGGCCCACAAACCCGAAACGCAGAACACACCCAAAACCCAAAACTCGCAACCTCCATGGTAAACAATAAAAAAATAGACGACATTATTCAATCCATCATCCGTGAGTTTAAAACTGTTGGAGTGGATAAGGTCATTCTTTTCGGGTCTTGGGCCCGGGGAAATGCTTCTGAAAACAGTGATATTGATTTAATGGTTATTACACCTCAGAATGATATCCCTTCAGGCTTTCGTGAAAAAATGAATTTATACCTTAGGTATAATCAGCATATTAAAGCTTTTAAAGCTGAAGTTCCTATTGATTTGATCGTATATACCCGCGCAGGCTTTAAAAAACTTCTTGAAATGGATAGTCTGTTTGTCAGAGATATTCTTAAAACCGGAAAAGTTCTGTATGAAGCAAATAACCAGGGAGTGGCTTAAAGCTGCCGACGATGATATCGCTGCAATGGAACGGATGTTGGGTGATTCCAGAATCACCAATGTTGTTGCCTTTCACGCCCAGCAATGTATCGAAAAGTCGTTTAAGGCTGTTATTGAAGAGTTTGAAATTGGACTAATAAAAACCAACAATATTGAGAGTCTGTACAGTAAGATTTAGGATAGGCTTGAAGATGTGGACGAACAGATTATAGCAGAATTGGATACTCTTTATATAGAAGCAAGATACCCCGGGGAAATGGGGCTTATGCCTGAAGGTAAACCACCTTTGGAAGATGCTAAAAAATATTTTGAGGAAGCTGTGAAAATAAGAAATGGAATTGAGATTTTACTTAACCGGAAAATAGATTTGTAAGTAACTTAAAAGACAAACTGGAGCAAAAACTTGAGACCCCGGTTGATTTGGTTAGATTTCGTGATTCTATGAACCACTTGTCGAAGGAAAGAATTGAAAAAGAAGACTTAAATATTTGAAAGTGAAATGGTTTGTAATGTGAATAGTCAGAACCTTTAACCCGAAAAATTAAATGCTCATTTATTTGGACAATTGCTCATTTAACCGGCCATTTGATAATCAAAAGCAGGGACAGATATATTTGGAAACGGTTTGTAAATTAAAAATTCAGGATGCTATCGCTAAGAAATTATTTGAGCTAACCTGGTCATATATTCTTGATTATGAAAATTCCGCTAACCCATTTGCTGAAAAGAGAGATGCAATTTCAGGCTGGAAAAAATATGCGAGTGTTGATATCGGAGAAACAGAACAGATTTTACTCAATGCTAATAAATTATCTGAATTAAATATTAAGCCCAAAGACGGATTGCATATTGCATCTGCCATTGAGATGAATTGTGACTTTTTTATAACTACAGATAGAGCATTGATAAAGAAATGCTGTGAATTGAGGCAACTAGTAGTTTTAAATCCAATAGACTTTGTAGATAAAATAAACTTTTAGCTATGCGAACGGAAAATGAAATTAGAAAAGAAGGATTGAAAGCTTTAATACATAGCTTGGGAGATGTGGATGCTGAAAAATTTATAAGTTTGATAATCAAAGAACCTTTTGATTATACGCGTTGGCAAAAGAATTTGTGGAAGGACGATAGTGTTGAAGAAATAAGTGAGAAAGCCATGGAGTATAGAAATAAACGAACTTCTTAATCCGGATATTACTCTAAACCCGAAACCCAGAACTCAGCACCCTTTTGCACTACCCCCATATGAAGTAGTAACTTCACATGGTAAACCTGACCCCCCTGTAGAATTACTATTCACAGGGTAAACCTTAAGGGTAAACGCTAACACGTAACACAAAACTCAGAACTCACGCCACAACTCTGAACCACCTACCCGCTACCCCCTAACCCCCTGAAGGGGGAACCGGCAACGCGCAAAACGCTCAACTTGTAAATCTAAAATTTGAAACCGTTTTCAAGCTTTAACAGTTGAGAGGCTCAGATTTAAGCTAAGGCTAAGAGAAAAAAGGATGAGGCTAAGGCGTAGAGAAATTTGGCTAAGATTAAGGTTGAGGTTAAGACGATCATAGTTACAGGAGAACTCTCTTTTTTACTCAAGTAATATGTGATTGCAAAGCATCACAAAAGATAATCAATATATGAAGTTTCGCTTAACCTAATTCTCAACCTCATTCTCTGAAGTCTAAGGTTAAGACTAAGGCTAAGAGATTCTTTGCTATCGAGGATTTTCTTTTTTCTCAGGAAAATTGTGATTTC
>NZ_JADQBH010000128.1:0-20367 GCF_016278715.1 Marinilabilia sp. | reverse complement strand
TAAGAGATTCTTTGCTATCGAGGATTTTCTTTTTTCTCAGGAAAATTGTGATTTCAAAACATCACAAAAGATAATCAATATATGAAGTTTCTCTCAGCCTCAACCTCGTTCTCTGAAGGCTAAGGTTAAGACTAAGGCTAAGAGATTTCTTGCTATAGAAGAGTTTCTTTATGTGATTTCAAAACATCCAAAAAGATAATCTATAAAAACGAAGTTTTTTAAGACTCAACCTTAATCTCAGCCTCTGCCCCTGAAGGTTAAGGCTAAGGCTTAGAGATTCTTTTGGCGGGCAAAATTCTTTTTTTCATAAGTAATGTTTGATGATGTTATAGCACAAGGGATAATCAATATATGATGCTTCTCTCTATCTCAACCTCAACCTCAACCTCAGCCTAAACCTAACCTCAACCTCAACCTCAATCCATCCCCATGTACGATAGTTTCCAGGATATGCCCGTTTGGAAGAATTCCAATAGTAATGCTGTTGATGTTTTTCAAGTATCTTCCAAATTTCCCAGGTCTGAAGATTATGGTTTGACCTCCCAAATAAGAAGAGCATCGAATAGTGTTAGTGGAAATATTGCTGAAGCTTTTGGGCGTAGGACAAAAAAGGACAAAGCAAATTTTTATGTATTTGCAAGAGGATCTGCTTTTGAAACTCAAAGTCATTTATTGTATGGTAGGGATGTTGGATATATTGATTCTGAAAAAACAGACGAACTGCTGGATAAGTACAATAAATTGATTTTTGAAATTAACAAGATTATTAGTGCATTGAGGTAAGAAAAATGGGGCCAATAAGGGTAAGAGAAATAAGGATGAGGCTAAGACTAAGGCTAAGAAGAAAGGATTAAGGCTAAGACTAAGACTAAGGCTAAGAGGTTCCTAGTTACAGGAGAATTCTCTTGTTCTTATATAAATTTGATGACAAACAACCAAAAGAGATAATCAATATTTGGACTCCTCTCAGACTCAACCTTAACCTCAGCCGCAATAGACTAAGGTTAAGACTAAGGTTCAGAGATTCCTTACCAAGGAGAATTCTTTTTCTCCCAAATAATATTTGATGACTGAATAATAAATGAGATAGACACTATTTATAATACATCTTAACCTTAACTTCAGCCTCAATAGACTTAGGCTAAGACTAAGGTTCAGAGATTCCTTACCAAGGAGAATTCTTTTTCTCCCAAATAATATTTGATGACTGAATAATAAATGAGATAGACACTATTTATAATACATCTTAACCTTAACTTCAGCCTCAATAGACTTAGGCTAAGACTAAGGTTCAGAGATTCCTTACCAAGGAGAATTCTTTTTCTCTCCTAAGCAATATTTGATGACAAAATAACAAAAGAGATAATCAATATTTAGAGATTCTCTCAGCCTCAGCCTCAGCCTAAGTCTCAAACAACATAGTTTTCAACCAATGAAAGACACTTCTAATTCCAAAGACACCTCTCAAGACAAAATGGAACGCCCGATCATCAAAGACGACGAAATAGACCTCATAGCCCTGGCCCACACCATCTGGGACAACCGCAAAACCATCTGGTATTCCATAGCCATTGCAGTTGTTATTGGCTTCATGGTCGCCATATTTAGCCCGGTAAAATACACAGCCTCAGCAACTATACTTCCCCAGGCAGAAGGGAAAACCGACTTGGGCGGTCTCGGCGGACTGGCCAGTATGGCAGGTATTAACCTGGGCTCTATGATGGGAAGCGCTTCGGGCATTCAACCTGAATTGTATCCGCGGGTTATTAATAGCTATCCTTTTTTGAATGAGTTGGTACATCAACCTTTTGATTATGAGGATGAGGAACAACCCATTTCTATCTACGAGAAACGGATGCAGGATTCAGTTCCCGGATTTGGGGCAACAGTCTTGAAATATACTTTTCGTTTGCCCTGGACCATCAAAAATGCGTTGATGGGAGAGGAGAAAAAAATATTGTCAGGGGTTTCCGGACAATCAACTATTGATGTTACAAGACTCACAGAAGAGGAGACTGAAATTTTAAAGTCTATGACAGAAGTAGTAACCGTTTCAGTGGATAAAGAAACCGGTTTGGTGACTATTGGTGCTGAATTGGGAGAACCACTGCTTACTGCTCAGGTAACACAAAAAACAGTTGAGTTACTTCAAAAATATATTATTGAATACAAGACCAAACAGGCGGTTCAAAACCTGGAATTCATAGAGACAAGCTACAAAGAAAAGAAGGCTGAGTTTGAAACTGCGCGTGAAGCTTTTTTTGAGTACCGTGATCGGAACCGTAACGTGATTGAAGAAAGGACCAATATAAACTACCAGGAATTGAGCGATGCCTATAATATTGCTTCTCAGGTTTATCAGAGCCTCGCAGAACAAAAGGAACAGGCAGAGATTGCTGTGAAGAAGGATACACCTGCTTTTTCAGTCATTGAACCTGTGAAAGTTCCTATTGAGAAGTCCGCTCCAAAACGCTCCATGATTATGATAATAAGTGTTTTCCTGGGGGGATTTATTGGGATTGGGCTTGTGTTTGGGGGCTTGTTTTGGGGGAAAATGAGAGAGGCATGGTAATAGAATCTTAATTGTTATTAATAAATAAAAGCAGAATACAATGTTAAATCACAAATCAGTCCTGATCACCGGAGGTACAGGTTCTTTTGGTAAGAAATTCACCGAATTAATACTTAATGAATATCCGGATGTTAAGCGAATTGTAATATACTCAAGAGATGAATTAAAACAGTCCGAGATGAGGATGAAATATCCTCAAAATGATTATCCCCAATTACGATTTTTCATTGGAGATGTCAGGGACCGGGAAAGGCTTATTCGTGCTTGCGAAGGAATAGAGGTGATAATACATGCTGCCGCAATGAAGCAAGTCGACACAGCTGAATATAATCCAACCGAATGTATTCGTACGAATATTGATGGTGCTGAAAATGTAATTCATGCTGCTTTGACTTGTAATGTAAAAAGAGTTGTTGCATTAAGTACCGATAAAGCGTGTGCACCGATTAACCTATACGGAACAACCAAACTTGCATCGGATAAGCTTTTCGCTGCTGCGAATAATATCAAAGGAAGCCGTGATATGCGCTTTTCCATTGTGCGCTACGGTAATGTGATGGGCTCAAGAGGTTCTGTTATTCCTTTTTTTATGAAGCAACGCGAACAGGGTTTTATACCCGTGACGCATCGGGAAATGACACGATTCAATATTTCATTGGAAGAAGGTGTTCGTCTTGTTTTCTTTGCCATGGAAAATGCCTTGGGTGGGGAGATTTTTGTTCCAAAAATACCATCCTACAAAATATTGGATGTTGCTGCTGCAATCGCACCGAATTGTGAAATTAGGGATGTAGGTATTAGGCCAGGCGAAAAGCTTCATGAAGAAATGATTACTGAAACAGATTCTTTGAATACAATAGATTTGGGAAAATACTATGCTATTTTGCCATCTGTTTCTTTTAGTCATAAAAAACTGGATTTTTTGAAACACCACAATGCAAAAGAAGTGGAATTTGGGTTCAAGTACAATTCCGGAACTAATGATGAATGGGAAACTGTTGAGTCAATTAGAGAAAAAATAAAGAAATATGTTGACCCAAATTTTAATGTATGATTAATCACCCTATACCATACGGACGCCAATCTATAGATCAGGATGACATTAATGCGGTAGTTAGTGTCCTGAAATCTGATTTCTTAACCCAAGGACCTGCAGTTAGAGATTTTGAAAATACATTTGCTGAATATATAGGAGTTAAATTTGCTGTGGCAGTTGCCAACGGAACAGCAGCTCTGCATTTATGTGCACTTGCTCTCAAAGTAAATCCAGGAGATAAAGTAATAACTACCCCTATTACTTTTGCCGCTTCAGCTAATTGTGTACGCTATACAGGAGGTGAAGTTGTTTTTGCTGATATAGATCCTTCTACGTATTTATTAGATATTTCAAGAGTAGAAGAACTTCTTAAAAATTCACCTAAAGGCACGTATAAAGGTATTATACCGGTTGATTTTGCAGGAAGGGCAGTAGATTTGGAAAGATTGAGAATACTGGCTGACAAATATAATTGCTGGATAATCGAAGATGCCTGTCATGCGCCAGGCGGTTATTTTATCAACAGTCAAGGGATGAAACAAAATTGTGGCAATGGGCAATATGCAGACCTGGCTATTTTTTCATTTCATCCGGTAAAACACATTGCAGCGGGTGAAGGCGGTATGATCACCACAAATGATGAAGAGTTGTATAATAAACTCATGATGCTTAGAACACATGGAATTACCAAAGAACCGGAACTCTTACAAGATAATCATGGCGGATGGTATTATGAAATGCAGGAGTTGGGTTACAATTATCGGTTATCGGACATACAGGCAGCACTTGGAAACAGTCAATTACAAAAAGCCGATGCCGGACTAAACCGAAGGAAAGAAATTGCCCGAAACTATTTTGAAGCTTTTAAAGATAAATCATTTATTAAAGGCCAGGCAGGAGTTGTTGATGGACATGCATATCATTTGTATATTATTGAAGTTGAAGATAGAAAGGGTCTATATGAGTATCTCAGGGCAAACAATATATTTGCACAGGTTCATTATATTCCAGTGCATTTAATGCCTTATTACAAAGGATTGGGTTGGAAGGAAGGAGATTTGCCGGTCGCTGAAGAGTACTACAGTCGGAGTCTTAGTTTACCCATGTATCCTACATTAACGGAGGAAGATCAAGAACTTGTAATTAGTTGCATTACTGATTTTTACAAGGTGAATGTCCACAAATGATATTTGATAGATCAAAGGACGAAAAAAAACATTCTAAATATCAGATAGAGCATTCTAAATGACTAATTCTATCTCAAAAATAGGTCTTGGAACTGTTCAATTTGGCATCCCATATGGAATTAGTAACAAGCAGGGACAAACTGAAGAGAGTGAGGTTTCCTTGATTCTCAATTATGCTAGAGAATTTGGAATAAATATTTTGGATACTGCTTCTGCTTATGGTACTAGTGAGCAGGTGTTAGGGAAAAACGACCTGTCAGGATTTAAAATAGTATCAAAATTTTTACTTCATAACAGCAAAAAAAGTATATCACAGCAACTTCATGATAGCTTAACATATTTGAAATCCCAATCGTTATACGGGTATATGTCTCATCGGCCAATGGAAATTGTAAGCAATCCCAAATTGTGGGAGGAATTAATTCAGTTAAAAACGCAAGGATTTATTAAAAAGATAGGTTTTTCATTTAATGAAATTCACGAAGTTGAACCTGTTCTTTCGTTAGGATTAATTCCCGATATAATTCAGGTTCCGTACAACTATTTCGATAATCGTTTTGAGTCTTATATGAAAGCACTAAACCAAAATGGGTGCGAAATTCATACCCGTTCCGCTTTTCTTCAAGGACTTTTCTTTAGTGAATTAAATAATCTAAATGCGTTCTTTAATGATGCAAAGCCAATAATTCAGGAATTACAAAAATATGGGAGTTCCTTAGCTGGGATGCTATTAAAATATTGTACGGATAAATTTTTTATTGATAAAGTAATTTTTGGAGTGAATACACTTTCGCAATTAAAAAATAATATCAAAGATATATCTGTTACAAACAAGTTACCTTTGCAAAAAATAAGTATAAATGAATCAATTTTAATTCCATCACAATGGCCGAAATAAATGAATTATTTAATCTTAAAAATAAAAATGCAATTGTTACCGGAGGCTATGGATATTTGGGGAAAGGTATAGTAGATACCTTAAGATTATGCGGATGTAATGTTATTGTTGCTGGTAGATCGAAAGAAAAGTTTAATAATGCTTTTGCTAATTATTCGGAAGAAAATCTTCATTTTCATAAAATAGACATAATGAGTTCCGAAAGCATTGAAGATTGCTTTGCTGGCGTTCAAAAAAAAGTTGGGGATATCGACATACTTATTAATAACGCCCATAGTGCTATCGGAAACTCACAGGAAAACATGAGTGATGAAGACTGGAATTATACAATGGAAGGGGTTGTTGGATCTGTGCATAAGTCCATAAGGACAATAATTCCATATATGAAAAAACAAGGAAGGGGGAAGATAATCAATATTTCTTCTATGTATGGGTTGGTAAGTCCTGATTTTGAAACTCTTTATTTTGGTAACGATTGCGAGAAATATACTAATCCCCCACATTATGGAGCTGCAAAAGCTGCTATGATTCAGCTTACCAGATATTACGCAGTTCTACTTGGCAAATACAATATTTATGTAAATTCAGTTTCTCCTGGACCATTCCC
Source organism: Marinilabilia sp. (assembly GCF_016278715.1). Lineage (GTDB taxonomy): Bacteria > Bacteroidota > Bacteroidia > Bacteroidales > Marinilabiliaceae > Marinilabilia. The sequence goes on along the minus strand of NZ_JADQBH010000128.1, from coordinate 14,067 downwards.
AAAAGAATCGATTCAAAACGAGAATCCTGAGTTTTTAAATCGATTGAAAAATAAAAATCCACTTAAAAAAGTCGGGGAACCTAAAGATTTAGCTGGCGTTATTGCAATATTAAGCTCCTCGGCATCCGATTTTATTACCGGACAAACCTTTCAAGTAGATGGAGGGTGGACAATATGGTAAGCAATACTTATATAATATTGCAAGCACGTATGAACAGCACTCGTCTACCGGGCAAGGTTATGCAGACAATTGGAGGTACTCCTTTAATTGGAATTCTATTGAAAAGATTGAAAGATGCTAGGTTACCCATAATACTGGCTACTTCGATAAATAAGGAAAATGATACTCTTGAGAAATATGCAACCCGTTTGGGTATTTATGTTTTTAGAGGTAACGAAAACAATGTTCTTGAAAGGTTTTATTTTGCAGCTAAAGAAGTTAATGCAAAAACAATTATTAGAATTACGGGAGATAACCCTTTACTTGATGGATATTTCCTGAAAGAACAGGTAGAAGATTTCTTTTCATATAAGAATGAAAGAAAATATCTATCAACAAGTTTAAGTCAAACCTACCCCTTAGGCATGTCTGTCGAAATATTTAACTTTAATCTTTTGGAAGAGGCATATAAACATGCTAGATTGCCCGGAGAATTTGAACATGTTACTCCATACATGCATCAAAATAAACCAGGAAATATAGAAATTATAACTCCTAAAAGGGAAAAATCCAGATACCATTACCGTTTAACTGTTGATACTGAGGATGATTTTTTCTTTAATAAAAAGCTGATTGAAGAGTATGGATGTGACAATTTAAAAATGAACGAAATAATTGCCACCATTGATAAGCACCCGGAACTCACTCAAATCAACAAAACGTCTGTTCAAAAAACGTGGAATGAATAAGCACAAAAAACAAAGCATAAAGCAACGCTCCATCATATTTCGTGCAGATGGTGGCCCCTCAATTGGGATGGGGCATTTTATTCGTACTTTGGCATTGGCTGAAATGTTAAATGAACATTTTTACTGTATTTATGCAACTCGCCAACCTTCACAATATCAAATCAGCGAGATTGAAAAAGTATGCCATGGCCGAATAGATTTACCCGAGGATGATTCGCACTTTGAATGGTTTTTGAATTATTTGGAGGGTGATGAAATTGTAGTGCTCGACAATTACTATTTTTCAACAGAATATCAAAAAAATATTAAAACTAAAGGGTGTAAACTGGTTTGTATCGATGATATCCATGATAAACATTATGTTGGAGATATAGTCATAAATAATGCTGAGGGAATTAAAGAAACCGATTATTCCGTTGAATCCACAACCCAACTTCTTTTGGGATATAAATATGCGTTGTTGCGACCAACTTTTCTCAGAATTGCCAATGAGTATCAAATACATGAAGACCGTAATAATGACCCTAAATCTGCCTTAATTTGTCTTGGAGGTTCAGATTCACATAAAATCATTCAGAAAGTTGCAAATGCCTTTTTGAAGAATCCCAATATTGATACTATTCATATTGTGTCACAAATAGATCAATCAAAATTAGAAAATCCCTTCAATAAGTTTATCCATACCTATTGGGACATAGATGAAATTCAGATGGCCCATTTAATGAGGATAGTGGATTTGGGGTTTATACCTGCTAGTACCTTGTCGATTGAAGCCTGTGCCTGCAGATTGCCTTTCCTGAGTGGATGGTTTGTTGACAACCAGAAAGAAATTTATAATAGTATTGTTAAAAATAGAATTGGAATAGGAGTCGGGAATTTTCAAACAATTGAAGAGTCTGATATCCATAAGTCTATTTCAAAAATTCTAAATGGTAGGAACAGTTTTAAAATCATTGAATCTCAACAAAAAGTTGTTGATGGAAAATCAGACCAAAGAATATTAAATGAGATAAAAAAGATTGCTGAATGACTTTATTTTATCGTTTTGCTAATAAAAATGATGCTAACCTCATTTTTAATTGGTCTAATGATCCATTGGTGCGAGAAATGTCATTTGATAGGAGGCAGATAAGCTGGCGTGATCACATTGAATGGTTTTCTCAAAAATTGAAAGATGAGAATGCTATGATCCTGATATTCCAAAAAGATAATGTGGATGTTGGTGTTGTGAGAATTGAATTAAAAGAAAAGGCCGTTATTGGAATTTCAATAGCCTCTGAATTTAGAGGAAAAAAGTTCGCTTCAGAAATGCTTCTTAAGGGATGTGAAGCCTTTTGGAAGAAGGATAAAATTCCAATATTTGCATACATCAAGAAGGATAATGTTGCGTCAATTAAATCTTTTCAGAAAGCAGGGTTTGCTTACAGACGCGACACCATAATTAATGGATTTGAGAGTGTCGAATTAATTTCTGAACAATGTTTATAGGAGAACAAAATCTAAATGAGAGATGCTTGATTATTGCGGAGTTATCAGCAAATCATGGTCATGATATCAATATTGCAATTGAAACAGTCAAGGCTGCTAAAAGAGCTGGTGCTGATGCAATAAAGTTGCAGACATATACTCCAGATACTATTACTATTGATTGTGACAATGATTACTTTAAAATAAAAGGAGGAACCATATGGGATGGAAGAACCCTATATGAACTCTATAACGATGCCTTTCTTCCTTGGGAATGGCATGAAAAGCTTTTTCAAGTAGCAAGTGAAGAAGGCTTGTTATGCTTTTCCTCCCCATTTGATAAATCAGCTGTAGATTTTTTGGAACAGTTTAATCCACCAGCATATAAGATAGCCTCATTTGAGATTACTGATATTCCTCTAATTGAATATACTGCAACAAAAGGCAGGCCAATTATTATTTCCACAGGAATTGCTGATTTAGCTGATATTCAGTTAGCCGTTGAAACATGTCGAAAAGTTGAGAACAATAAAATCATCTTATTGAAGTGTACGTCATCTTATCCTGCCTCACTTGAAGAAGCCAATTTAGCTACTATTCCAAACCTGGCAGAGACTTTTAATGTTGTTTCTGGTTTATCAGATCATTCGCTTGGTTTTATTGCACCTGTTGTGGCGGTAAGTCTTGGGGCAAAAGTTATTGAAAAACATTTTATATTGGATAAATCAATTGGAGGGCCTGATGCTTCATTTTCTCTAGATGAAAAGGAATTTACTAAAATGGTTGCCGCTGCTCGTCAAGCAGAAAAAGCAGTAGGGAAAGTTTCTTATGAACTTACAGAGAAGGATAAATCCAGTCGTAAGTTTAGCAGATCGCTTTTTGTTGTTAAAGACATTAGGATTGGAGAACCTTTTACTGAAGAAAATATACGTTCTATACGCCCAGGTTATGGATTACATCCTAAGTATCTGAAAACCGTCAAAGGAAAAGTTGCTAAAGAAAATATCTTGAAGGGAACGCCTTTGAATTCGAACCATATTGAGTAATGTGAAATCACAATTAGAACAATTCAAAAAAACAGAAATAACTTCCATCGCAAATAAATAACTGTTCTATTAGCATAAACAAATTCAATGTTAAAGTTTTTGCAAGTTCTAAGGAAAGCACTCAAAAATAAGGTTCTGCACTATATGTTTAGCCGTTATGCTACCTACTTTATTCAATTTATTAATTCCCTGTTTATTGCGGTTTTCCTGGGCCCGTATTATTTAGGCATTTGGGGTTTTATTACGTTAATTATCCAGTACCTTAATCAGATAAATTTAGGAATAGCACATTCGGTAAATGCCATTGTTTCCATTCATAAGAATAAAGAAGAATATGTTAAGAAAATAATTGGCACTTCATTTACAATGTTGATAATTCTCTCACTTTTTTTAGTTTTATTTTTTGCTATAAATAAACTATTAAATTGGAATTTAGGAACGAAATACAATTTTTCAACTTATGCAGTGCCCGTTGTAGTTATTGGAATATTAGCCAATTTCAATACATTATTTAGTAGCATTTTTAGAATCTATGGCAGAATCATTGAAGTAGCATTAAATCAATCTTCGGTACCTGTTTTTATGTTGGTAGCAATATTGCTTTTTAAAGGGAAAGATTTGTTATGGGCATTGGTTGGAGCCAACTTCCTTGCATTCTTCCTTTCATTTATTTTGTATCTAATAAGAACTCCAGTGAAGATTAAATTTCTTTTTATTCCTCGGTTAATTAAGGTTATTCAAATAAAAGGCTGGCACTTATTTGTTTACAATAGTTCATTCTATCTCATTATTATTTCAACAAAAACTTTAGTTAGTAACTATTTTAGTGTTGATGAATTTGGTTATTTTACTTTTGCATTTGCATTATCGAATACTGTTTTATTATTATTACAAGCGATTTCGTTTTTAATATATCCAAAGCTTTTGAATCGGTTTGCCCATTCTAGTAATAAAACTGTTTCAGAGATTCTGAATTCTGTGCGGGATACATATATTAGTGTTTCACATGGGTTAATTCATTTTGCTATTATGATGTTTCCTTTTTTTTTATTCTTCTTTCCTAAATATCAAAATACTGCAAATACGTTTCATGTAATTGCTTTAGCGATAGTATTACATACTAATTCTTTTGGTTATCAGGGTCTACTAATTGCAAAAAGAAAAGAACAGAGATTAGGCCTGTTAGCTTTATTCGCATTAATTCTTAATATTATTATTGCATATTTTTTAATTGAATTTGTTAAAGTTCGTTATTACCAAGTAATATATTCTGTCCTATTCTCTTATATAGTATTTGTTTTTTTGGTAAGTTATTATGGTAGGAAATCAATAAATTCTAGCTTAAGGCTTAACCGTATTATGAAAGATGCTTTTCCTGTGCGGATTTTTTTTCCTTTTATTCTTAGTTTAGGAGTTTCTTTTTTAGAAATTGAAAATTATTGGAAAGTTCTCCCTTTTATGGTGTTTATGGGTTTAAACGCCAGTCGGATGCCCCACCTTTTGAGCCTCGTTAAAAAAATCATAAATAACCCTAAATTTATTAATGTTTAGGCAGAATTTTGTTATGACTAATAACCATTTTTTTATAAAAAAGTTCATTCTAGTTGAAGAGAAATACGATTTGTTTAATCTGCAGATTAATGAAATAAATATTTGGCCAATAATTCGATTTAATTTATTTTCTCTATTACTTCAGAAGTGTTGCAATACTCAGGAAAGTCATCCCAAAGTAAATACTGTTTCTTCACTTATAATTGTGTTGAGAAATTTTTTTGCATCTATTATTTACTCACCTTTTCTTTTACGACAAAACAAGAAAACTATTGTATTTAATCATAAAAGAAAAGTGAAAAATGATAGCGGCTTATTTGAATGCAAATATACAGAGTTTTTAACAGGGGATGATACATATGTTTTTGAAGCTCCTTTTAATGACAAGCATTTTAAACCTACTGCAACTAAAAATATTGTCTATCTGGATTTAATTTTAAACATCGCTAGAATTTATAGTATCTATGGAAGTAAAAAGCGCATTTCCCCCAAGAATTTGAGAATATTAGATAGGATGCACGCTATTATTAAATCTGAGTTTGGGGTTAATGTTAATAACTTTAATGCTTATGTAATGAAAATGCTTTATAAGCATAGAGCTATTTCTTTTTTTGCAGAACGAGTACTTAAAAACATTAAACCAGAAAGATTAGTGGTGTCTGTTTCTTATTCTGATGCCAATATGCCTTTTGTGGAAAAGGCTAAGTCAATGGGTATTAAGGTCATAGAGATTCAGCATGGTATTTTAGGACGAGATCATATTGCTTATAATTTTATGAATAAAAAGGAATTTAACTGGTTTCCAGATGAAATCTGGGTTTGGAGCAAATTTTGGAAAAAGTCTAGTCGTTTTCCTATTTCCGAAGACAAAATTGTTGTTAAGGGTTTTCCTTTCCTGGACTCATATAAAAGCGGATGGAAAAGGAGAGAAACTGATAAACAACAAATTTTGGTTATTTCTCAAGGACCCTTTTCGGACAATCTTATAGAATTTACCCGAAGATTAAATAGTAAGATTAATCATTCAAAATATCAGATTATTTTTAAACCTCATCCTTCAGAATTAATACCCGGCAGAAAGAAGTTTCAGCAGTTAAATAACGAGAACATTATTGTTTCAAAGGAGAGTAATATTTACGAATTGTTTGGTACTTCAAGTTATCAAATTGGGGTTAGCTCCACAGCTTTATTTGAAGGACTAGAGTTTGATTTAAGAACATTTATTCTGGATGCTGGCCCAGTTGATATTTGGAATGATATTAAAGGTGTTATCATGGTTAAAAATGAAGATGATGTTTTAAAACATTTAAGTTAATTTGATAAAAAACAACTAAATGAGTTTGCTTAAGATTATTATAAAAACTTTCTTACTTCCTTTTAGAAATTTCAAGAAGAAGATACTAACATTGTACATTGCAAGTTCTGCTGGGCAAGTAGACGGAAAGTTGGTAGTTAATGGTTGGTCAAAAGTAACTTCAAATACTACTTTAGGGAATAATGTTAATTTTAATGGATTAAGAATTGAGGGGAAAGGAAGCGTCAAGATAGGAGATAATTTTCACTCAGGCACCGAATGTCTTTTAATTACCTCTTTTCATAATTATTTTACTAGTTCAAAAATACCTTATGATGAAACTTATATTCATAAAAACATAGAGATTGAAGATAATGTTTGGATTGGTAGTCGTGTACTAATCTTAGGAGGGGTAAAAATTGGGGAAGGCGCTATAATTCAAGCAGGAAGTGTCGTTGTGTCCAATATACCAAAATATGCAATTGCCGGGGGGGCTCCTGCAAAAGTTTTTAAGGAAAGAGATGTTCAACATTATACAAAATTGAAAGAAAAGGGCTTGTTTCATTGATGGAATTCTTATGGTAAAGAAAGCTACATTTATTATTTTCATTTATGTTCTCTTGGTGTTTGCATTTTGGATTTTCATAGGATCTCCAGTAATGAATGGAGATATTAACTTTAAGTTTTACTCTGATTCGAGAACCTACGAGAGATTGGCCTTATCAACTAACAACTTGTTTAACCTATTGAGAGTTTCAGGCAATCAAATTGGGCCAGTTTTTATAGCCAAGTTAATAGGGCCAGAAAATTATACAGGCATTTTTTTGTTGAATTTTGCAGTTTTGATGCTTGCGATTAAATTTTTTCTAAAAAATGATAGGTTACAAAAAGATTTGTTTCTGATTTTAATTTTGTTTAATCCCATTACTTTTACGTCAATATTCTCAATTAATAAAGAAATTTTTCTTTTTTTATCCCTTTCTTTTTTAGTTCGATTTGTTGAAGATAAAAAGTATAAATGGATTATATTTGCCGTAGTACTTTCTCTTATTATACGGTGGCAGCTTACATTGTTTTTTCTTGTTGTATTCGGAATCGCATCTCCTATAAATTTTTTAAGAAATAGAAAGTTTCTATTTTTCTTTCTTTTTCTAGGAGCAATTTCTTTCGTTTTGTCCGTTACTCGAAATACAATATTTGGAGATGTTTTTTATGTTTATGAACAAGCTATTTCAGATAAAGTTGGGGGGCCAGGTTTGTTTGATAAAATAATGGATATTCAAGATAGTTATGGTTACGTTGTTGCATTTGTTCCAAAAGCTTTTCATTTGTTGGTGGGGATGACTAAAAGAGTAAACCATCTTTTTAATCCCGACCCTGTAGAAATGTATAACGATGTCGTTCTTTTTTGGTTAGGTCCAATAAACCTTTTTTTATTGGTTGTTTTTTTCTATAGACGTCTTTTTTCTCTTAAAGATCCTCTTGTCTTTTTATCTCTTATTTATATTTCTATTTTTGCGATTACCCCAATTTATAATATTCGATATTTCTATCCAGTCACTATATTTTTGAGTTATATTATAAGTAGGAAGCGTGAATCCAATAAATGGTTTTCTTCGTTTGGTATTCTTTCATTAAAAAAGAAAAGAAGTAACAATGAAGTTTCCATAATCTGATATATGAAAACTTTTATTGTATTGAATTAAATTGTCTCCGCCGTTCATTTGGGTAGTTTTTTTTGTTGTAATTTTTGATCTAAATAGGATTTTTTAGAAACATGCTTTAATGCTCGGTCATGAGTGGGTTATTCTGTGTATTTCTACTTAAAGTGCAAAGGTTTAATGAATTTTTAAAAATGCTTGCATCTGAGACGATAAATTGTCTATGTCCAAAAGAACGTTTTTAAGGAGGCGAGTTTTACTATTTAAAAGCGCCGTTGCCTCTCCGTTTCCGGTTAGACGGATAGGGGAAGCCAAAATTGGCTAATTTTCAGGTCTTTACCAATGCAAAAAAAAGGCTTACGCGGGTAAATAAATTTTGTAAAGTTTTAGAGGTAAGAAAAAAATATTATCTGCATTTCATTTTTTTAAGACTTGGTCTTCGCTTAAACATTGAAGATGATTGGAGTGTGCACATGGTGAAATAAATTAAAAATGGAGTTTCTGACTTTTAGTAGGCACAAGATATTGATGTAATCAAGAGTTTTATAAAAATGAATTCTTGTGAAAATGTGAAAAAAGATTTAATAAGGTAGAAACATTTTGATATGAAAGTTCAATTTATACTGAATAATAGTCATCCTTTTGGTGCCAACCAGTCTTTGGTAACTTTAATTGAATACTTACATGATAATGGAGATGACGTGTTTGTGCTAATGCCATCTAAAAGTATTCTAACTCAAGAGTATGACAAAATTGGAATAAAATACGATGTTATCCCTTATTATTCAACATTATTTTATGTTAAGTTTAGGTTTAAATATTTAATAGTACCCCTATTTCTACTTTTTGATATTTTTATGTTTCCATATTTATTATATAAAGTTAGAAAAAACAAACCGGATATAATTTATTCAAATACTTCAGCTGAAAATTTGGGTGTATTTATTGCTAAATTATTGAAGAAGAAACATGTTTGGCATGTCAGGGAGTTTATGCAGCTGGATTTTAATGCCTACTTTGTGCTAGGGAAAAAAATAAAAACCAAATTCTTAAATCTTTCTGATCGACTTTTTTTTGTTTCAGAAGCTGTTCTCAAAGAAGTTGATCCAACATCAAAACTATCGGTTAAATCATCCGTCATATATAATGGATTTAAGTTTGAAGGATCGGGATATGAAGATAAAGTTTTGCCTGAGAAGCCTGTTTTTGGTTTGGTTGGAATGTTTGATAAAGCAAAAAATCAATTAGGAGCCGTCCATTATTTTGCTGAAATACTTAAGAGTTATCCAGATGCCAGATTGTTGTTTTATGGAGGTAAAACAGGAACATATAGAAATAAAGTAGAGAAACTGGTATTTAAATTGGGAATTGAAGACAAGGTTGCCTTTAATGGATTTGTGAAAAATAAAAAAGAAATTTATAACTCTATAGATATATTACTAATGTTCTCTAAGGCGGAGGGATTTGGAAGGGTTACTGTTGAAGCAATGGGAATGGGAATTCCCGTTATAGGATTTGATAATGGAGGAACAAAGGAAATAATAATTGATGAAAATAATGGATATTTATTTGATAATTATTCATCATTTGAAAAAGCCTTAAACGACTTGTTAGGGTCTTGTTCAAATTTTAATAGAATTAGGATTAATGCAATTAAGTATGCAATGGAAAAGTACTCTAGGCAACAGTATATCGAAAATATAATGCATAATCTACAAGAAATAGTATAAAAAGAACATTTTGCAAGAGGGAGAAAGAAAAATATCGGCAGGTTTAGTGTTGTTTAATAATGACACAAAACAATTATTAATGTTATTGGAGTCACTACCGTTGGATATTTTGCATATGGTGGTAGTTGATAATTCACCTTCTAATAAACTAAAGGTGATTTTTCAGAATAAAAAGAACATTACTTATATCTTTACGGGGAAAAACATGGGATTTGGGAAAGGCCATAATATTGCATTTGAAGAAGTGAAAGATACTTCAAAATTCCATTTTGTTTTAAACCCAGATGTGTATTTCGGAGAAACAGTAATTTCTGAGATTGTGAATTTCATGAAAGGTGATCAAACAATTGGTGTTGTTGGTCCCAAGATTTTTTACCCTGATGGAGAGCTGCAATATTCCAGCAGACTACTACCTACACCATTTGATTTATTTATTCGAAGATTTTCCCCTGTTTTTTATAGGGAGAAGCGAGACAATAGAAATGAACTGAGATTTACTAATTATGAGCAAATTCAGGATGTGCCTTTTTTGTTAGGATGTTTTTTAGCCTTTCGATCTGATTTATTCAAAAAAATTGGTGGATTTGATGATCGTTTTTTTATGTATTTAGAAGATACAGATATTTGTAGAAAGGTATTAGCCACTCACAGAGTTGTTTTTAACCCAAACTTCATAATTTACCATGCCTATGCAAGAGGATCCCGCAGAAATTTGAGTTTATTTAAACATCACTTAAGATCAGCATATTTATACTTCTGCAAATGGGGATGGATATTTGATAGTGAGAGAAAAAAAATTAATAAAAATACATTGACAGAACTTAATTATTAAAGAATGAAAGGCATAATCCTAGCTGGAGGCTCCGGCACCCGATTACATCCCATCACTTTATCAACAAGTAAACAGCTTTTGCCTGTTTACGATAAACCAATGATTTATTATCCTTTGTCAGCGTTGATGCTAGCTGGGATAAAAGAAATATTGATTATCACAACTCCAGAAGATCAATCTTCTTTTAAACGGCTTTTGGGAGATGGTAGTCAGTGGGGAATAGACCTCGCTTATGTAGTTCAACCGTCACCGGATGGCTTGGCACAAGCTTTTATCCTTGGAGAGGATTTTATAGGAGACGATGATGTTTGTTTAGTTTTGGGGGACAATATCTTCTATGGTCATGGGTTTGTGGATTTGTTAAATAGTGCTGTTAAAACTGTTGCAGAGGAAGAAAAGGCCACTGTTTTTGGTTATTGGGTAAACGATCCCGAGAGATATGGGGTATGTACTTTTGATGAGGAAGGTAATGTAACTTCAATCGAAGAAAAGCCGGAAAAGCCCAAGTCAAACTATGCAGTGGTGGGTTTGTATTTTTATCCCAATTCTGTTATAAAAACAGCCAAAGAAGTTAAACCCAGTTCCAGAGGAGAGTTGGAAATCACCACCGTAAATCAGGCATATCTTGATGAAGGGAAGTTGAAAGTCGAATTAATGGGGCGAGGATTTGCCTGGCTGGATACCGGTACGCATGAATCGCTTTTGGAGGCCAGTCAGTTTATTGAGACATTAGAGAAAAGAATTGGATTAAAAGTGGCCTGTCCCGAAGAAATTTCTTATCAGCAGAAATGGATTAACAAAGAGCAACTTCGGAATCTCGGAGAGAATTTAAGTAAGAATCAATATGGGCAGTATTTACTGTCCCTTGCAGAAAGAAAGTAATAATGGAGTTTATTCCCACAGAAATAGAAGATTGCGTAATTATAAAGCCGAAAGTATTTGGAGATCATAGGGGCTATTTCTTTGAAGCTTTTAATAAGAAACAGTTTGAAGCACATATCGGTAAGGTTGATTTTGTGCAGGACAATGAATCCCGCTCTTCGAGAGGCGTCCTAAGAGGGCTGCATTTTCAGCTACCACCTTACAGCCAGGCAAAACTGGTACGATGCATTGAGGGAGAAGTGTTGGATATTGCAGTTGACTTAAGAAAAGACTCTCCGACTTTTAAAAGGTATGTATCTGTAAAGCTCTCTTCGGAAAATAAGAACCAATTGTTTGTTCCCCGTGGCTTTGCCCACGGGTTTGTTGTTTTAAGCGAAACTGCCATCTTTTCGTATAAGGTAGATAATTGGTATGCTCCGGAGCATGATTCAGGAATTATCTGGAATGATCAGGAGATTGGGGTTGACTGGCAAATACCGGATAGTGAAATTTTATTGTCAGAAAAGGATAAAGCCTTAAAACCATTGGAGGATATTAAACTTCCTTTTTAGTTGTTTTTAGACTTCGTATCGAGCAAGGTTTTGCCTGTTATATGTATTTTTGACATTGGAAGGTAAGCCTAAAAACAAGTTTGTTTTATCGTAAAATCGTCTTTGTTTGAATCTCCTGGGCGCCGCAAACGAGATGAGTTTCGACGATTACGATAAAAGAACCGTACTTTCTTTGTTCTAAAAGAGGTTTTTGTTGGTTTTGAAAAGAAAAAACCTTCCAAAACCATAATTGCGATCAGGGTTCAAGGGGTGAAATCCCTTTAGTGTCTTAACCTGATATTCGTGTTTTTGGCAAAATACTTTTCAGTGTTTTAACGCAAAATTGCTACGCCATTTCTTGTTTTGGGCCCACGAAACGAGCGAAGTGAATTCGATAACGTCGTAAAGGAACATTTTATTGTTTTCAATTTCACCAATTACACGAATTCTTTCAAGCAAGCGGCAGAGTCGAGCAACAGCTTTTTTGTAATCGGCGTAGCCGTTTAAGTCGCACCTTGGGTGCGACAATAATTCGTGTAATTCGTATAATTCGTGGACAACGAATAAATATTTGCGTAGCAATTATTTATTCCGGCTAATTCTCATGTGATTTTTATATATTTCTTGTTTGGTTCTGGCTTGTCCAGGTTAGGATATTATTAGATACCTCTTTGATACGGGAAAACCAATTTCTATGAACTTCTACTCCCTCCTCCGCATCCACAAACGCATCAAAAGCCGAAAACTTAAGCTTCTTGGCTTGTTTGCCTCCTCTTATTTGGGCATTCGGCACTTGTCGGTCAGGATTGATCCGGTGTTGGGGTGTAACCTGGCTTGCAGAATGTGTAATTATAGTTCCCCTGAGCATCGACTGAGTCATACAGGAACACTTTCCACAGAAGAATTTGAAAAGATTGCCCGGGTATTGTTTCCCCGGGCTTTTCAGTTAATGGTGGGGTGTGGTGCAGAACCAACAAGGCATTCCGGCTACAAAGAACTTTTTCGTCTGGCCAAGAAATATAAGGTTCCAGATGTGGGAATGGTTACCAACGGGCAATTGCTAAAGATGAGTGATCTGGAGTTTATGGCCGATAACGGTGTTAACGAAATTATTTTATCGGCGCACGGCGTGACCAAAGGAACTTATGAGAAGTTTATGACCGGTGCCAGTTACGAGAAGTTTTTAGAAGTGCTGGAACAGCTCACTCAGGTGAAGGAAAGGTTTTCGGAAAGGAATGTACTGTCTGTTCGCATCAACTATACGGCCAATCCCGACAATTTGAATGAGTTGGAACAGTTTTTTGAAGTGTTTGGGAATTATAGGATAGACGCTCTGCAGGTTCGTCCCATTATGGATATTGGCGGTAAATATACAAAGCAGCTGACCGGGGAGTTGCAGAAACGATATAATCAGATAATAAAATTGTTAAGCGCCGAATGCGAAAAAAGAGGTGTGAAATTACTTGCAAACACCCTGGATTTATCCTATCAGGAGGAGAGTAAGGACGCTGACCTGGCAGAATTGGTTTATACCTACATATCGCCCAATACCGCAAAACAGCTAAATCTTGATTGGGAAAAGTGTACATTCTCAAAGTTTAGGGGTACAGATAAATGGAATAAAAGATTATGGAAAGCTCTTTTCAGAAAAAGTGCAGGTGACGGGTGGATGAAGAGGTCTTTGAAGTATGAGGAGGTGTAATAGCCCCCTAAATCCCTCCAAGGGGGACTGGCTGTGGGAGTTTGTGGTTGGTAAGTATGTAAGGAATGTTAGGGGTCTGGAGTGGCAAAATTGGCAGAGCCATTTAAAAAAATGGCTAAGCCGGGTTTCCCCGGGAAAGCATATTTTTTTTGAATGAGATTCTTCGCAGGCTCAGAATGACATTTCACCGTTTGTCATCCTGAGGAAGAATGACGAAGGATCTGTGTCTGGTGCAAAGAATTACCTTGTGGTATGTTGTTTTAAGAGTATGTTTGAAGTGTAAAAGATTCTTCGCTTTGCTCATAATGACAGAAACCATTTTATTAGTAAGAGATTCTTCGCAGGCTACCAATGACGTATTTTTGTAATACGCAAAAAATAAGAAAATTAACAGTTGACTCTTTACCTGTGTAGATTACAAATCCATACGGACGGGATAGACCCGATTCAACGTCATTTCACA
>NZ_JADQBH010000186.1 GCF_016278715.1 Marinilabilia sp. | reverse complement strand
GCTCATAGCTCATTGCTCTTAGGTTGGAGGCTGGAGTGATGGTGGTCTTTAGCTCTTGGCTCATAGCTCATTGCTCTTAGGTTGGAGGCTGGAGTGATGGTGGTCTTTAGCTCATTGCTCATTGCTCTTAGGTTGGAGGCTGGAAGGATGAAAGCCAAAAGATAGAAAACCGCCGGATCTGCGAAACGCGCTGCTTTCTTTTCATGGTTTTGTACATTTTTGAAATCCACGTGAAAAAAAACTGGATCCATATATTTTGAACCATCTCTTTGAATGATACTATCATCCACTAAAACATTTTTATTGCTCGTACTGCTAATGGTTTCCACTGGCAGTTACGGGCAATTTTTTGGCCGCTGTATTGATGCTCAGACAGGAGAAGCAGTTGCCGGAGCAACCATCCGAAAGTCAGGAGAAATAATTGCAACCAGTGACCCATCAGGAGATTTCTTTTTTCAGGGCCACTCTGTCATTATAGTGTCTGTGCAGCATCCCGACTACAAAACCATGGAAGAACAAATTTCGCCCAACCGGGAATTGTTTTTTCTCCTGACTCCTGACCAACAAAAAATTGGGGAAGTTACGGTTTCGGCTCCCATGATAAATTACCAAAGCAAAAAGGTGCCTGCCGGATTCTCTTTAATTCCTGCAGATTCCATACACCCCAATCTCTCGGCTATAGAAATACTGGAGCAATCGCCGGGGGTGTTCATGCAAAAAGGGGCACTAAACACCGGAAGAATAATGATTCGCGGCATCGGCAGCCGCTCCCCCTATGCCACCACCCGCATCAGGGCTTACCTGGACGATATCCCGCTTACATCAGGCGACGGAAATACCACGGTCGAAGACCTTGAAATGACCAATATTGCACGTACCGAAATAGTGAGGGGCCCGGCATCCGCCTTATATGGAAGCGGCCTGGGAGGAATTATCATTTTTCATCCCGACCACACGCAAACGGAACCTTTCTCAGCTAAAACTTTGTTGCAATACGGACCGTTTGACCAGACAAAAGCGCTCGTAAATACAGGTTTCCGCAAAAATAAATCAGTCATAAAAGCCAACATCGCCCATACGCAAACCGAAGGGTTCCGGGAAAACAGCAACTACAACCGATGGAACGGACAGGTTCTTTTCAGGCATCATTTTGGAAATCATGCGCTCTTCTTTCTAACCAATTATACACGACTGAATGCGCAGATTCCCAGTTCCATCAACGAACCTACATATAGGGAAACACCCGACAAAGCAGCAGCCAACTGGCTTGAAGTGGAGGGCTTTGAGAAGTACGATAAATGGTTAAGCGGAGTAACACTAAAATCGGATTTTAGCAGCAACATTTCCAACAAAGCATCACTGTTTCTCAATCACATAAATGCCTATGAAAGCAGGCCATTCAATATTCTGGACGACCGCATGATAACCTATGGTTTGCGGGAAGAATTCTCCATCAGTTTTGAAAAACTGGAACTTACTGCCGGCGCAGAAATTTTTAGTGAGCAATACGACTGGCAGTTGATTGAAACCAACAGCGGTAGTCCGGGCGATACTTTTGCCGATAACCACGAAAACCGCTTTTTTGCCAATATCTTCGCCAAAACAGACATCTGCCTAAATGATAAATGGCAAGTTTCCACCGGAGCCAACCTCCATTTTCTGAAATTTAGCCTGGAAGATAACTTTTCGGATGAACAGGAAGTTTCCGGAAGCTATCAGTACAATCCGGTTTTATCGCCTCGCATAGGTATTACAGGCGAAATAACCCCGGAAATTACCTTTTACAGTTCTGCAGGCCACGGTTTTTCACCACCAAGTGTGGAAGAAACCCTGCTTCCCGAAGGCAATATCAATCCAGACCTGAAACCTGAAGAAGGCTGGAACTACGACTTGGGAGTACGCGGAAACCTACTGAACAACCGTCTGAATTTCGATATTACCGGCTATTTCGTGGCTCTGAAGAATCTGTTGGTAACCAAAAGAGAATCAGAAGAGATTTTTTACGGCATAAATGCAGGACAAACGAGCCATTACGGGATTGAATCCATGCTAAAGCTGGAGTTGCTGTCACAACCTCTTCCCTGGTCTGCAGCTTTAAACCTCAACCATACCTGGATGAAAAATCAATTCGACACATTTGATGATGATAACAACGACTATTCCGGCAATCAGCTTCCAGGCATCCCCGACCAACACCTTCGTTCTGATTTGAATCTGGGTTATCGGGACAAAACGTTTCTCCGGGTTACCTGGAAATACTCCGGGCAAATCTTTCTGAATGATGCTAATTCAAAGAAATACAACGGGCACCACCTGTTTGATGTTTCCCTTTCCCAACAAATCAAAACCGGTACCGGAACCTCTGCAAGCATTCAGGGAGGTATCAACAACCTGTTTGACCAACACTACTCAGGCATGGTACTTGTCAATGCACCGTCATTTGGGAACGCACTTCCCAGATACTATTATCCCGGCGCACCTATTAATGCTTTCCTGCGGATAATTTTCAAATTTTCAACTTAATAGTGCCTTCCAGAAAAGTTCTGGCACTACCACCTATTTCACAACGGTCGCCCAAATATTTACAATAGAGCACGCCCCCTCTTTTGGAAACCTGATGAGCCAAAAACTCCTCTTTCTGCATACGTTCAGCCCAGTATGGAACCAGTACGGTATGAGCCGAACCCGTTACAGGATCTTCCGGGATGCCCAGCTGAGGTGCAAAGAAACGGGAAACAAAATCAATATCATTGCTGCCCCGGGCCGTAATAATAACTCCTTCAGCATCCAGCCGGCGAATGACATCAGCATTGGGCATGGCAGACCTGACAAACTCCTCATCCTCAAAAACAAACAGATAATCAGCACTTCCTTTCAGAACAGTATCCGGTTCCCGGTCGAAACACCGGACAAACAGATCGGATTTTGGTTGAGAAAAAGGTTTATCGGAAGGAAAATTTAGGATATATTTTTCATCCATTGCCCGCACAGTCAGATTACCACTTCTTGATTTGAACCTGATTTCATCGCCGGAATAACCCAAATGCCTAAAAAGCACATGAGAGGAGGCCAATGTAGCATGTCCGCATAGATTTACTTCTACATCCGGTGTAAACCAGCGAATATGATAATTGTCGCCTTCGCCTACAAAAAAAGCCGTCTCGGAAAGATTGTTTTCCATGGCAATGTTTTGCAAAACTTCATCGGGCAACCATCCTGTCAATGGCACTACAGCAGCAGGATTACCACCAAAAACATGGTCGGTAAAGGCATCCACCTGGTAGATATTGTAGTTCATAGATAATATATTACGTAAATCAAATTCATGAATTTGATTTACTAATTAACAACCCCCAAAAACTCCAATTTATCGGAGGCCGCCATTCCATTCGGATTACATCCCGGCATACCTTCGGGAATTGCAATCCCCAATTTTTTGTAATGCTCCATCCAGCCCTCGTGAAAATCTCCGGTAGCAGGGTCTTTAAAGGTCATGGGTTCCAGTGAGAAAACCGAATCCGGTGCAAATGCGTACCAGATTAACTCACTGCAGTAATAGCCTGAATCTTCAATAATATAAGTATAGTTATAAGGCTCACCAATAACACCTGATGCTCTTTGAATAGCTTCAGAAATTCCGCCACTCCATTTAGCTCCCAGCCGATAAGCTTCAACATAAAAATTTTCTCCTTTATCATCAGATAAAAAAGCATTTAACGATTCCCTGCAAACACCAGACATGCCCTCCGCATGAATCACAAACACCTGACAATCATTAATTTCAACAATTCCGACATGAGAAAAATGTTTGCCCTCTCCAGTCTGAGTGACATCATCAATTGCGGTGGAAAGTGAAGAAGGAGTTTTTCCTCTGAACAGTAAATCGCCTGTTTTAAGTTCCAAATCATTAGTATTGTTGCATCCGGACAAAACCACTGTCAACGCCATCCATATTATTAAAAATCTTACAATCATCTGTATTCATAAAATGTAAAGCTGAAAAGTTTTAGCCCTCCTGCAAAGGTGTCCAAAATCATGGCAGGCAAAAAAGGTTTGCAATACAGCTATTCTTTCAAAAAATCTTCCCTTGCAGGTGAAAAAACATCAATCAATGCCCCCGGCTCCAAACAGACAACGCCATGATTCTCATCAGGAGAAGCAAAAAAACTATCCCCTTTTCCGAGCGCCTGAATATTGCCCCCAAGATTCACCTCAAAAACACCGGAGTCCACATAAGTAACCTGCCTGTGCGGATGGTTATGCTCTTTCCCAACGGCCCCTTTCTCAAAAAGAACTTTTACCATCATTAGATTCGAATCATAACCCAACATCTGTCGTTTTAATCCTCCGCCTAAATCTTCAACCGGCAGGGTTTCAGAATTATAAAATCCACTTTCGCCCATCATATTCGCTAATTATTTTGATTGTTAATAATTACTCTCTCCAGATATTTCAAAAGTACAAAAACAAAGTCTGAGCAGAAAATTTTTTCGCTAAGCCATAACCAGCTGGTATTACAATATTAAAATCATTGGTATCCGGAAAATGATTTTTATTTCTTAACAACCTCTGTTATTCCTTTCAATACCGAATACCCGCATAGAATTAATGTTGTTTTTTAAGAAAACAGATTAAAATCCATCAAATTATCGATAAAAACACATTTACACTTCATTTTTTTAAGTAAAAACACATTTTTTATTACATTTGCACATCTAAAAAGTCAAAACCTCTAACATTTTTCTTATGAATGATTCAAAAGTACTAAAGTACGTTGAGGATTTTATGGCCAATGTAAAAGCCAAAAATCCAAATGAGCTTGAATTTCACCAGGCTGTACAGGAAGTAGTGGAAAGCCTTGCCCCCTTTATTCTTGAAAATCCTGTTTTAATGAAAAACAAGGTCCTGGAAAGAATGACCGAACCTGAAAGAGCTATAAGTTTCCGTGTACCCTGGGTTGATGATCAGGGAGAAATTCAAATCAACAGGGGATATCGGATTCAGATGAACAGCGCCATCGGGCCTTACAAAGGCGGTTTGCGTTTTCACGCATCTGTTAACCAAAGCATTTTGAAATTCCTGGCTTTCGAGCAGGTTTTAAAGAACAGTCTTACCTCGTTACCTATGGGTGGTGGAAAAGGCGGTTCTGATTTCAACCCAAAAGGAAAATCTGACCAGGAAGTAATGCGCTTCTGTCAGTCATTTGTAACTGAACTGGAACGTCATATAGGTCCAAACACCGATGTCCCTGCCGGAGATATAGGTGTAGGTGGTCGTGAAATCGGATTCATTTTCGGACAGTACAAGCGACTGGCCAATGCATTTCAGGGAACATTCACCGGAAAAGGTGCTGAATGGGGAGGAAGCCCTCTGAGACCTGAAGCCACCGGTTATGGTGCTGTTTACTTTGCGCAGGAAATGATGGCCACCAAAGGCGAAAGTTTCAAAGGAAAAACTGTTGCTGTCAGTGGCTCCGGAAACGTGGCTCAGTTTGCAGTTGAGAAAGTCCTCGAACTGGGAGGAAAACCTGTTACCTTGTCCGATTCAAGTGGTTACATCTATGACCCCAAAGGAATTGATTCAGAGAAACTCGAATATGTTAAGCTTCTCAAGAATGCTATCCGTGGTCGTATCAAGGAGTATGCAGAAAAGTATCCTGAAGCAGAATACCACGAGGGAGAAACTCCCTGGAAAGTAAAATGTGATGTCGCTGTTCCTTCAGCTACCCAAAACGAGTTGAACGGAGATGACGCACACGCACTCATCGAAAACGGATGTATCTGTGTATCTGAAGGTGCCAACATGCCATCGACTCCCGAAGCAGTTGACCTGTTCCACGAGAAGAAAATTCTCTTTGGCCCCGGCAAAGCTGCCAATGCTGGCGGTGTAGCTGTATCAGGACTTGAAATGTCTCAAAACTCCATGCGTATCTCATGGACACGCGAAGAAGTTGATGAGAAATTGAAGTCAATAATGAAAAACATTCATGCAGCCTGTGTGAAGAACGGAAAAGAAGATGGTGGTTATGTCAACTACGTGAAAGGTGCCAATGTAAGTGGATTTATCAAAGTTGCCAATGCAATGCTTGCACAAGGTGTTGTTTAATTCCTTGATGGTTATCTTCCAAGATAAATTTATTAACTGAATTATCATAAGAGCTTTACTGAGGAGCGCGTTCCTTTACCTATAACACATACACCCTTTGTCTTTAGATGAACGCACCCGGTAAATGCTCTTTTACCAAAAAATCCGCAGGATATACTTCCCGCGGATTTTTCATTTCCATGCCATCAAAAATTAGCTGCTTAAGATGTAAACACATAAAGCACCTAAGGAAAGACAGCTGTGAAGCATGTTGCATGCTCTCTGCTCAATGCCCATTACTCCATGCTCCATTCCCTCTGCTCAATGTCTCCTCACATCTCCTCCACCTGACTCACTGATCTTCACATCTTTCCCCGGACCATAATAATCCACATCTGCACCTCCACTGGCAGAAGCCTCTATTTCTTCTTCAACATAAACTTCCAGGTCGGCACCCCCCGAAGAAGAAGCAAACACTTTTTTCGCATGAAGTTCTTTGGCAAAAATATCCGCTCCGCCACTTGATTCGGCTTCCAGGATATCCGTGTTGCCATCAACACTAATGTCGGCACCTCCGCTACAGTGCAGAATTACAGTGTTGGCACTCACACTGACCTCTGCATCCGCTCCTCCGGAACTATTAATTTCAAGACGGTCGGTTCGTATCTCTCCAACCGATTTTAAATCTGCCCCTCCTGAAGAGAACAGTTTAGCAACCTCAGGCAAAGTCACATAAACTTTAGCCTCTGCATTAAAAAACCAGTTAAACACACCCCCATCCAAATAAACATTCAGACGATTGCCTTTCAGCTCTGTTACCAATTTGTTAATCACATCCTCATCTGCTTCCACAATGATTTCGAAAGTGTCACCCTGTTTCAGAATTAAGTCCACCCCTGACGAAACACTTATTTCATCAAAGGTACCATTTACCTGACGCACTTCTCTTACCTGTGCTTCTAACGAAGGTGTGACTCCTGCAAACCAAATTGCCAGAATAGAAACAATAAAAAAAACTTTCTTCATAATCCTGATTTTTTATTTAAAGAATCTGCTATATAGTTCAAAAACAAAAGTATGACGTCTGCATCAAGGAACAAGTTACAACCATTTGTGAAAAGTTTTTAACAAAACATGGATTTTTTAAGCCAGGAGTTTATATTTTCGTGACCGATTTTAAACCAACAAATATTTAATAATGAACAACAATCGTCCGCTTTCTTTCCCGAGGAAAACCATTCTTGGCATTCAGTTTCTTTTTGTTGCTTTCGGCGCCACCGTTTTGGTTCCCCTTTTGGTTGGCATTAGTCCCTCAATTGCTCTTTTCACAGCAGGGATAGGCACACTCATATTTCATCTTATCACTAAAGGAAAAGTTCCGGTATTTCTGGGCAGTAGTTTTGCATTCGTTGCTCCCATAGTGGAAGCCACACGACTGTTCGGATTTCCGGGCACCTTATCAGGAATAATAGCAGTAGGACTGGTCTATGGAATCATGTCGGGAATAGTAAAATGGCGGGGCCCCGCACTTATTGACAAAGTTTTTCCATCGGTAGTAGTCGGTCCGGTAATCGTTGTAATCGGTTTATCCCTGGCATCTACGGGAGTGGGCATGGCCTCACAAAATTGGTTATTGGCATTAATCGCTCTTCTGACAGCCATTATTGTGGTAGTTTTTGCCAAAGGAATGATTAAACTGATACCCATATTTTTAGGAATCGTTGCCGGTTATCTGGCATCAATTCTAACCGGGGATGTTGATTTTTCAAGAATCACAGATGCTCCCTGGTTTGCACTTCCAGCCTTTCAGGCCCCAAGTTTCAGCTGGTCAGCAATCATATATATGATTCCTGTTGCCATAGCCCCCTTAATCGAACACATTGGCGATATGTATGCCATCGGAGCAGTTTCAGGAAAAAATTACGTAAAAGACCCCGGGCTTCAACGCACCATGTTGGGTGATGGAATTGCAACAGCAGTAGCCGGAAGTTTGGGAAGTGTTCCCAACACCACATATTCCGAAGTAACCGGTGCCATTTCTCTCACAAAAGTTACCGACCCTGTGGTGTTAAGAATCTCAGCCATCACAGCCGTTGTTTTCTCTGTATTGGGTAAAGTAAGCGGATTTCTGGAATCAATTCCCGCTGCCGTATTAGGAGGCATTATGCTCCTGCTTTTTGGAATGATTGCCAGTGTGGGAATAAAAACACTGATAGACTCTAAAACAAATGTCAACAAAACACGTAATCAGGTCATAATTTCGGTTATTTTGACAGTTGGAATTGGAGGTGCCGTGATTAAATTTGGCAATTTTTCACTCGCCGGGATTGGGTTGGCTGCTGTTGCCGGTGTATTATTGAACCTCATCCTCCCCGACAAGTCCAAACCAATAAAAATGAAGAAGTAACAAACAGAACCAATTGGCATAATAGTTGTTTTACGAATGATAGGTAAAGGTTTTAACCACATAGAAAAAGAAAGGATTGAACCATATAAGGCATATAAGCATTTTGTGTTTTGTGGTCAATATTATGGTTTTGCCTAACCGCTAACAAAAAATCCTGTTTGATAATGATTGTGGATTTATTTCAATGAAAGATTGTGTCGAAATAACTTCGTTTATATTTGTCAGATTATTTCATCCCAACCCAATAAGTAAAGAATCAGCCGCAAAATATTTTATTGGCGGCTTCAATTTTTGAATTAGTCGTATGCTAAAGAACATGGGTACCAAAACGGCCATTAATTATGGGCAGGAGCAAATCAGTTATAGCCGTCTGATAGGAAATATTAAGCAATTTGCCACCAATTACACGATTTCAAAAGCAGCACGGGCAGCCATCTTTATGGAAAACCGACCCGAGTGGATTTACGCTTTTTATTCCGTGTGGAGTCATAAGGGCATTGCCGTGCCTATCGATTACCTTGCCACTGCCGACGAGGTTGCGTTTATTCTTGGGGATTGCCGTCCAGAGGTGATTTTCACATCAGACAAAACAATGCCTGTTATGCAAGAGGCTGTTGATAAGGCTGGCATTAAAACCAAGATTCTTTCGGTTGATGAAATAAATCTTCAGCAAACTGAAAAAACAGAGGAGAGTATTGAAATTCCAAACAAATCTGATACGGCAGTTATTATTTACACCTCGGGAACCACCGGTTCTCCCAAAGGTGTTATGCTCTCATTCGACAATCTGATGGCAAACATTCATGGTGTGGCACACAAAATCAAGATTTTTGATGAAGAGAGCCGCACACTCATGTTGCTCCCATTGCATCACATTTTTCCCCTGATGGGAACAATGATAATTCCACTCTATGCGGGAGGAAGTATTGCCATTAGCCCATCAATGGCTTCAGAAGACATCATTAAAACACTGCAGGACAACCGGGTAACCATCCTCATTGGTGTCCCCAGATTATATGCAGCCATCCGAAAAGGCATTAAAGACAAAATCAACGCAAGTGCGATAGCAAAATTGCTGTTTTCACTTGCAGAAAGGCTTAATAATAAAGCGTTTTCAAAAACTATTTTCAAGGCAGCCCACAAAAAGATGGGTGGTCACCTGAAATATCTGGTTTCGGGAGGTGCTGCACTGGATACCGAAGTTGCAAGGGACTACCGCACTCTGGGATTTGAAGTGCTGGAAGGTTATGGAATGACCGAAGCAGCACCAATGATCACCTTCACCCGTCCCGGACGTGTTCTTATCGGCTCGCCGGGAGAGGCTCTGCCTGCCACTATTATCGAAAGCATTGATGGAGAAATTACCATCAAGGGTCCTCAGATAATGCAAGGATATTACAACAGGCCGGAAGAAACAACTGATGTCGTTAAAGACGGACGTCTTTTTACAGGAGATTTAGGGCATGTGGACAAAGAAGGATACCTATTTATTACCGGCAGAAAAAAAGAAATCATCGTACTCTCCAATGGTAAAAACGTCAACCCATCGGAGTTGGAATCCAAACTGGAAGAGTTTCCAATGGTGCGTGAGTGCGGCGTTTTCTTTAAAGATGATGTTCTTCAGGCAGTTATTGTTCCCGAAAAAAGTGCAATAGGGCAACCCGAAGACCAAAGCATTGAAGATATTATCCGCTGGAAAGTGATTGACCAATTCAATCAGCAGGTTTCCTCCTATAAAAAAATCATGAGGTTCCACCTCACCGATCAGGATCTGCCAAGAACCAGATTGTCCAAGCTTCAAAGATTCAAACTGGAAGAGTTTGCTCTGGAACAGGATAAAAGTCAGGAACCTCGTGTGAAACCTGATTTTGAGGAATACCTGATGATAACCGATTACCTCTCCAAAGAAAAAGGCAGAGATGTTCTTCCCCATCATCACATTGAAATGGATTTGGGACTTGATTCCCTTGACAAAGTAGGCTTTGAAACCTATTTGCATCAAACCTTTGGCGTTAAACTAGACCCGGTAGAGATGCTTCGTTTCAACAACATTTTGCTTCTCGCAGAGCATATCAGGGAGGTTAAAACAAAAGTTGATGAGCAAAAAATAAACTGGAGAGCAATCCTGAAAGAGAAAGTGCCCCTTCAGCTGCCAAAAACCTGGGCTACAGGAAGTATAATGGTACGTTTGTCAAGATTATTCTTCCATTCCTATTTCCGGTTCAATGCCAGTGGAATGAATAACATTCCGGAGGGACCATGCATTATTGCCCCAAACCACCAGAGTTTTTTCGATGGTCTGTTTGTGGCCTCCTATCTGCGCACCAGACAAATTAAGAAGACCTACTTTTATGCCAAAGAAAAGCATGTCAGACAGCCATGGTTAAAGTTTCTGGCCAACAGGAACAACATCATCATTATGGATATCAATAACGATCTGAAGGCATCCATCCAAAAAATGGCTGAAGTCTTAAAACGAAACAAAAACCTGATTATTTTCCCTGAAGGAACCAGAACGAAAACCGGGCAACTGGGACAGTTCAAAAAAACCTTTGCCATTCTTAGCAGAGAACTGAACATTCCGGTTGTTCCCGTATCTATTCAGGGAGCTTTTGAAGCACTGCCCAAAGGCAGTTTCTTTCCCAGACCATTCAAAAAAGTTAATATTGAATTTCTTCAACCGGTTTATCCCGGAGATGACTCCTACGACTCACTGGCTGTGAGAGTGAAAGAACAAATTCAGTATAAATTTAAAACCTCCTGATTGGAAGGTTCGTTCTAATTTAAATATTGTGTCCCGTTAAAAGATTGAGATTGCTTCCCTGCGTTCGCCAGGAACAGGACATTGCAATATTTTGCAGGTTGAAGGGGGTTGGCTTTCTGTAAGGCAGAAAATCAACCCCCTTCAACCTTTTTAAAACCTAAAGAACGGTTCATTGCTAGGACTCGGCCCGAAGCAATCTCTAAAAATTCACACGCGACTATAAGCTTAAGCCGAAACACAAGCTAACAAAACGAATTTTAACCACTTAAGAGATACTGATGTTTTTTGTATTGTTCTAGGAAAGTAATAAGATCAGTAGTTCTTAGTCAGTAGCCAGTAGTAAGGTTACCTGTCACTGACATACCCAAAAAAATACAAAACCATATAAGCAGCACGCTTGATACGATTTATAATTTAAGTTAGAAAAAAAATCCTTTGATTAAAACAGGAATTCTTCTTAACTTTTGCTTATAGTAAAGATGGCGAATGAAATCTAAAATTTGAAAACCAAGAAAACATTGATTGTCTCTTCGCTCTGCAAAAATTGAAAACAATTAAATTGAAACGTTATGAAGAAAGCAGCAATATTTATTGCACCGGGATTTGAAGAAGTAGAAGCGCTGACACCTGCCGATGTTCTTCATCGTGCAGGAACAGATGTGGAACTCATTTCCATCACCGAGGACAAAAGTGTTACAGGCGTTCATGGGTTAACTATTGTTTGCGACCGGGTGTTTGAAGGAAAACCCATAGACGAAAAAGACATAATTATCCTTCCGGGCGGAATGCCCGGAGCAAGTAACCTGCAGCATCATTTGGGGTTGACCGGATTAATTAAAAAATATAACAACAATAAACAATGGATAGCAGCCATCTGCGCAGCCCCTATGATACTCGGAGAAATGGGTATCCTGGAAGGCCGAAAAGCAACCTGTTTCCCGGGATTTGAACATCATATGAAGAAGGCTCATCACTATCCTGCTCCGGCAATTACCGATGAGCACATCATCACCGGCAGGGGCGTTGGTGCTGCCATGGAATTTTCCCTTGAAATTGTGGCCAACCTTTATGGCCCCGAAAAAGCTTCTGAGTTAAGAGAAAAAATGGTGGTCCCACCCATTGCCGCTCATTAATAATACTCAGACAATCCCTCCTCAATAATCTCAAAGTGTGCTATCCATGACAATTGGTCTGACACCTGCCACTCATCCGGGCGGGCTGTGCCCCGGGCAATTCGTTCCAGGATACTCCGCATGGAGGGAGGGATTTCCATATCATTCAAAACAAAGGCGGTTTCAATAAAAATTTTTCTGGAGCCATTCAATTTCAGCTCTTCGAAATCTGGAATTTCTCCCGTCATTTCTGATATTCGAACATCTCTGTAACCCAGTTCTACAGGCAGAGATGCAGGAATGCTTGGCAAATCGTCCAGCTTAAAATAAAAACGCCCCAACTCCTTGTCAAAGTTTACTCCATTGACTGTATTATGGAACTCTTTTTCCAGCTCTGAAAGTGCTTTTGGGTATTTCTTCAAGTCAACAGAAAGATTTCTGATGTACCCATTTTCGGTAATATCTTCCCACTCCACAGCCGTTTGTGGCGCAAGTTTATGCCTCAAACCGGACTTCTGAAAACGGTTTTTGTAAACATAAGAGCAATAATTCACTGGTAAGTCAGAAGAAACAGATCTCAAATTCCTGAGAATTTTCAATGCCGCAATTTCGCTCCCGGGCAAAGTGGCTCTCGGCCCATGAGAAACTTTATACTCGCGCGACATCAACCGTTGCATATTGTAAGGTGTAAGTCTTAATTGATGAAGATTAAAAAAGGACAGTCCCTCCTCATACAGTTCCCTGATGCTTTTGGTAATTAAGTCCACTTCATCGGGAACTGCAGGAATTTCGACGGTAACACTGGGAATAATTCCCAGGGCTTTTTTCACAAACCGCAAATCGTAACCCGTTGCCCCAATATCAAACCGCAATTCATTCAGGCCCTGATCAGCCATCGTTTTAAGCTTTTTCTCATCAACAAGCGTTCCATTGGTATATCCCCAGATGTAAAGTTCATTGCCAAATTCCTGACGGAGAACTTTTAGAAAACGCAGCATCTTATCGTACGTCAGAAAAGGTTCTCCGCCACTAAAACTAACCCCTTTAAAATCAAATTGACGAAGATAATCCACATATTGATATGGATCCTCAAAGGTCAGAGTTTGTGTTACAGGAGCTCCCAAATCATTCTGAGGGGCCGGACAATAAAAACATTTGCAGTTACATTTCCCGTTAATAAATAAACAACTCCACTGACCTTCGGCACATAACTGACATCCGGGAGAGAGTTGGGAAATATCGGTTTTGGTTCCTTTGTATCCAAACTTCATTTTCCCTTCCAGGTCGTTCACTAGTGCATCCCGCTCTATTTCAAGCTCCAGAGCATCCTGATAGTTGATCCAGTTGATATCATCGTAAGTAATCCCATACTCCAGACGATTCCGCTCAACCATGCGATTGCGGTAACGCAACAATCCTTCCATCTACGAAAAAGAATAAATAAAAAAAGTCAGCGAATATAATCCTTTTTTCACTTGCAGAGTCCCGTCAACGATCAAAAAAGAGCTGTTCATCAAAAACCAAAACATTATTTCTCCAAGCAATAAGAAGGTATGACATATTTATCTATTTTTGAAAAGTTTAACCAGGGAACCACAAAAAGTAACCAAACCAGCATAGACCCTAAATTACCAAACCGGGGCACAGTAATGTGTTCCGGTTTTTTTGAACCCTCATGCATCATCTTTGTTTAAATTATCAAACAACAACTATAAACAATCAAAGATGTCTGATGCTACAATAATTTATTGGTTTCGCAACGACCTGAGAATTCACGACAATCCTGCTCTTTCAAAAGCGCTGGAGGCGGGCAAACCTGTAATCCCGGTATTTGTGGCAGACAATTTATGGTATGAATCTCCCCATGGTGAATTGGGGTTTGCAAGAAGCGGAACAAAAAGAAAACAATTTCTTGCAGAGTCACTCCTCGATCTAAAGAAAACATTAGAAACATTCGGAAGCACTTTATACATATTCAAAGGTGAAACCGCTGATATTCTAAAAGAACTTTCCCGGCATACCAACTGTTCAAAAATTGTGGCACAAAGGGAAATTGCCCGCGAAGAAAAAGACTTAGAACACCTTGTCAGCAAAAATGTTCCGCTTGAATTGCATTGGGGCAGTATGCTTTACCAGCCCGATCTAGTTGATTTCCCAGCCGAAAAATCACCATTTTACTACACAAAATTTAAAAACAAGGTTCTCAACCAGCCTTATGCCCCTTTAACCGTTACGACCTTGGGCAAAGAGACACCCGGAAAGCTTTCAAAAATACAAATTCCCCCAACACTTAAGGATTTAATGCGGAGGAATGGTTGATGCACCAAAGTCCTATCCATTGTGAAGGAGGAGAAACAATAGCCATTGAAAGAATGAAGGAGTACATCAATTCAGGAGGAGCTGCCCATTACTCACAAACGCGAAATCAGTTTGATGGACAAAACTTCAGCAGCCAGCTGGGCTCCTGGCTGGCCAATGGCTCCCTCTCCCCCCGGCTCCTGTTTGAACAACTGCAAAAAGCACAAAAAACAGATCCGGGCAACTCCCAAAGCTTTGATACCATAAAAGAACAACTCATCTGGCGCGACAATTTCAGGTTCCTGTTTTTGCGGTATGGCGATAAGTTTTTCACAACCAAAGGGCTTAGAAGAACACCCCATGGCATGTACAACGACCTCGAAGCCTTTGAAATGTGGAGAAAAGGAAAAACCGGTCAACCCATAATCGATGCACTCATGCACCAACTGAGAGCGACAGGATTTATGAGTAACCGAGGGCGAATGCTGGTAAGTTTCTATCTGGCAAAAGAACTGAAGGTCAACTGGCAATGGGGCGCGGCCTGGTTTGAATCGAAACTGCTGGATTATGATGTTTACAACAACTACGGAAACTGGGCCTACCAAAGTGGTCGGGGAACCGACAGCCGGGTTAACAGAAAATTCAATCTGGCAACCCAAACCAAAAAATTTGACCCAAAGGGAGCGTTCATACAAAAATGGATATAAGCTGCAGGCTTTTGCTTTTTCTTATATTTGCATCCACGCCTGACCGGGGAAATCTTATTAGAGATAAGATTGCTTCGCTTCTTTCGTGGTGTCAACATTTTTAGCAGAAAACAGTTATTGCATTAATTTGCAATACTTTAAGAAATATTTCCTCTTCAACAATCTGAATAAAATCACATGACCGAACAAAAAAATATCATGCAGCATTGCTTTGTTTGCAGCAAAGACCTGCCTCAAAGCAACACAAAATCATTCAACCCCCGGACAAATCTTCCCGTGTGTGAAGATTGTAAAGGAACTGAAGCAGAAAAAAAAGCTGAAAAAGAGGCTTGGGATTCATTAGGCGAAGGTTTTGTTTGCGGATGTATCTAATTGCCGGGCAAAACCAAACCATCACCTTCAATATTTTTCACCAGGGTTTCGGGCATTCCATAATAATAAATTCGCCCATTTCCAGTAATTTCAGCACTCAACCGCCCACTTACACTGCAAAGTATTAATCCACTTCCATATAACTCAAGATCAGCATCGTGAACCATCAATTCGCGACAGTCAATCTTGCCCGATCCTTCCAGTAACAGGTCTCCGTAGCTACTCCGTCCTAACAATAAAATATTGCCACTTCCCTGCTGGTGGACAGTTAAATTCTCATACAAACCGGTAAGTAACACATTGGTACTTCCATCCGAAAAAAGATTCAAATCACTACACCTCAAGGTATCGACAGTACGCATTTTAGACACTCCAAAAATGGAAATGTTGAAACGGTCTAAAACCAAAGAATCTGTTCTAAGAATTCCGCCATTGGCGATTTCGACATTCAGAAAATTACCCGGGTAGTAAACGGTTATTTTCACTCCTTCTCGGGCCTGAATATTAAAATTAATTTTAGTATCAATCAACAACTGATTTCCCGAAGTTTCGGTAGTTACATAAGACATTAAATTGGAATCGGTTTCCACAACAACTTTATGCTTCCCGCCGCTCCGCAATATCAACTCGAAATCGGAACTTTCCAAAAGTATCTGACTGAAAGACGAAAGATTCCGCTCCTCGGTTTTCAAATTCCCGTCTCCAACCACAGCAATGGTCAGAATTTCATCACAGGAGGAGATAGCAATCAGGAGAATCCACAAACCGATATTTCGCAATAAAAACCTAAACATTATTATTTTCAAATATAACCATTCAATTTATACATAAACATTCCCGCCCATTCTCTGAAAAGAACACTCCAGGATTCCATGACGCCCGCTGATGGAACCAGATAATCTTTCCATTGCAGAGGCCGGGAACCTGCCAATGGGTCCGCCGGAAAAACTTCAACCTGAAAGCCCTGTTTCTCAAAACAGGCACGGGCCCTTGGCATATGAAAAGCCGAAGTTACAAGAATTATTTTTTTCGACAGATGGAATCTCTCAAAAACAGCTGCTGAATTCATTGCATTTTCGTAAGTATTTCTGGATACTGATTCCAGAAGAATATTATCAGCCTGCAAACCTGTTTTGGTCAAATACTCCTCCCATAGTTCTGCTTCAGGACGCTGCCCATCAAAAAGAGCACCCAGCCCCCCGGAAATTAATAAGGTATCTGCGACTCCGGTTTTCAGCAAATAAAACCCCTGCCAGAAACGGTCGGCACTCTGATTGAACTTGGCCAAACCATTGTATTGATTTTCACTTACCATCCCGCCTAAGACAACCACCGTTCGGTGTTGATACGACATATCCGAAGGCGCTACCGGCTTTGATTCCCAAAGACCCGCTACCCCATGAAAAACAGCCCCATTGGAAAACACCAACAATAGAACAACGCCCACCCTGAAACTGATTTTTCGAATATTTCGTTTGAATAAAAATCCGAAAACAATGCTTAAAACCACCCATACAAGAGGTGAAAAGAAAATATTAAGGATTTTGGAAAGGACAAAAAACATAGCCAGACTATTTTAATCAAAATTACATAAAACAATTCAGAAACTATGACTTCCATTCCTATCAAATCTTTTGCATCTTTGAGTACAGTATAAAAAACATTTTTATTGCCAAACAATTCGTTATTGCAAATTTTTGAATCCTCATTAACAATCAGTTAACTCCGGCACAAAAATTTAAAACGCCTTGATTTTGACAAAAATATACCTTTTTATACTGCACTCATCTTTGAAAAAACAAACCAAAATCAGCAATTATGGATTTTAAACCACTTATGCAGGCCCGGCACTCAGTCAGGAGTTTTAAAAACGAATTACTTTCGGATGAATTAATCAATGAGGTTCTGGAAGCAGGGCGCATGGCTCCCACCGCTGTCAACAAACAGCCTTTTGTTTTTGTGGTCATCAACGATCCCGAAAAGCTAAAAGAAATCCATGAAGCTTATCCCCGTGAATGGTTCAAAAAAGCCCCTCAGGTTATCGTAATCTGCGGTGACCATGAAGCAGCCTGGAAACGCGGCAACGACGGGAAAGACCATACTGACATTGATGTAGCCATTGCCACCGACCACATCACACTCCGGGCAACTGAACTGGGATTAGGCACCTGCTGGGTTTGCAATTTTGAGGCCGCAAAGGTAAAAAAAGCACTCAGCCTCCCCGAACACATCGAACCGGCAGTTTTGCTGCCGATAGGAAGGCCCGACGAGGCTGAAATCCTCCCAAAAAAGAGAAAACCTCTTTCAGAGTTGGTACGATTTAACGGATATTAATTCCCACACCTGCAGTCAGCACTGAATAATCACCCACAGTATAATCGGCATGTAAAGCCAGGAATCCTAAACGGAGTCTGACACCTGCGTTAAAGTCGATACCGGTGGTTTTGTAACTCAGTGTAAATGGGTCAGTAAACGTTTCTGGAAACGATGCCACATCATATTGTCCATTCACAGAGAAATCGCTATTGGTGGAACCATAACCCACTCCCGTATAAAGTGCGATTACCGGAAAGTTAGCACCCACCAGCACACGCGAAGTGAAAGCACCTGAGGAAATGTCAAGTGCACCATCGGTAACCTCAATTTGTGGAGTCCCGGGAATGTCGGTCGTGCTGTTAAAACTGGTATAACCGGCCAAAAGTGACAACTGTAGAAAAGGCACCCTTTTTACAAAAGGAATATAATCTTTAAGACTGTGCTTCACACCAAAACCAAGTACGCTGACTTCCCCGGCATCGCCAAATTTCATTTTGGGCACCACGCGGGCCATTACTTCTGTATGAAAGGGCAAACCAACAGCTGCCTGAAGCATAGGCAACGGCAGTTTGTCGTTTCCGGAACCATCAGGCATTCTAAAAGCTGCATATTCTCCCCCGGTTGTATTTGGCTGTAATTCAGGCCGCAAAGACTCCTCCATTTCACCGGCAACGGTGGGAGCGATACTATTTCCAACAGCCGTAAAGTTTTGTAACCCGATCTGGTTCACATCAAAAGACTGAGCTGAAGATGGTGCCACTGAGTTCATTACACTAAAAGTAATATCGAACCCACCAAGTCCATGTACTTTCGCCGAATTGTACCATCCTGCATTGAGGGAAGTACCCAACATTTCGCCATAAGGCTTTAGGTAAGCTTTAGAAAGGGTTCGCGCATCATCTACCCCACCCTGAAAAAAATCACGCAAAGGCTCCTGCGCAACGGTTGCAAGACTCATTGAGCCTGCAAAAACCAACAATAAACTTCTCTTCAACAATTTCATAGATTTTGATTCTAATAAATTAACAATTTGAATTACCTTCTCTCTAACATTTTTCTTGCCTGACTTATACTTATTCGCTCCTCATTGCGGAAAGCCACCACAAAACCATGAATATTTTCCTGCCCCATCACTTTCAACGCTTCCTCAACCGTATCGAATTTTCCAGCTGAGTAACGATGCCAGCCATCACTCTTGTTCTTTATGACCGGTAAAGCGCCCCCATAAACATTACGAATTTCTTTTTCCGTGGCAGCATTCCTGAGCGCCAGAAACTGAATTGAAAAAAACAATTCGGCAGACTTTTCTGCTGTTTCCCTTTTATCAGTTGGTTCTACGGGAATATTCCGCTCCGGTTTCATCGGAAATAATTTTTCTTTGCTCCCGCCCATAACCATTGTTGAGGAATCAACCGAATCCTCAAACTTTGATGCAGGCACATCTAAAATACTATCCTGCTCAACAACTGCTAATTGAATCTGACGTTCCTTCCCCGAAGCATTGGTAACATCTCTATCCCTGCAAAGATTAGGGCTCTCAACAAAATTTCCCTCTTTAACCAGGGCTTCCATTCTTTCTAAAACATCCACTTCCTTTTGAGTGGCTTCAGCCAATAAACTTTCGGGATTTGTTTTACCAACCATCATGTTGGCCTTCCTTTTTAAAACGGCAGCCTGACCAAATTGTTTTGTCAACTGTTCCTCCATAACTGATGAATCGGACAACCCATCCCCAATCAATAGGTTTTTCAATATCTTAAACTGAATTTTATGGGCATCCCCAACGTAAGTGTAGGCCCTGACATAAAGCCTGTTAACCCGCTCTTTTAACGCAATCTGTCGCATGGCATTATCCCGACCTGACTTCCGGTAATCTTCAAGTTTGTCCTGAGCTGCTTTAGCCTTCTCCATATAATGCCTTCCTTTATCCAGGAGTTTTTCAACCCTTTTCACTTTTTTTGCATCACTATGTGCCAATTCTTCTGATGAAAGCACAAAAAAAGACTGCTCCTGCCCCTGTAAATAGAAAAAACAGAACACAAAACACCCCATAAACGTTAATATTTTTTTTCCCATGGCCCAAATAGCATTTTCCGCGAAAGTTTCTCCGCCCTTATGAAAAGTTAAGAAAGGAATAGGAAAAAGGCAACAAACAGTTTATTCAAAACAAGACATCCATCATAAACAGAAAAAAACCATTTCATTAGTATTGCACATTATAATTTAGCCCTGACAATCCATTGCATCAAGTTTATATTTCTGAAGTTTTAAATACACAACCGATGAAGACATCAAACATTGTTATCTTTGTACTGTTTTCCAGTATTACATTCATGAATTGTTCAAGCAAAAAAGAACCTGATATGATTGATAACAATCCATTATTAAAACCATTTGAAACACCGCATCAAACAGCACCTTTTGACCAATTAACAGAAGATCATTTTCTTCCTGCTTTTGAGCACGCTCTAAAGGAGGGCCGAGCTGACATACATAACATCATCAACAACCCTGAAACACCTACTTTTGAGAATACTATTGAAAAAATGGAAAAATCAGCCGAGTTGCTTGGCCGTATCAGCAGCATATTTTTCAACCTCAACTCTGCCGAGACCAACGATAAAATTCAGAGCATTGCCAGAGAGGTATCACCAATGCTTTCCGATTTCTCTAACGATATATGGCTCAACGAAAAACTTTTTGAACGTGTAAAAAAAGTTTATGAAAATCAGAAAGAATCATCATCATTAAATAAAGAAGAACAGAAACTTCTGGAAAATACTTTCAAGGCATTTGCCAGAAGAGGTGCCCTGCTCAATGGAAAGGATAAAGAACGTTATCGCGAAATAACTTCCGAGCTTTCCAAATTATCTCTTCAGTTTGGTGAAAATGTGCTGGCCGAAACCAACGATTTTCAACTCCATATCACCAACAGGAAAGAGTTATCGGGGATTCCTGATGATGCCATCGAAGCAGCCGCTAACAGGGCACAAAAAGCAAATAAAGACGGATGGATTTTCACCCTTCACATTCCCAGTTATCTGCCATTCATGAAGTATGCCGACAATCGCGACCTTCGCGAAAAACTGTTCAGAGCCTATACCTCACGCGGAAACAAAGGAAATGAGCGCGACAACAATGAAATCATCAGAAAAACTGTTGCCCTGAGAATGGAACGTGCAAAACTGCTGGGACATAAAAACCATGCAGATTATGTGCTCACCGAAAGAATGGCAAAATCTCCGGATAAAGTCACCGGTTTTCTGAATGAATTACTTGAATCATCCCTTCCATTTGCGCAACAAGATGTAAAAGAGGTGGAAGAGTTTGCCAAAAAAGAAGGATTCGAAGGTCAGTTACAACGCTGGGATTTTGCCTATTATTCTGAGAAACTTAAAACGGCCAGTTTCAATGTGAGCGATGAAATGACCAAACCCTATTTCAACTGGAAAAAATTAAACAGGGCATTTTTGACCTCACAAACCAACTGTATGGCCTGACGTACAAGGAAAACAAAAGCATTCCGGTTTACCACGAAGAAGTGCAGGCCTATGAGGTTTTTGACCACGACGGCTCGTTCCTTTCTGTACTTTATCTGGATTTCTTTCCACGCGACGGAAAACAGGGAGGGGCATGGATGACTTCCTATCGGGAACAATACAAAGAAAACGGGAAAGATGTACGTCCGCACATTTCGGTGGTTACCAACTTTACCCGCCCCACATCCACAAAACCATCACTTCTGACTTACAATGAGGTGACCACTTTCCTTCATGAGTTTGGCCACGCCCTGCACGGAATGTTAAGCGATGTCACCTACGAAAGTATGGCTGGAACATCTGTTTACCGCGACTTTGTGGAGCTTCCATCACAAATTATGGAAAACTGGGCCCGTCAGGAAGAATGGTTGCAGAATGTCGCCAAACATTACGAAACAGGGGAGGCAATTCCAGTGGAATTGGTTGATAAAATCATTGCTGCCGGTAACTTCCAGAGTGGCTATGCTACGGTTCGTCAGTTAAGCTTCGGTATGAACGACATGGCCTGGCACACCATAGAAGAACCGGTTACTGCGGAAGTGGCACAATTTGAAAAGGAAGCCATGGAGCCCACCGAATTGTTCCCTGATGTAAACGGAAGCTGTATGAGTACCGCTTTCGGCCACATATTTGACGGTGGTTATGCAGCAGGTTATTACGGTTACAAATGGGCCGAGGTACTGGATGCAGATGCATTTGATTTGTTCCTTCAAAATGGTATTTTTGACCAGGCAACAGCACAAAAATTCAGGGAGAACATTCTCTCCAAAGGAGGAACCAAGGACCCGATGGAGCTTTACGTTTCCTTTAGAGGTCACGAGCCCTCCATTGAGCCATTGCTTGAACGCAGCGGACTTAAACAATGAACCGCTATCTATGAACAATTTTCAATGAACAATTATCAATGACCAATTGATTGTGGACCATCAACAGTTTTTTAGCCCCGGCAGGGGTGACACTTTCCAATGAACAATTATCAATGAACAACTTGATAAATAATAATTCAACATTTGATAACTAACAATTTATGACAAATATCCACATCAAAAACATGGTTTGTCCCCGCTGCATTATAGCAGTAAAGGATTTGCTTACCGAAATGGGGTTTACGCCCCTTTCGGTTGAGCTGGGTGTGGCAGAAATTGAAGAAGATCTCACCGAAAGCAAAATCAAAGAGCTTAGTGAGAATCTTGAAAAATTGGGTTTTGAGCGAATAGAAGACAAAAACAAACAGTTGGTGGAAAAAATCAAAACTCAAATCATAGAGAAAATCCATCACAATAAAATGCACCAGGGTTTCAACTGGTCCAAATGGCTCTCCGATACCGTTTATCACGACTACCGCTTTCTGAGTCAACTGTTTTCAGGAATTGAAGGAATTACCATAGAGCAATACATCATCAAACAAAAGATTGAAAAGGTAAAAGAACTCATTGCCTATAACCAGATGAACTTTTCCGAAATTGCCTATGTCATGGGTTACAGCAGTCCGGCACACATGTCGAATCAATTCAGAAAAATTACCGGAATGGCTCCGGGTGACTTCAAGAAACTCAGAACCCAGCCCAGAAATACCATTGATAAATTATAAAAGTTAACGCTCGTTAATTTTTAATTAAAACCCTCATCATTTAGGTGCTTCGTAAAAACAAAAAATACTGCAAACGATACCGCAAACGTTTGCGGTATCGTTTGCAGTAAAACACTCTATCTTTCTATCAATCAATACTTGTCATGTGTTAAAAAGTTTCTATTTTTGTTTTAAAATCAATTGCAAAACCGAGCAATTTACCAGGATTTACAATTTACTGATTTTAACACAATCCAAAACTTTTACCTTATGAAAAAAATCTACTACACACAGAGGCTGGTTTTATTTCTGCTTTTATTTTCATTTCTATCACCTGCAAAGGCGCAAGTCCCGTCACAGTCAACCGATGTGATGCTCCAGGGATTTGGCTGGGATACATACTCAGCAAGTAACTGGGCCACGCTTATCTCGCAGGCTCCTGAAATTGGCCAGAACTTCGACCTCATCTGGCTTCCGCCGAGCGGCAACGACCTAACCACCAATTCCATGGGCTACCTTCCGGTCTTTTATTTTGACCAGAACAGTTCTTTCGGAACCGAGAATGAATTAAAAACACTCATCCAAACCCTCAATGCAAACGGAACCAAAGCAATAGCGGACATTGTTATTAACCACCGAAATGGCGAAACCAACTGGGTGGACTTCCCCGACGAAACCTACAATGGAACCACTTTCTCCTGGGGCCTGGAAGCAATTTGTGAGGGCGACGAAGTAAAAGACCAGTCTTTACCCTATGCGAGCACCCCCACAGGCAATCCTGACACCGGAGAAAACTATGGGGCTGCAAGAGATGTGGATCACACAAAGTTGAGTGTTCAAAATACCATCAATGCCTATCTGGATTTTCTAAAAAATGAAATCGGGTATGATGGCTGGCGATACGACCTGGTTAAAGGTTATGCCGGCAGTTATACCGAAACTTACAACAACACAGCCAATGCATATTTGTCGGTGGGTGAATTCTGGGACAGCAATTACGATTTGGTAACCGGATGGATTGATAACACCAATGCAACCTCCACCGCCTTTGATTTTCCGGCAAAATATGCATTAAACAATGCCTTCAACAATGGCTATAACCTAACTGAACTGGTTTGGCTGAGTGGATCAGCAAACCAACCTGCAGGTCTCATCCACAACGATTATTACAAAAAGTATGCGATTACTTTCGTGGACAATCATGATACCGGCCGCTCAGACAATCCTTCAAGGTTTACTGGGAATGTTCTGGCAGCTTACGCATTTATCTTGTCCAGCCCCGGAATTCCCTGTGTTTGGATGAATCACTGGAATAATACCAGCTACAAAACAAAAATTAATGAATTAATAGAAGCACGCAAACTGGCAGGAATTCACAGCGAAAGCGCTGTAACCGTAAACCAAAGCGCCCAGAATCTTTACGTGGCCACTACTACCGGACTCACCGGTTCATTAATTGTGAAGATTGGTACCGGCAGCTATGATGCACCTGCCGGTTATACACTGCAAACCGTTGGAACGGATTATGCGGTTTGGACAAATGAAAGTAGCGATCCCCAACCGGATCCTGACCCCTCCTCTTCTATTACCATAAGGTTTTACAACAACAGCACCGCCTGGAGCAATGTTAATATTCATGCATGGGACGATGCCGGTGATTTAACCACATGGCCCGGAGAGGCAATGACAGATGAAGGAAGTAACTGGTATTCCTATACTTTCACGAATGTTACGGGATATCTGAATGTTCTTTTTAATGATGGTACCGAGCAGACAGTAAACATTACCAATATTAATGCTGATGCTTGCTTCAGCACCCTGGCAAGTAAATACGCAGATGGGAAATGGCCCCATATCGAAGTCAATTGCACCGATGGGGTCACAACGAACCCAATTTCAGTGGCCTATCAGAACACAGAAAACTGGCCAGATGTCTACATTTACACATGGGATGAAAATGGAGATTGGCAAACCGGCGCTTGGCCCGGAACTCTTCTTTCAGAATTTCAGGACGGATGGTATCGATATGACTTTGACACATCCTTGCAGCATGTGAATGTCATTTTCAATAACAACAGCGGTGCACAAACAGCTAATATTGAAGGTGTAACTTCCACCGGTTGCTATTCAGGTAATACAGCGGATTACGTGGAGTGCCCGTCGGTCATCACCTCGGTAGCAAAAATCCAAAAGTCCGGCAACCAAATGGAAATTTTTCCCAACCCGGTAAAAAACTTCATCAACATTCTCTCTGAGAAACAAATAACAAAAGTCTCTGTGGCATCCATCAATGGAAACATCACAAATATTTTTGAAAGTAATGATGAAACCCCACAATTCGATGTTTCTCACCTAAAACCCGGCATTTACTTCCTAATAGTACGCTATGCTTCGGGCAATGAAACCATTGGCAGCTTTATCAAGAAATAAAGCATTAACAAATTGCCCTTTTAAGACCATGTTGCGGGCGGTCTGGTCTCCCGGACTGCCCGTTATTTTTATTCCATCAGGAAAAAAATTTGTTTTGAAGTTCGGAAGTACCCACAACACTAAGTTTAACTCTTGCAATAATCTGATTACAAACCACTTACAAGGCGACTGAGTTTGAATTCAACTTCCGGACAATAAAAACTTTGCGCCTTTGCACCCCACCGTTAAATCATTTTTCAACGGACTATTGTAACCTAATACCCATTTGTATAACGAGGTCTTTGTGGCATTTCCTAAATCCAATTTCTGCATTCATTTAATTAATCTACCTGCTTAACCATGAAAATCAAAAAAACTTATATATACCCCGTCCTCATCCTGGCCCTTCTAATTCAGTCGTTTTCTCTCTTAAGCCAGGACTTTTCCCGAACTGACTTTCGCGACGAAACCATCTACTTCGTCATGACGACTCGTTTTTATGACGGTGACCCGGAAAACAATGTCCAATGCTGGGACGGAAAAAGCATGAACCAGGGCGATCCTGCATGGCGGGGCGATTTTAAAGGCCTAATCGAAAAGCTTGATTACATTAAAGCACTGGGATTTACGTCCATCTGGATAACACCAGTAGTTGAGAATGCCAGCGGCTATGATTACCACGGCTATCATGCCATGAATTTCGAAAAAGTCGATCCACGCTACGAGTCGGACGATGTACTCTTTCAGGATCTCATTGATGAGGTACACAACCGGGATATGAAAATTATTCTGGATGTGGTTTTCAATCATACCGGCAATTTCGGGGAAGCGTTCCTCTCCCCCATGTTCGAAAAAGATTACACCGCCGATTTAGCAAATCCTGATGCCTGCATGGTAAAAATACCGGGAAAACTTCCAGATAATTATGACAACCTGACTCCCGGAGAGCAATACCAGGCAAGACTGGCCTTGATGAAAAACACGGACGGGCAAAATCACGATTCTGACAATTATTACCATCATTTCGGAAATTTCAACTGGGACGACCTCACCTCTCAATGGGCTCAGATAGCAGGCGATTGCGTAGATCTGAATACCGAAAACCCCATAGTTTACAACTATATCATTCAGGCTTATTCTCAATTCATTGAAATGGGCGTTGACGGTTTCCGGATTGATACCGGACGCCATATCTCCCGGCTGGTATTAAACGAAGTATTGAATCCCGCGTTCAGAGCTGCTGCTGAAGCAGTGGGCAACAACAACTTCTTTATGTTTGCCGAAATTTGTACCCGCGACCGCAACTATTGGTACCGTGGAACTCCGGCCATGTCAACACCTTTCTATACCTGGAAAGATTCAAAAACCTATACCTGGAGCGATGATCCAACAGAATATCTGGACGTTCATGTACCGGATGGTGAGTTTCCGTTTATCAATCAGCAATCGTGCATTACCAATTTCAACGACAACACCAGTACCTCTACCCAACCCACCTCGGACAATGCTTTTCTAAATGGCAATGACTACCACACACCCGACTATTCCATGCACTCGGGGCTCAATGTTATTGATTTCCCCATGCACTGGAATTTTGAGAGTGCGCACAGTGCTTTTGGGGTGGCAACCGGTGGTGACTACACCTACAACGATCCCACGTTTAATGTGGTGTATGTCGATTCGCACGATTACGCTCCGGACCAGGCTCCTGAAGGAGAACGGTTTGCCAGACCCCAGAGCACCTGGGCAGAGAATCTTTCCCTGATGTACACTTTTCGCGGCATCCCTTGTATCTATTACGGAAGTGAAATTGAGTTCAAGAAAGGCTATCCAATTGACAGAGGCCCCACCATCGCCCTCAAAGAATCGGGACGTGCCTATTTTGGAGGTTACATCTCAGGCGACATCACCGTCAACGATTTTGCTGACTACACCAATGCATCGGGAAACATTTCTGTCACTCTTCAACACCCGCTGGCAAAACACATTCAACGACTCAGCAAGATCCGCATGGCGGTTCCTGCATTGCGCAAGGGACAATACTCAACAGCAAACATCAACAGTTCCGGTATCGCTTTTAAAAGAAGATATACCGACGAGGTGACTGACAGTTATGTGTGCGTCGCCATTTCAGGCGATGCAACTTTTTCAGATGTTCTGAACGGAACCTACACCGATGTGGTAACCGGCGATGTAAAAACCGTCTCCAACAATACTTTGTCCGTTTCTGCTTCCGGCCAGGGAAATATGAGGGCCTACGTTCTGGAAACCCAAAAAACACCAGCTCCAGGGAAAATCGGAGAAGATGGCAAATATCTTTATGGAAGCAGTCCGGTGGAAAGCAATCCGGGAGCCTATCCGGACGAAACAGAGCCCCTACTGGCCTCAACCGAAGATCCTGTAGAACCCACAGAGCCGGTTCTTTACGAGGACGAGCAGGCAATTTTCTTTGAAGCTCCAGACAATTGGGGAAGCAGCGTCAATGCATACATTTATTACGAGGATAATGGCAACACGGTTATAATTACTTCTGGTTGGCCGGGAGATGTCACCACAAGTCTGGGCAACAACATTTACAAATTCACGCTTGATGGAACAATCAACAACTGGAAAGTCCTTTTCACCGATGGCAGCAACCAGGCCCCGGCAAGTGTAGGTTTCGATGTCGTGAACGGTGGATTTTACACCACCGCAGGATTAAGCCACATACTTGGGGCCACCCCCACCGCTATTCGGAAAATCCCCAGTAATCAACTGGTTTTCTTTTCCAACAGCGGGGTCTTGTTCGCACAAAGCCACGTAGAAGGAGACTTCCCCGTTTACACACTGACCGGGAAAATAATCAGAACCCTTAAAATCCGGCAAGGGCGTAACGCATTTCATGGAATTCCAGGAGGCATATACATTATAAATCATCAAAAGGTATTGGTCAAATAAGATTTAAAACCTCACATTATTTAGTTGATTTACACACCAATACGAATTGATTACAGCCAGCTTCAAGCCGACATAATTTACAATAGGCAAAACATCAC
The DNA here is from genome assembly GCF_016278715.1 of Marinilabilia sp. Taxonomy (GTDB): domain Bacteria; phylum Bacteroidota; class Bacteroidia; order Bacteroidales; family Marinilabiliaceae; genus Marinilabilia. Next base: position 9,071 of record NZ_JADQBH010000186.1, on the reverse strand, counting down.
AGTCAACGAAACCAGTTGAAGCTGGCTAAAACTTCATTGGTTAGTACTTATTTTAAGCCTTATAAATTCTGGTTTTGATTGAGGGTCTCTCTACGGGAGAAACCCTCAATTTTTTTAGCCCATAATTCTTATATGCCTGATATGGTTCAACCATTTATGTTTCTTATGTGGTTTAACACCCCTCCTGCCCCCTGTAAGTTTTTCCGAAAATAGTGTAAAGCTCCAGCACACTCCTTGGATTATCTTTGTATAAAAACAAACAACGATATGCCCGACAAAAAAAATAAATGGATAATTCCCATAGCAACATCCAGCAGTGATGTTCAGGAATCAGTGGTGGCAAAAGCTTTTAAGGACATTGATGCTGTTGAGGCATGGAATTGGGAACCCAACAACCAACGAATTGTATTTCAAAGTAATGCCACAAAAGCACTGGGAAAAGTCGTTAAAAATCTTCAACATGTTGGCATTGAACCGGTAGTCAGCGAAAAGTCACTTCCGGTGGATGGGATGTCATGTGCGGCTTGTTCTTCCAGTGTGGAAAGTATGCTGAATGCTCAACAGGGGGTGTTGGATGCCTCGGTTAACCTGGCCCAAAACACCGTAAAAGTGAAATGGGTACCTGAAAACATTGGACTTCCGGCAATTAAAAAGGCCATTCAATCGGTGGGCTACGACCTGATTATTGATGAAAAAGAGAGTAGTGATGAAGCCATGGAAGAAACCCGTCGTAAGAAAAGCATCCAAACGCGGAAGCGGCTAATATGGGCTGGGGTTTTAGCCTTCCCCGTATTCCTGATAGGGATGTTGTTCATGAATCTCCCTTACGCCAATTACATCATGTGGGCCTTGACCACTCCCGTTCTTTTTGTTTTTGGACGTCACTTTTTCATCAATGCCTTTAAGCAGGCACGCCATGGAGCCGCTAATATGGACACACTGGTGGCACTTAGTACCGGTATGGCCTATCTTTTTAGCAGTTTCAACACGCTTTTCCCCGAAGTCTGGATTTCTCAAGGACTGGAAGCTCATGTCTATTTCGAGGCGGCAGCGGTCATTATCGTTTTCATTATGCTGGGCAAATGGCTCGAAGAACGTGCCAAGGAAGGCACCTCATCTGCCATCCGCAAACTCATGGGGCTGCAACCAAAGAAAGTTTTCAAATTGGCCGATGACGGTTCCTGGAAAGAGACAGACATTCATCTTGTAGAAAAAGGAGATATTTTAAGAGTGAAACCCGGAAGTAAAATACCTGTGGACGGAGAAGTTACGGATGGCTCCTCTTTTGTGGATGAAAGTACAGTGACAGGTGAATCCATGCCGGCGGAAAAAAGCTCAGGAGCAAAAGTATTTACAGGAACTGTGAACCAGTCAGGAAGTTTCAGCATGAAAGCCGAAAAAGTGGGTGGCGATACTGTATTGGCTCAAATCATCAAAACAGTACAAGACGCCCAGGCAACAAAAGCTCCTGTACAGCGAATGGTTGACAAAGTGGCCTCCATCTTTGTTCCGGCGGTGATGGCAACTGCTTTGCTCACATTTATCGTATGGATGACATTTGGAGGAACCGAATATCTTACCCAGGCACTGCTGGCAACCGTTTCGGTTCTGGTCATTGCATGCCCCTGTGCATTGGGACTGGCAACTCCAACGGCCATCATGGTGGGTGTGGGAAAAGGCGCAAATAAAGGAATTCTGATCAAAGACGCCACCAGCCTTGAAAAAGCACACAAAACCAATGTTGTGATTTTAGATAAAACGGGCACCATTACAGTAGGAAAACCTGAGGTGACCAATATGGAGATAATTTCCCCGCAACATAGCAAACAACAAATCGAAGGCATGCTTCACGCTGTGGAGAGTCATTCAGAACACCCTCTGGCCGGAGCAATTATTCAGCACCTTGAGAAAAGTGAATCTATTGAAAAATACCAAATTGATCATTTCCAGAATCTTTCAGGGAACGGTGTCAGTGCGGAAATCGGTGAAACAAAAATCCTTATTGGAAATGAAGCCCTGTTGTTTCAGCACAACATTAATGTCTCCGACTCTTTGTCAGCAAAGAACGAGGCAAAAACGGTCATTCTAATGGCAATAAATAACGAAATGGTTGCCATTCTTGCCATAGCAGACAAAATCAAGGATTCCTCCAGGGATGCTATCAATCGTCTGCAGAAACAAGGCATTGAAGTCTATATGCTCACCGGAGACAATCGGGAGACAGCAAAAGCAGTTGCCAATGCTACAAACATCAAAAATTTTAAAGCACAGGTGATGCCCAATGAAAAAGCAGCTTTTGTCAGGGAACTTCAGCAACAAGGCAAAATTGTCGCTATGGTGGGCGACGGCATCAACGATTCCGAGGCCCTGGCGCTGGCCGACCTGTCCATTGCAATGGGCAAAGGTGCCGATGTTGCCATGGATGTGGCCGCCATGACCATTACCTCTTCCGATCTGATGAAGATTCCAGAAGCAATGCGGTTGTCTGACAAGACAGTGAAAACCATCCGTCAAAACCTTTTCTGGGCATTCTTTTACAATGTAGTGGCCATTCCGGTTGCTGCTGGGGTACTTTTCCCAATCTCCGGATTCTTACTGAATCCCATGATTGCAGGTGCGGCAATGGCATTCAGTTCAGTTTCGGTTGTCAGCAACAGTCTGCGCCTCAAAAGGGCTAAAATTTAACCCACCGCAACCAGGTAAAATAAGGTCATTTTTAATACAATAGTCCGTTAAAAAAAACATAAACGCAAAGACGCAATGACGCAAAGTTTTTATTATGAGAGAGTTATGCATCATATTGCGAGCCATGTAAACCATTGACTATCAGACACTTCTAATCCCGAAGCTTCGGGATGACGGAGTGTTGTTAATAGTAATAAACATTTAAAGAAACAGATTATGAAAACACTTAAATTCAAAACAACCATCAAATGCAACGGCTGCATCAACACCGTAACTCCTTTTCTTGAAAAATCAAACAATATCAATAAGTGGAGTGTTGATTTAGAGAGTCCCGACAGAATACTGACGGTGGAGACAGAAGGAGATCCCAATGAAGTTAAAGAACTTCTTAATGAAGCCGGATATAAGGCAGAAGAATTCTGAGTTCTGAACTCAAAACCCGAAACGAACAAACACTCTCATGAAAGCATTAATAACCATATTATTAATCATATTCACAGGCTCAGTTATGGCACAAAACGACAGCACACGCTTCAACTTTAAACAGTTGACGCCCGAGGAAGAGCATGTCATCATCAATAAAGGAACAGAAAGGCCTTTTAGCGGAAAATATTACCAGCACGAAGAAAAAGGCATCTATACCTGCAAACGTTGCGGAGCACATCTTTACCATAGCAGTGATAAATTTGATGCACAATGCGGCTGGCCAAGCTTTGATGATGAAATTGAAGGGGCGGTAAAACGCCAGACCGATGCAGACGGACGTCGCACCGAAATCACCTGTGCGCAATGTGGAGCACATTTGGGTCATGTTTTCCTGGGAGAAGGCTTTACCCAAAAGAACACCAGACATTGCGTGAACAGTATCTCAATGGAGTTTATTCCTGATTCGACTGCTCATCAATAAAAATTACTTAAAAGCAGAGGTTCACTAACACAAAGTTGCTACTTTTGAGAAAGAATAACTTGTTTCCCGATTAGATATGGATAATTAATTCACAACTACCATGAGCGACAGACGAACATTTCTGAAAAAGGTAGCCGCAACAATTAGTCTGGTTGGTTTATCATCTTACTCACTCAAAGCGCAGAAATCCATGAAACCACTATCAAATATCCTGATTCATCATGTCTATTTCTGGTTAAAAAACCCGGAGGATAGCAAAACCCGTGAGCAATTTGAGAAAGCTCTGAAAAAACTGGTGACTATTGATGAGATAAAGAACTTTCACCTCGGTGTTCCGGCATCAACCGAAGAACGGGATGTGGTGGATCATTCCTATTCATATTCCTTAATGGTAATTTTTAACAGCAAAAAAGACCAGGATATTTATCAGAAACATCCTATTCATCTCGATTTTGTTAAGCATAACGAGCAACTTTGGGAAAATGTTAAGGTATTTGATTCGGTAGATATGAAACCTTAATTAAGAACAATTTTGGAAATATTCAACACCTTTCCATTTTGTCCAAGTAAAGTGACCACATAAATACCTTTTCTCAACCCAGAGGTCAAAAAAGTCATGTGATTCTGATAATTTCCAGGGCGTTTATCTACTTCCAATGCACCGGTAATGTTGTATAATACTCCAGTAAACCGGGTTGTATTATCAGTACTTACAACTATTTGACCTGCATCGTGACGGTACCATATTTTAAAACCCGTATTATCAGGCCTCTCAGCCATGACAGTTGACACAAAAGCACTCTCTAAAGCTCCTTTATCTATTCGCCCCTGTTGAATGCGGGCATTTCCTGCCAGGTCGGTCAACGGCAAACCTAATCCGGATGCATCTTCCGTGCCTGAATTGATACAAGGGGATTGTTCGCTAAGTTGCCAATTGGCAATATTCCCGTCGGCAAAGAGTCCGGTTCCACCCGACGGAGCCACAAATTCCGGATCACCATCAACCATCCCGGTCCAGGTATAGTCCAGGGGCAGACCGGTAACAGAAGCCAGGCCACCTTCAATCAAACAATTCCTGAAAACCGGAACATAAGGCTCGCTAACAAAATCAATAGCCGCAGGGTTACCTGAACCATTTTCATTACCGTAAATGATGTTATTGACAAACAAAAAATTCTCCGTGTAGGAAGAAACATTAAGTACTGCTCCTGAAGAGTTATTTGCCAGATTATTGACAAAAGTATTTGAGATAAACGAAATATTATTCGAAGATGACTGACTGATGGTTACGGCACTTCCGTAATTGGATTCGTTATTGGCAAAAACAGAACCAGAAACAGTTAACCCACCGGCAAACTCAGCATGTATTGCCCCGCCTGTATGGGAATTGTTATTATAAAAAGAACAATTTTCTATCTTCAGTTCATGTCCATCTGAGTTAACGATATGAATGGCACCTCCACCATTAAACTCGTTTGTTAGGTTTGAAATAAAAACACAGTTTTCAAGAACAAGTTGGGAATAGGCAGAATTAATTGCGCCACCATAGGATTTCGCCTCATTATTTTCAAAAGTACAATTACGAAATACAACATTAGAATGATATTTGAGATACACAGCCCCTCCTGATGTTTCTTCAACCTCAGTTCCATCGGCCTTTCCATACTCAAACCTTGTGTATTCAAATGATGAAAGAACATCATCCCCGACACCACTGTTAAAATAGATTCCTGGCCAACCCATCGAAGGAGTCGCAGCTGTAAAAACAATTTCATTCCCTGTGGCTCCGTTTGCCAGAATGCTACCGTTGGCATCAACCGTTATCTTAACTTGGTCAGCAACAACAATTCTGGTACCGGCAGCAATAGTTACAGATGCAGAAATACTTAAATCATCTGTTACGTTTACTTGTTCCGGGCCCCAGTTGGTCGCTGTGGATATAGAACCGGATACATCAAGGCCGTAAAGTTGTTGCGACATCAGTGCAAACACACAAAACGAAAGTAAAAAGCAGTAAATTTTTCTCATGGGGTATAGTTTTGGATGGTTAAATTATAAAATAATTCTTTTATAAACAACTCGCCACCAACACACTGATTCTTTTTTTTAGGTTTTAAATAGTTGGTATCCGGCAAAAAGATTGAGATTGCTTTCCCTAAGTCGGAATTCGACCCCCTTTAACTATTTTATATGGAATAGGTTCAGTAATTTCGAGGCCCAATGGCCGAAGCAATCTTTAATGAAAAAAGACATTTCTAACAATTACTAAAGTATACGACACCTTCAGTGTCGATATTTTATATTGTTGCACACAACTATAAACATAAGAGCCCTTCAGGCTCAGTTTCTATCAAATAGAAAAAATGACTCAGATATTTATACCTTGCTGAACGCAGTATTATTCGCGCTAAACATTAAATTTGTATCAAAGACAAATAAAAAATATGACCGTAGATCTTTTTATTCCCTGCTTTATCGATCAACTATATCCAAAAACCGGTTGGAATGTGGTTAAAGTTCTGGAAAAAGCAGGAGCCCAGGTTCAATACAATCCAAATCAAACCTGCTGCGGCCAGCCCACTTTTAACAGCGGATACTGGAATCACTCGCGAAAAATTGCCGAAAAATTTCTAAAAGACTTTCCCCACGACCGTCTCATTGTGGTACCCTCTGCTTCATGTGCAGGTTATGTTCGAAATCATTACCGGGAGTTATTCCAAAATGAACCAGAGAAACAAGCAGATGTGGAAAGAGTAGGCAGAAACATCATTGAATTTACCGACTTTCTGGTTAATACGCTCGGGATAGAAGATTTAGGTTCCTCGTTTTCTCACAAAGTTACATTTCATGATGGCTGTTCTGCCTTGAGGGAGTATGGGCTGAAAGATGAACCCCGGAAATTATTGGCAAATGTGGAAGGGTTGGTATTGCGGGAACTACCTGACAACACAACCTGTTGCGGTTTTGGCGGAACTTTCATGGTGAAGTTTGTTCCGGTATCCGCAGCAATGGTGGAACAGAAAGTAGAAAATGCATTATCCACAGGAGCAGAATTCATTGTTTCCACGGAAGCCTCGTGCCTGATTAATATTGAGAGTTACATCAAAAAGAACGAGCTTCCCATTAAAACTTTGCATATTGCTGATGTGCTGGCGAATTTTTAATTTCAGGAAGGGTTGATGTCTGAATGAAGATCCAATATTGAAATAACAGCCAAAGAATAGTCATAACACATTCAGAGTAAATCAAATGCTTTCGACGATCTTATGGCAGACTAAATAATTGCGAAGAATCATGGCTTAAGTTTATAGTCGCGTGTGTATTTTTAGAGATGGCTTCTCCCGGTCTCGTGCCTCATCGGGATCGCATTGACGCTCTTTCACTTTTATATGGAAGAGGTTGGCAGATGGCAGGGCTAAGAAACTGCCCTGCCATCTGCCAACTCTTCTCTGTTACCCGAAGATTTGGTCATTGCGAGGGCCATACCCGAAGCAATCTCTAATGACAAAAACGCATAATTAAACTACAGCCACAATCATTTATAAAACTCAGGATATCAGAATTATATAATTCCTCTTACTTCCGGCATCTTTGAATCCAATGATCTGTCTTTTATTCCCCCCTACATTACCTCAATCTCTCCCAGCTTATTCAATTCTGTCAGGATTAATTTTGGTTTCATATACACGCGTCTTTTAAACTCACGATATTTATCGTCAACATCTGATTCTTCGAGGACATAAGCACTCCAATAGTAGAGAAAAAACCCAAATCCGGCATCAATAACCATCTGATCAATTTCGTGCTCAAATTTTTGTTTGCCGTTTTTGGAAAGGTACTGCCATCCCCGTTCCACGAGTCCACCAAAACCACGCTCCTGATAATCGCGCACATGCATGAATTCATGAGCAATCAGCCCAATCCGGGCCTCGTGAGGAACATCACGAAACAAAATACCTGAAAAATTCTCGCGATTATTGATACACAATACATAGGTGCGATTTTCAGGTTTCTTAAAGAAGGAGAAGAATGAAGGCCGCATGGCCATGGTTGTTCCAATACGTTTTTCCTTTACCTTAATTTTAACATCAAGAATATCATCAAGACTGTCACTCAGAAAAACAACCAGGGAATCGTACTTTTCGGGAAAATCCCAGTTTTCAGGAGTTTGTCCTTTCAACAAACCGCTTGATATCCCGACAATAAAGAAAAACACAAAAATTATAAATCGTCTCATCTTCACACACCTATTTAGTGCCAGCAAGAAAACTAAGGTTTTTTTAGTCTTTGATAAGAAAGCGCCAAATACAAGGCTTTCGAAGTTTTTGAATCCTAAGAGTCCCGATTTTGCTTTTTGTTGGTTTTTAGGATAAAAACCTTACAAAAGCCACTTCGGGATAACTGATTCAAAAACGAGAATAACGCAGTAGTTAGTGTTTTCTTGCAAAGACTTTTTACTTTTGACGATACGAAAAAACAAAACAAGAGTTACAGAAATTGCTCAAACAAACTATCTCATCTGCAAATCATTGAGTTTTTGATAAATCCCCTTCATGGAAATCAGTTCATCATGCGTGCCGGTCTCCACAATTTCACCTTCATGGAATACATATATACAATCGGCATTACGCACTGTTGACAAACGGTGAGCAATAACAATAGAAGTCCTGTGGGCCATCAGGTTTTCCAGGGCTTCCTGCACCAGCTTTTCCGATTCGGTATCCAGTGCTGAGGTAGCTTCATCGAGAATCAGAATCGGAGGATTTTTAAGTACCGCACGGGCAATACTGATACGTTGACGTTGTCCTCCCGAAAGCCGACCGCCACGATCTCCAACGATGGTTTCATAACCATTGTCGAAAGAGACAATAAAATCATGCGCATTGGCCACCCGGGCCGCCTCTTCCACCTTTTCAGGGGTAGCATCGTCCACCCCGAAGGCAATATTGTTATAAATGGTATCATTAAACAAAATGGCATCCTGATTTACATTACCCATCAGGTCACGGAGATCATGAATTTTCAGGTCACGAATATCCTGCCCGTCAATCAGAATGGAGCCTTCCAATACATCATAAAATCGCGGCAGCAAGTCAACAAATGTAGATTTACCACTCCCCGACTGTCCTACCAAAGCAATGGTTTGCCCTTTTGGAATGTTGACATTTACATTTTTCAGAACCGGTGCCTCATTGTAAGCGAAGGTAACATTCCGGTATTCAACACCACCGGCGACTTCATTGATGCTGTGAGCATTATCTTTTTCCTGGATAGCCACATTGGCACTAAGGATATCATCAATCCTGTCGTAAGCAGCCATTCCTTTCTGAATACTGTACATCGCCTTGGAAAAAGCTTTGGCAGGATTAATAATCTGGTAAAAAATACCAAGGTAAGCAAGGAACTCAGCTGCATTCAGGGAATCAGGATCAGCCAGAATCAGGGTACCTCCATACCACACCAAGATCGGAAGAGCGTC
>NZ_JADQBH010000012.1 GCF_016278715.1 Marinilabilia sp. | reverse complement strand
GACCATCATAGATAAAGCAATCAGGGGCACATAATTGCGAATAATGCCACTCACAAAGAGAAACGAAGCAATCCCGTAAACCAAACCACTTGCTCCCACATGCCAGGCATCGCGGGCGCCAAACCACAACCAGATTCCTGCCAGCACATAAATCCAGATAAACACCTTCAGTGCGATGTCGCGATAAACGTAAAACAAAACGGATGTCAGCACAAGAAAGGGACCGGCATTGGCACCCAAATGGCCCCAGTCTGCATGAATAAAAGGAGATAACAAAATTCCTGGCAATCCTTCGACCGACAAAGGCTTTACCCCCAGAAAAAACCAATGAGTCTCTTCCAATGCCTGAACAGAATGCGCCAGAAACATCAGCAACAGCAGAAGCATCGGAAAAACGGCACTATAAAGTATCTTTTTCCGCTCTGCTTTTATCTGATGTTCGGACATACTGGTCATAACAAATAGTTTAGCTGTTGGCTGTTAGCTCTTAGCTCTTGGCTGTTGGCTGTTAGCTCTTGGCTGTTAGCTCTTGGCTGTTAGCTCTTGGCTCTTAGCTCTTAGCTCTTAGCTCTTAGCTCTTGGCTCTTAGCTGTTGGCTCTTGGCTCTTAGCTCTTGGCTCTTAGCTGTTGGCTGTTAGCTCTTGGCTGTTGGCTCTTGGCTCTTGGCTGTTGTTTATTGTAACAATCTCTTTATTTCGGCCACAAACCCTTTAATCTCGTCCTCATTGGTATCGAAGGAAGTCATCCAGCGCACCTCATTTCTTGCTTCATCCCACATGTAAAAAAAATACTTCTCCTGCAAAGGTTGGATGATATGCGAAGGAACAATGGCAAAAACCCCGTTAACCTCGGGTTTCTGAGTCAGCTGAATCTCCTTAACAGCTTCCAATTCCTGGGCCAGAAGAGTTGCCATACGATTGGAATGTTCTGCATTTTTCCGCCACAACTCATTGGCCAGCAAGGCCTCAAACTGAGCAGCTATGTAGCGCATTTTAGAGTGAAGCTGGGTGGTTTGTTTACGAATGTATTTGGCGTGGCCGGCAAAATCAGGATTTAAAAACACCACCGCTTCCCCAAACATCAGTCCGTTTTTGGTACCTCCAAACGATAGCACATCAACACCCACATCGGTAGTTATCTCTCTGAAATCGCACCCAAGGGCTGCAGCAGCGTTAGAAATCCGGGCACCATCCATGTGGAGAAACAGACCATTGGTGTGCACAAAATCTGAAAGTTTTTTCAACTCCTCCACCGTGTACAAAGTTCCCATCTCGGTAGATTGAGTAATGGAAACCACCCCCGGTTGTGAGTGGTGCTCAAATCCGAAACCATGCAAGTGTTGTTGAATCAATTTCGGCGTTAGTTTTCCGTCGGGGGTTTTTATTGTCAGCATCTTACAACCGGAGTGTTTTTCGGGCGCTCCACATTCATCCACATTAATATGGGCCGTCTCGGAAGCAATAACGGCATTAAAGGGACGAGTCATCGCCTGCAGGGCAATGACGTTGGCTCCGGTACCATTGTAAACAAAAAAAACTTTAGATTTTTCTCCAAAAAATCTTTGAAAAAGTGCTTCTGCCCGGGCAGTTACCTCATCGCCTCCGTAACCGACAGCATGTTCTGTGTTTACTTCAAGTATTGCGCTCATTACATCAGGATGCACTCCTGAATTATTGTCACTTGCAAATCCTTTCATTCCAGCTTTCTTTATTCAGGAGTACATTTCATTGACTCCCTGATTAATATAGTTACTCAATTCCTGATTGAGGTCATTTTTATTTCATGACTTCCTTTGGATGCTATGCGAATGTAATATTTTTTTGCTTTTTTCCGTCACCATTAAAGGATCAGTCAGAAGTTCCATCGAAATGAAACCATGGCTTTTTAAGAAAAAAAAAGCCTGTCTTGCAGGCAAAGCATTAAACAAGACAGGCTTTAAAAATATCAAAAATCATTTTTCACATCAGCTACCTACCTGGCATGAAATACCAGCAGGGGTGTTGTAGAATGAAACAACATTCTTTTGCCTACACTGGGATTAAAAATCCTTGAAAAAATATTTCTCCGGTGAGTTGTCAAACTAATAATATCAACATCTTTATTCCTGACATAACTCTCCATCCCAACCCAAAAATCTTCATTTTTCACCAGGTCGAATTCAATTTTTGTTCCCGGAAATTTTTCAGACACATACTTTTTCAACCCTTCCATTTTAAGATTGTCCCATTTAGCGGAAGTTTTTTCACAAACATGTGCAAAAGTTATGGATACATCCAAGGGCTTCACCAGTTTTTCCAGTTTATCCAGGGCCACAAAGTCCGATTCCTCAAAATTAGTGGCATACAATACTTTCTTCATTTTATCGATGCCCTGATAAATAAAATCTTCAGGAACTGCGAGCACCGGGACTTTTGCTCCCTCCATTACCTCAGCTGTCACACTTCCAATCAGGTCGGAAGCTTTTCGATCCTTACCTCTGGTACCCATAATAATAACGGTGGGCTGGTATTCCTCGCTAAAATGGATGATTTCATCTTCAGCAACACCACGAAGAAGTTTAGATTTCACAGTCAGGTTTTCAATTGTTTTTTCGGCTTTGAGCTTTTTCAAATGGCCCATAAAGCCTTTCATATCCTCTTTGGCTTTTTCCTCCAGGTCAATCAGCATCTCATCCATACTGGTATCATACACATAAGCTTCGGTAAAAGGAAGCGTATTGATAACCGGATTATAGAATACATGTAAAACGGTGATTTCAGCACCCAGACGGGCAGCCCAATCAAGAGCCATCTCAGCAGCCTTAGATGAATAATCACTAAAATCGACCGGTAATAAAATACGTGCACGGGCAGGACGGCCTCTTTTGCGTTCTTCAGCTTTGAGCAGTTCGGGCTTTTCCACTTCCTCCATTATTTGCACCGCCTTTTCAAGGTCCGATTCCCGAATCCTTATCTTGACACCTTCAGAAACCGCCCCCTGAAGAAGGTTCACATTTTCCAGAAAGCACTCAATATTCTCGGATTCAAGAAGTGAACGAACAATGTGTGCATGTTCATAAGTACGTGTGGCCAGTGTTATAATTTTTTCGTCCTTCATAGCTTAGATTTTTAAGCGTTATCTTGCATTAAGGTAAAAAAGATAGATGAAAAAATCAAGAAGGGGACTCAAATCTTACACCCGCTGCAGCGGTCAAACTGCATCGAACCGGGAAACGTCAAAGACCCCTCTGATGCTTTTAATCTTTTTCATCAAAGTATTGAGAAGCTGCTTGTTATTCACAAACACCGAAAGTGTTCCCTCAAACACACCATCGTGCGAGTTCACATTGATGGACCGCATCTTCAACCCCATATCTTTTGAAACCACCTGAGAAATATTAGTTACAATACCAATATCATCTTCACCGGTGACTTTCAGGGCAGCCAGATATGAACCACCGGCTTCGCCTGTCCATCGGGCCGGAACGATACGGTAACCGTATTTTTTGCGCATATCGGGGGCATTGGGACAGTTTTTTCGATGAATTCGAATGCCTCCGGAAACAGCCACAAAACCAAAAATATCGTCTCCAAATATGGGATTACAACACTTCGCAAGCTGGAAATTTACATTACTCAGATTTTTGTCAATTAACAAAACATCCTGAGCAGTTTCCTCTTCTTTTTCGGCTGGCGTAACAAAATTTTCTGCACTTCTTCCGGCCAACTGGCTTCCGGCAAGTTCTTTTTCTTTTTCCCGGTCCTTGAGAATATATTCTTTAACCGCCACGGCATCTAACTTATCCTCAGCAATGTCTCTGAAGAAGTCGTGCACCGATTTGTAACGAAAATACTTCACCAGTTGGCCGATAAGCTGATCAGTCAATTCCATCTTCCAGTTTTTCAACCTTCGGGCCAGCATTTCGCGTCCTATCTCTGCCTCTTTGTATTCAATATCCCGCAGTGCTTGTTTGAGTTTGGTACGCGCTCTGGAAGTGCTGACCACACTCAGCCAATCGCGTTTGGGCTCCTGGTTAGAAGAAGTCTGGATTTCCACCTGGTCGCCATTTCGCAACGCATACTTAATAGAAACATTTTTCTGGTTGACCCTGGCTCCCACACACTTCTTACCAACTTCGGAATGAATATCGAATGCAAAATCCAAAACAGTAGCTCCTTTAGGTAATCGGCGGAGATCTCCTTTAGGTGTAAAAACAAACACCTCCTCATCGTAAAGGTTAAGCTTAAAATCATCAATAAAATCAACTGCATTAACCTCTGGATTTTCAAGAATTTCCCGAACATTGGTCAGCCACTGATCCAATCCTCTTTCGCTTTTGATTCCCTTATATCTCCAGTGAGCCGCGAGACCTTTTTCCGCAATCTCATCCATCCTTTTGGTTCGTATTTGCACCTCTATCCATTTGTGGTTAGGCCCTAATACGGTGGTATGCAACGACTCATAGCCATTGCTTTTTGGAACCGACAGCCAGTCACGCAAACGACTGGGATTGGGCTGGTATTTATCGGTGACAATTGAATAGACTTTCCAACACTCAGCTTTCTCTTTTTTAATATCTGTATCGACAATAATGCGTATAGCAAAAAGGTCGTAAACCTGTTCAAATTCAACATTTTGCTTCCGCATTTTGTGATAGATGGAATTGATGGTTTTGGTACGTCCCTTGATGTCAAAATTGAGCTCCTGCTCATCCAATTCCTGTTTCAGCGGAGCAATAAACTCCCGGATATACTTGTCTCTTGCCCGCTTGGTTTCATTCAGTTTTTTGGCAATAAACCTATACATCTCACGATTGGAAAATTTCATTACCAAATCCTCCATCTCCGACTTAATGGTATAAAGTCCCAGACGATGAGCCATTGGGGCATAGAGATAAGCAACCTCGGCAGAAATACTTTCCTGACTCTGCTGGTCGTAGCGATCCAAGGTACGCATCGTACGCAGCCTATCGGCCACAATTATCAGGATCACTCTTACATCCTGAGCGAAGGTGAGCAGCAACTTGCGGAAATTCTCAGTTTTTATGGAAGTATTTCTGTTGTATAGATCCGCAACCTTTGACAAGCCCTCCATTATCAGTACCACATGATCATCGAATTGTTCGCGGATCTCTTCCAGGGTTATTTCGCCATTCCGCAGCACGTCGTAAAGCAAAGAACATATAAGAGAAGTACGTCCCAGACCAATTTCTTCAACGACAATACGGGCAATTTCCAAAGAATGCAACAGTGCCGGAGTACCTGAAATGCGCCTGATATTCCTGCCTTTTTGAAGAGATACAGCAATGGCCTCCCGAATCATTTTCACATCACCCTGGTGGATAATTGGTTCAGATACTTCAAGTAAAGCTTTATAGCTTTGTAATATATCTTTTCTTTCTGGTGAAGTAATAGGCTTATTCAGATTGGGCATAACAATATTATTTTGAATGGTAAAGATGAGCCTGCTAGGAAAAGGTTCCTGGTTGCCAATATCTTCGATACAGAAAACCATTACCTCCTTACCAACAACCAGTTAACGACATTTAAGAAATCTTCTGCTCCCGATTTTGACAAAAACACTTCTTTTCGTAGCAGACTCAAAGATAAAACAATCGTTGAATGCATCAGACTAAAATAATGTTAAACCTGTTCTCATTAAATTATGATCAATTAATTCAATTTTCCGGTTTCATCCAAACAATTCCTTCTTCAAATTGGTTATCTCATAAACGATTTCCGCTCAAGCTCGTTTGACATTTTCAAAAAAAAACTCTATATTTAAATAATTGAATGTTGAATTGTAAAAACCAATAGATTATGAAGAATACCGGATTATTTTTAGGAGGACTTATATTGGGTGCTACTGCCGGAGCTGCACTTGCACTCTTGTATGCGCCTCAGACAGGAGAAGATACTCGTCGTCAGATAAAAATTAAGATTGATGAGTTGGAAGAGGAACTGGACAAAATGCGGGTAAAGCTTAAAGAAAAAGGAAGCGAAATGAAAGAAGACGCCCGCAAAAGAGTTCAGGATTTGGAAACCCGGATTGAAAAACTGATGGAGGAATATCGAAAAGCTCCTGAAAAAGCGAAATAAAAAAAACAAAAGAAACCATCAAAAAAGTTGTTCTTTACCAGAACAACTTTTTTATTTTAGGAAAATTTCTCAAATTGCATATTTTCAAAACACCGAACGACGACACGACAGTGAAGTTTCCGTTCTCCAACACGAAAAAGAAGGTGTGGATTATCGAATCGCGAATCCCATAAGACCTATAGCTTAGACAAATTTTATTCTTATGAAAGAAAGTATTACCAGCGAACTTGATGAGCTCAAAAATGAACTTGAAGAATATGTGCAAATCCGTGTTGATTTGATAAAATTGCACATAGCCGGTGAGATGTCACGGTTTTTTTCCAGTTTCATGACCAAGACAGTTATGCTCTATCTGTTTTTCTTTGTTTTTATGTTTTTCTCCATTGCTGCCGGTTTGGTACTTGGCTCCTGGCTCGACTCTTATGCACTTGGATTTGCTGCCATGGGTGGCCTGTTTTTAATCGCAGCATTGATTTTCTGGTTTTTGAGAAAACAGCTTATTGAACGACACGTTGTGCAAAGATTCATTGAATTAATGTTTCCCAAATTTGATGATGACTCGGATTAACCGGAAAATACGGAATTATGGCCAATATTTTAAAAAGGGATTATCGAACCAAACAATGAATTGTAACTTATGAAAAAGCCTAAGAAAAATAATGACTACCGCCACATCAAAAGTTTCAAAGATCTAACGGCGCAAAAAACCCACCTGGCGTATAAAGTCAAATACAGTGAAAAACAACTGGAAATTCGTATGTTGGAAATTGGGTATTATTTGCACCCGGTACGATTGATTCCGTCACTGGTGACCGAATGGGCTCAACCACTGCTAATGGAACTGAAAAACAGAATTAAAGAGTACTTTTTTGGACGAAAAAGGAAAAGCCACCAGTAACAACCTTTCGTTGAGAAGAACTCAACTTAAATGCCTTATATGGTTTAATCCCTTTTTCCTGTCTAAGGTTTCTTATGCGGTTTAAATAATATTCATCCTCTTAATTTCTGTCGGAATTTAGGTTTAAAGGATGTGTAAACCAAAATACACTTCCCTCATTTTCTATACTTTCGACACCCAGTTCACCACCCAAATATTCAACGATTCTTCTGGCAATAGATAGTCCCAGACCAGTACCTCCTGCCTGATGATTTCCTGCCTGGTAGAATCTTTCAAAAACATGGGGCAAATCCTCTTCCGGAATTCCTCTTCCTGTATCAGACACCCAGAATTTTAAATAATTGTCTTGTTTACTACATCCCAAAACCACCAAACCGACATCGGTATGCTTAAAAGCATTATTTAGTAAATTATTCAAAACCTGCATCAAGCGATTTAGATCGGTGTTCAATAAAAGAGCTTCGCATTTCGGGTCTGCCTGTACCACCAGGTCAAAGCCTTTGGTGGTGGCGGCTAAATAATATTGATCATACAGCTCACTGACAATCGATTTTAAACTTACCTGAGAAATTGAAAACCCAATTACCCCGCTTTCAATTTTAGAAATATCGATAATATCATCCAGTAGTCGCATCAGCCTTTGGGCACTGTTCGAAATAATGCCGGTATATTTCTGCACCGTTGGCTCCTCAGCCTCTATTTCGAGCAATTCACAAAACCCGATAATAGAATTCATGGGCGTTCGGATTTCATGACTCATATTTGCCAAAAAAGCAGTTTTGAGGTTATCATTTTTTTCGGCCAGCAATTTTGCGGTTTTAAGCTCTTCATTCATATTTACAATTCGTTCGTTTCTCTGAACCAACTGCTGATTTTGCTCTTCCAGCTGCCGCTGAAACTGTTCCAGTTCTTTTTGAACTGCCTGCCTTCTTTGCAATTCATACTGCAGATCCAGAGTGCTTTTACGAACCTGCTTTTTTAAAGTATAAGACCAGATAACAAAAACAATTACAAGAAAAATCAGGGGAAGAATAATCCAAAGGACATACTTCGCAACACTTTTCCAGGAAACAATTTCGCTTTCGTACACACCAAACCATTCCTGATAAATACGATCATAGGTTCCATTGATTTTTATGATACTAAGACCTTCATTTAAGATGGCCAGCAATTCTGTTCTGCCTTCGGGTACTCCAATACAATATTTTTGTTGAATTACAGCCTTTCCCGAATCCTTAACATTATCAATATTACTATTTTTAAGAAACCTTAATCCCTGAAGCCGGGAATGTAAAGCACAATCGCCAAGACCCTCAGAAAGTGCAACAAACAAGTCTCCAAAATCGGTAAACGTTATCAATCTTACCCGGGGATGTTTTTCCTTCATATAATCGTGCCCCAGGTCTCCTTCCTGAACCAGGACCACTTTATTGTTAAAATCTTCATCTATGCTGATTTTAGTCCCCTTTCGCACGAAAAGAGAATAAGAACTGATAAAATGAGGAATGGTAAAATCAACCTTTTTTTCCCGTTCGGCCGTTTTGTACATTCCGGAAACAACATCAAAATCTCCCTGGTCAACAGATTTTCTGACCTCTCCCCATGGTTTCAACTCAATTTCAATATTGAGTTTCAAAACCGAAGCAACCGCCTTAATAATGTTTATGGTAAATCCATCCGGCTGCCCGTTTTCATTAAGAAACTCATACGGAGCATAATTATGATCCCCTATCACATGAATTACTGAATCTTGCCATTGAGGATACGACAAAGACGTTATATTAGGGTTTTCATCCAGATCCATTTCCTGTCCGTTACCACACATCCATAAAGGATAGTTTAATAACAGCATGAAGAATATGGTAACGGCTCTAAACAAGAGATGTAAGATTTAATTTTTAAAATGCAATGGTATAGCATACGATATATAAGGAGAAAATGTTCTTTTAAAAGTTCATTTTTTCACATTCGTTAGTTGGTTCGTATTTTAGAGGCTGGAGGTTAGTATAATGTTGACTCACTGAGTTTAAACCAAAGACCAATCATTTATAAAAAATAATTCACAAGCTGTTGAAATGGTTGAGCCAACAAACGTCACAAAAAAAACCTGCTTTGCAGATGCAAACAGCAACTACAAAGCAGGGATGATATTCTGGCCTGACTTATTCAGGCTTTCATTGGGAAGGCCCCATCAATTCTCAATGTCTTCTTCTGCCTCACGAGCAGCTTCGGCAGCTTCTTCATCAGCATCCTCTGCTTTTTCAATTTTCTCTTCTTCGGCTTCTTTCAAATCCTCCTCAAGTTCATCAACTTTCTCGCGGGCCTCCTCTATTTTTTCTTTTCTACTTTCATATTCCTCTTCAGAAATATCTCCGGCTTTAAATTCCTTCTCATTCTTTTCCTCAGCGACAAGAATTCTTTCTCTGGCTTCAATTGATTTTTCCTTCCCTTTTTTAATGGACTCGTTCAGATTCTTTTGATGTTCCATGCGAGCCTCGCGTGCGCGTTCCTGCCCAAATTCACGTCCGGTCATACCTTCTTTCTCTTTTCCAAAGGCATTTCCATTCTCCATTTTTGACATTTTTTCGCGGGAGTTTTTGCCATTGGATTTTTCCCCTTTTTCTTTTCTTTCTTTCTTCAGCCAGCCTTCAGAAGAATCACCCTCTGAATCACCTTTGATTGAATCTTCAGTCTGCTCAACTATCGCTTTTTCTTTGTTGGCTTTCTGCTGTACCTTGTTAAGTCCTTTGTCGCTATTTCCCTGACCAAAAGTAAGTGAAGCGGAAAAAGTCATTATAAACAGCATTAATATAAAATACAATATCCTCATTGGAATAAAAGTTAGTTAAAAAAAAAAATTCAGGTTTAGGAACCAAAACACACTCTTTTTCATCGAAAAACTATTCGATTTTCTCAAGGGCCGCGTCGACCTCTTCCACTTTTTGGTCCAGTTCCGTTCGGGTTTCCTCTATTTTCGCGGAAATCGAATCAGCGGCTTCATCACTAATCTCCTCAACATCAGAGATGCCACCGGGGTTATTTGACTTATCTGCTCCCTGGCTTCCACACCCGGTGAAAAGCATAAGAGCGAATGTCAAAATAAAAAATACATTTCTCTTCATAATTTGAAAAACTTTAAAGGTTAGATATTTTGCTTTGTAAGTTAGCAAAATCATTCCAAACAAAAATGTGCCTGAACAAATAAATCGTTATATTCGGGTTTTGCATTATCACGAATATTATCCATGTAAAAGGAAAAAAGTGACAACCCGAAAACAAACCCTTTCATCTGAAATCAGCACTGAAAAAAACAGATTTAGAAATTCCCGGTTATCGTAATTTCTTCAATAAACTAGACGAGAAAAACACCAGATGGTTGAAAAAATTAGAAAATTGATGAGAAAAAAAAGTCATTACGCTCTAATCACCGGAGGAAGTCAGGGTTTTGGAAAGCTGTTGGCACTCGAATTAAGCAAGCAGCATTTCAATGTAATATTGGTCGCGTTGCCTGGCGAAAATATTGAACAAACTGCAGCCCAATGCCGCCATTTGGGAGTGGATGCCGAAACTTACGAAGCCGACCTCACCAACCGTGACGAACTCCTTAAAATGACAGAATGGGCCAACAATAAATTTAATATCAACATTTTGATAAACAATGCAGGAACCGGAGGTACCCAATGCTTTCATAAAAGCGATTTGAGATACATTGAGAATCTAATACAAATAAACGTTATGGCAACTTCGATAATTACCCATCAATTGTTGCCCAATTTACTCCGGCAGGATGAGTCCTACATCCTGAATGTTTCCAGTATGGCCTCCTTTAGTCCTATTGGATTTAAAACCGTTTATTCGGCCACCAAACGTTACATTCAGCATTTCTCCAGAGCGCTTTGCCAGGAATTAAAAGGAACTTCTGTATTCGTAAGCGTTGTGCTTCCGGGTCCGATGAAAACCAACGCGGAAATTACCGGGCGTATTGAGAAACAAGGTCTCTTAGGCAAAATTGGCCTGGTAACGCCTGAAAAAGCTGCCAAGGTGAGTATTCGCAAAATGCTGAAAAGGAAGCCCTATATAATTGTGGGCAAGCGCAATTACATTAATAAATTTTTGCTGGCCTTGCTACCCCCACAAATCAAAATGCAACTGATGACCAATGCCGCAAAAAGAGAAATTGAGGGTTAAAGGGTTTTGAGGTTGAGGTTGAGACTGAGGTTGAGGCTGAGGTTGAGGTTGAGGTTGAGACTGAGGTTGAGACTGAGGTTGAGACTGAGGTTGAGGTTGAGGCTGAGGTTGAGGTTGAGACTAAGGTTGAGGTTGAGGTTGAGGTTGAGGTTGAGGTTGAGAGTTTGTGAAGAAAACAACCTCTTTATGTACACGCCACAAAATAATCAAACCAATAGTTATTGGACACCAAAATATCCATCAGGGAATATGTCGAAAGTATTAGTTACAGGAGCCAATGGACTGCTTGCCACCAACGTTATTGCGGCACTGCTGGAAAAAGACTACGAAGTAAAGGGTCTTTTGCGGGATCCTGCCAAATACCAGGGTCCCAAAAATCAAAAGCTGGAACTGGTTGACGGAGACATTACCAATCATAAACGGATGGAAGAAGTGCTCAATGATTGTAAATTCGTAATACACGTTGCAGCACTCACCTCCCAAAGCATTCTCAAATATGCCACCTACGAAGCTGTTAATGTGGAAGCTACTGAATCATTGGTACAATTGGCCATAAAAAAAGGGGTCGATAAATTTGTTTTCGTCAGCTCTGCCAATGCTTTTGGATACGGAACCCGGGAACAACCTGGAACAGAAGAAAAACCTATCAAACCACCGTTTTCTAAATCATATTATGCCATCAGCAAAGCTGAAGCCCAAAAAAAGGTCTTTAAGTACCAGGATCAGATAGCAGTTTCTGTGGTAAACCCCACCTTTATGATTGGCCCCTATGACGGCAAACCCGGATCGGGGCAAATAATCCTGATGGGGCATAAAAAACGGGTAATATTCTCTCCTCCAGGAGGCAAAAATTTTGTCAATGCAACAGATGCGGCCAAAGGCGTTGTAGCAGCGCTCGAAAAAGGAAAAAACGGACAGGCCTATCTGCTGGCCGGAGAAAACCTCTCCTTCCGTACCTTCTTCCAGAAACTTTCAGGGGCAGAAGTTAATCATCCGCTTATTTTAACAATCCCAGCATTTATTCTCAATACAGCCGGCTACTTCGGAAATCTACTCAGGTTGGCCGGCATTAAAACTCAACTTTCATCAATCAACACTAAAATGCTATGTATCAACAACTTTTACTCATCAGCCAAAGCACAAAAAGAGCTTGGTCTGGAGTTTGAAAATATTGAAAAAGGAATGAATGAGTGTATAGAATGGTTCAGAGGTGTGGGTATGATCGACAAATGATGCTCATTCGGATAGATATTCGCTCAAAAAGCCTAAATTTGCTCAACACTAACAATAGATCGTTAGATTTTTAGAGGTTGGAGGTTAGATGAATCATATTGAAAAACAACATCTTAACATTCTGAACATTTTAAATTCAAGGAATTTATTATCAATTTGTTACGACATTAAATAAAAAAAACAAGGGTTAAATTTATTGTTGCATGGGTAAATATTGAGATTGCTTCGGGCCAGGCCCTCGCAATGACAAAGTCTCAGGTCGATTGAGAAGATGTAGGCATAGGGCAGGGCGACATCGCCGCCCTGCCCTATGCCTACATCTTCCATTTTACAACAAAAACGTCATTGCGAGGGCTCAGCCCGAAGCAATCTCTAATTGAAACAACTTTATTTTAAACTATAGCAAAAAAACCAAAGAATTATTGCACCAAACACCTTAATATAAAATGGAAAGAGAAGTTGCCAAACAGAAAATAGAAGAACTGAGGGAGGAACTTAACCAGCATAACCATAAATATTACGTTGAGAACAATCCTGAAATCACCGACCAGGAGTTTGACCGGAAAATGCGGGAACTTATGGACCTGGAAAAAGAGTTTCCAGAGTTTAAAGACCCCGACAGTCCGTCGATGCGCGTTGGCAGCGACCTCAATAAAGAGTTTGAGCAGGTGAACCACCGATACCCAATGCTTTCGCTCGGCAACACTTACTCCGAAGAAGAATTACAGGACTTTCACAATCGGGTGGTAAAGCAAGTGGGAAGCGACTTTCAATATACCTGTGAATTGAAGTACGACGGAACAGCAATCGGTCTTACCTATCAAAACGGGAAGTTGGTTCGGGCGATAACCCGCGGTGACGGTACCCGTGGTGATGATGTAACGCAAAATGTGCGCACCATCAGGTCCATTCCGCTCAAGCTGAAAGGAGACTTTCCCGATGAGTTTGAAATTCGTGGAGAGATATTTCTGCCGTTAAAAGGCTTTGAATGGCTCAATGCAGAAAAAGAGAAAGCCGGTGAAATGCCCTTTGCCAATCCACGAAATGCGGCTGCCGGTTCACTCAAGCTGCAAAACAGCTCACTGGTAGCCAGGAGACCTTTGGATGCCTATCTATATTACATGCTTTCCGAGAACCTACCGGCAATGAGTCATTACGAGAACCTCATGAAAGCCAGATCGTGGGGTTTAAAAATATCACCTCATACGAAGGTTTGTAGATCCATCGATGAAGTCTTTGATTTCATAAAACACTGGGATAGTGCGCGCCACGACTTGCCATTTGAAATTGACGGGGCTGTGATAAAGGTTGATGATATAAAACTTCAACAACAACTTGGGTTCACTGCCAAGAGTCCCCGGTGGGCCATTGCGTACAAATTTAAAGCAGAAGAAGCCCAAACGCGTCTCCTCTCTGTCGATTACCAGGTAGGACGTACCGGAGCTGTTACCCCGGTTGCCAACCTGGAGCCGGTGCAACTGGCAGGAACTACCGTTAAGCGGGCTTCACTTCACAATGCAGATATCATTTCCGGCCTGGGGCTGCACATCAATGATTTGGTCAGAGTCGAAAAAGGCGGGGAAATCATTCCAAAAATTACCGGAGTAGTTTTTGAAGAACGCCCCGTTGAAAGCACCCCCGTTGAATTCATAAAATCATGTCCGGAATGTGAAGCTCCCCTGATGCGGGTAGAAGGAGAATCGGCCCATTATTGCCCCAATTCAGCCAGTTGTCCACCACAGATTAAAGGAAAACTTGAGCATTTTATTTCGCGACGTGCCATGAATATCGACGGACTTGGTGCAGAAACCGTCAATCTACTCTACACAAGAGGACTGGTCAGTACCCTGCCCGACCTTTACCGATTAAAAGCCTCCCAGTTGATAACACTGGACCGATTTGGAGACAAATCAGCCCGAAATATTATCACCGGCATCAGAAAGTCTATCGAAGTCCCCTGGCCCCGGGTATTGTACGCACTTGGTATTCGGTTTGTAGGAGAAACTGTGGCAAAAAAACTGGCTAAAGAATTCACTTCAATTGACCAGCTGGCCAATGCATCAGAAGAGGATCTTATAGCCGTTGACGAAATTGGCAAAAGAATTGCAGGAAGTATTCTTGCTTTTTTTAAGTCGGAAGCCAACCAAAAAATGATTGAAGAATTAAAAACATTTGCACTCCAATTGGAAGCTAATGAAGAAAATAATAATCATCAACAGGCATCCAATGTTCTTGAAGGGAAAAGTATTGTGATAAGTGGAAAGTTTACAAAGTATTCAAGAGACCAGCTAAAAGAGATGATTGAAGCCCATGGAGGGAAAAATACCGCCTCAGTAACAGGGAGTACAGACTACCTCGTTGCCGGAGAAAACATGGGCCCCAGCAAACTGGAAAAGGCCGAAAAACAAGGAGTTACAATAATATCAGAAAATCAATTTCTTGAACTCATTGGAGAAGAGTAATTCTGTCCACTCTGCTCCGTCACCGAAAACAAAACCCTCGTGATACTATTTAAAAAACAAAGAGAAATTATCGGCAAATGGCTGTTGCGCAACTCCCTGAAAAGGAACAAGCGCTACGTAGAGATGAAAAAGCTGAACGACCTTAAAAATGTCGGCATATTTTTTGATGCTTCATCAGAAAAGTGCCGAAAGGGGGTGAAAGCGTTTATTAAAGAGCTAAACACCCTTCATATAAACACCTGGGCTGTAGGATTTTTTAATATGCCCGGTACGGGAGAAAATTTAATCAGTGATAAAAAACTTTATTTCGCGTCATTAAAAGATTTTTCGTTTTTCTTCCTGCCCAAGAGTCCAGAATTAAAGGAATTTGTTGAAAGAGACCTGGACGCCTTATTTGTTTATTCGGCCGATGATGCTTTTCCCGCAACTGCGATGATAAAGCTATCAAAAGCCAAACTGAAAGTTGGTCTCACAGGGCGATTCGACAATGGTCTGGATTTGACTTTTGAGCTACCGGTTCAGGAACCAGAACAGTTGACAGAGCAAATTAAGAGATATCTTTAATATTTTATTTAATCAACAAACAGTTAACCCTCTAATACAATTATTTATGAAAAAAATAGCTTATCTCCTCGCAATTCTGACTTTTGCAGCCTTTCTACAAAGTTGCGGAACCCGGAAAGTAGAACGCATCGACACCGAAGAGGTTATTGACCTGAGTGGTCGCTGGAACGACACCGATTCCCGCATTGTTGCGGAAGCAATGGTGGCTCAAGTACTGGAAGCCCATTGGTTGAATAATTTCCAGGAAAAACATAACGGACAAAAACCGGTGGTTATCGTTGGACTGGTGTACAACAAGTCGCACGAACATATTGAGGCCGAGACTTTTATCAAAGACGTGGAACGGACTTTTATCAACAGTGGCAAAGTGAGACTGGTTCAGGCGGGCGATAAACGTGAAGAACTGCGCCGTGAACGTGCTGCCCAGCAGGAATTTGCTTCTCCTGAAACAATGAAAGCTTGGGGACG
This sequence comes from Marinilabilia sp., assembly GCF_016278715.1. Taxonomy (GTDB): domain Bacteria; phylum Bacteroidota; class Bacteroidia; order Bacteroidales; family Marinilabiliaceae; genus Marinilabilia. The sequence goes on along the minus strand of NZ_JADQBH010000012.1, from coordinate 21,804 downwards.
TGAACTCGGGGCCGACTTTATGATGAACGGCGATATCAACTCAATTGTGGACACCTACAAAAAAGAACGAGTCAATTATTATCAGGTAAATCTGGAACTTACCGACATGGAGACAAGTGAAATTGTCTGGATTGGCGACAAGAAAATCAGAAAATACATAAAAAATTAATGTTCAATGAACAATTATCAGTTATCAATGAATAACCACTGATAATTGATAATTGATAACTGACGATTGATAACTGGTAATTGATAACTGGTAATTGATAACTGGTAATTGAAAATTGATTTATGGCCCGATTTCAAAAGGTAATATTGTTTTCTGTACTTGCACTCTTCGTGGGTGCCTGTGCTACCTTTTATCAAAAAACCTATCAGGTACAATCGAGTATTGCGAACGGAAATTTTAAAAAAGCAGAAAAATTACTTGCCAGCGATACCAAATGGGCCGAAAACAATCATCGTGTTTTGTATTTTATGAATCGCGGCGTGGTGTCGTTTATGATGAATGATTACCGGGAAAGTATTGATTATTTGAATAAGGCCGACTACTACATTGAGGATTTTTCTAAAAACTATGGATGGGAAGCACTTTCGCTTATCTCCAACCCCATGGTTAAACCCTACCGACCGGAAGATTTTGAAGCCGTCATGGTTCATTTTTACAAATCTCTGGCTTTTCTGGCGCTCAACGATTACGAAGGAGCGCTGGTAGAAGCAAGACGGGTAAATATCCGGTTGCAACAAATCAACGATAAATACAAAGACCATAAAAACAAATATCAGCGCGATGCATTTGCCCACAACTTGATGGGTATGATTTATGAGGCTGCAGGAGACAACAACGACGCCTTCATTGCTTATCGCAATGCACTGGAAATATATGAAACCGATTATAAGGAACTATTCGGTATGGAAGCGCCTCATCAACTCAAAAAAGATCTGCTGAGCGCTGCAAAAAAGACCGGTTTTTCGGACAAGGTTCGTTTTTATGAAGACAAATTTAACCTTAAAACTCCTGCCGGAACAAAAAAAGATCAGGGAGAACTTGTCGTTTTCTGGCTCAATGGAATGGGCCCCATCAAAGAGGAATGGCAAATTACCATTTCCAATTATGGGATGTCCAACGGAGTTGTAGCCCTTGGAAACCAGGAAATGGGCCTGAATTATACTTATTCTGCCAACAGCCTGTCATCGCGTGAGAAAGCAGCATTTAAAAACCTCTCTTTTTTGCGTGTGGCATTTCCCAAATACCGGGAACGCTCGCCGGTTTTTTCGCAAGGCAGCATACAATTCAACGGGGAAACAATTGCTCTTGAGCAAGCTGAGAATATTAATAAAATAGCGTACCAGAGCCTGCAGGACAGAATGGTTCGAGAACTGGGCAGTAGCCTGTTGCGTTTGGCCACCAAAAAAGCAATGGAGGAACTCGCCGCCAATGAAAACGAAAACCTCGGAACCATAGTAAGCATCATCAATGCCATGACCGAAAAAGCAGACACCCGCAACTGGCAGTCACTCCCTTATTCCGTCTCTTATGCCAGAATTCCAATGCCTGCCGGCCAGCATACACTTCACCTCAACTTTTCAGGGCACAACTCTGTCAATGACCAGATATCAGTAAATATCCAAGCCGGGAAGACCTCGTTTTTCACATATCATACAATGACCAGCACTACTTTCTGATTTCCCCCTGCCCGGAACTATAAAAAGCAAAATCCCCCGCAAGCTTATGCAGGGGATTTTTGTCCTCATATTTTATCTCTATGGCTATGAAAAAAAGAGGACTTTAGATTTATCAATAAAACAATTCAAATCTTTAAAAAATCAAAGATATTTTATCTTGTTCTTGTGCAACAAACAAGGTGCCAATTTAGTTTATAATAAATTATCTTTCCCAAAAGGTATCATTTCAATTCCGACAAGAGACAAAAAACTTTCCGCTGACAACCTTCTCTCCTTTCCAAATCTTCAGAACATAAAATCCAGAGGAAAAACCATCCAACATCAGTTCTATTTCCTGACCGGCATTTCGTTTCCAGGTTTTCACTACATTTCCTGCGGTATCATATGCAAAAAATAGTAATTGGCCATTGTTGTGAAAAGGAAGCTTCACGTTTAAAACAGTCCTGGCCGGGTTTGGATAAAAAACCAGATTATTCGAATAATCAATATTATTGACCGATGCTCCCACCGAGAGTTTAATCCAGTTTAAATTATATTCTGAGAAAAGTGTGGAAAGACGTATCTTATATCTGCCTTTATCAAGAGATACTTCTCCGTATTGCGTTTCCCAATCCTGCCATCCGCCGGTTGATTGAAAAGTCATGGTATCAAGGGGAACCATTTCCCCCTCTTTCTCCTGATAAAATACCAGTTTCGGAGCAATCCTTTCAGTTGCGACCCGGTATTCCACTCTAAAAGCTCCGGACTTATCTATTTCCACCAGATAGTCCACAAAATCCCCCGGATTGGCAAAACCGGTATTTAGGCCACCCCCCTGATCCTGGCAATCCTCCAGCTGGTAACCATTGTTTACGAAAAAATCCTCTGCCTGAATCGTTCCGGGAAGTTGAAAAAACTGTGGCAACTGGTTTTGAACAACCACCTCAAAGTCGGGAAGTTCTTCACCATTAGAAATGATGGATTGCCCGGAATAGGAAACAACAACTGTTTCCCCCCTTTTGAGGTAAGAATTCAGCAAAAGTTCGATTTGACGGGGAGTAGATGGTGAATTTTGAAATTGTTCAACCTCTGTGGTATTCCCATCGGCTGTAACTTTAAACACATTTATCGCTTCGGAGGAAACCTCTTCTGAAATCGGCTTATTCAGGAAAATCCGTATAGCATTGCCCGGAAAAACCGTTTCGGCTGAAACCACTGAAAACCCAACATTTTGAACCGGCACCGGGTTTTCAAAGGAGAAGTAATTAAGGTTTACACCTCCTTGATTTATTTTACACCTGACTTTAATATTTCCCTGAGGCAGCACAACCTCTTCCAACAAAAATGTATCCCAGCTTTGAAATCCTCCGGTTGCAGGCAACAAAAGCTCCGGGGTCAATGGAACCCCATCAGCCTCAAACTGGATCCTACCTTCTGCAGCAGCAGCATACCGGATAGCCAACTGCCAGCCGGCTTCTTCCTCAACATCAATGGTATATTGCAACCACTCACCGTCCTCTGTCCATCCTACATTGAAACCATTAGATTGCTCCGTCTGGTCGGAACAGGGTTCTATATCCACCCCATCGTTGCGATATGACCAGCCCTGATTCCAGTTGGTGTACTCACCATTCTGATCCAAATGATAATTGGCAGTGTCATTGTCAAAATAAGCATAATGAACACGCCCCAAATCGTAATCTGAAAAGAAAATTCTGGCGCCCGTAGTGTGTTTTGTAAAAGGAACGGTTTCTATAGTGTGTGGCTGTCTGATCTTTGCATCAATCACATCCTTCTGAACAAAGCAGTTCTCAATTTTATGATTTTCAGCAAATTTCAAAACAGCCTGAAAAGCCTTTTCTTCCGTCATTTCAACACCCTCGCCTTTCCAGTAACTTAGCAATTGGGAATACCCTTCATTGACCTCAACCCGGAGTGGGTTATTAATTCCCGCCTTTTTGACGGGCCACCACGACCAGCCAATGTTGTTTTGTTCACACAAACTCACCAAATTGGTAAACCAGGTATTTGAATTCTCCCCTGTCTCCCCCAGCCAGATAGGAATATCATAGGTCTCCCGCATGTCCAAAACCCAGCCAATGGATTGTCGCGTATTGTAATTCCAGTATTTGTGAAAACTGTAAACCATATTATCATCCCAGGGAGGTGTCAACCCTGAAAAGTCGTTGGCAAAACTATTTCCCTCAATAAATATAATGTGGTTTTGATCCACTTCCCTGATGGCATCAGTGATACGCCCGTAAAGTTCCCGCATTTGAGAATTGTTTCCTTCAGGAAAAGTCCAGTTGGTTTCATTGATCAGGTCATAGCCGCCAATCCAGGGTTCATCGGCATAGCGTTCTGCCAGTTTCGCCCATAAAGCTACAGTCTTGTCCTTATTAAGTTCACTTTCCCACAAAGATGGTTTTGACGGGTCGTAATCGGAGATATTAGAATCTTCCCCCTGCCCACCCGGAGCTCCATGCAGATCGAGAATAAGATACATTTCATTGCCGGCACACCAGCCAAGTAGAGAATCAAGCAGGTTAAACCCCTTGGGAAGCCAGGTAATTTCACCCTCCACAGGCTCTTCCTCAATGGGAGGCGTAAACCATTTGTAGTGCATGGCCACTCTTACAGTATTGTATCCCCATGATCTCATGGAATCAACATCCGCCCGCGCGAAATGATATTGCAACCAGGCATTGTAAAAACTATCAGTTTTGGCCTCCCCTATTGTCCTTTCCAGCCGGGCTCTAAACTCATGCTGCGTTCCACCCAAATCGGCAGTTTTCATCATATATCCCTCCTGCAACATCCAGTTTCCTGTTCCTAGGCCGCGGATAATGAATTCCTCATTATTTCCGTCGTAAATATATTTCCCCTGAGTATGAAGAAATCCCTGCGCCGAGAGGGATACTGTTATTAAAACAAAAACAGAGAAAAGTAAGAGAATGGTTTTCATAAAAGATTTTTCTAAGACAATCATTGGTGTTTAGTTAAAGAAAAGAGATTGCTTTCCCGAATGGTCCGGATTTGCAATGACAGATTTCTGTAACAATAAAAAATCGGCTGATTAAGCGTTGCCCCTATTCGGGGATCCGGTATACTTGTTGTTTCTACCCAGGGTAGTCACCCGGGTTTAATGAAGTTAACCCATCCAAGGAACTGCCAGTTCTGTTGTATACGCATATGCCTCAAACGTTTTGAGGTTAGTAATCGAAAAGACAGGCTCTTTAGTGATAAAACCACCGTTTACTGATAAATCCGGACATAGTCGACCTTCATGGTGGTAGGAAAAATGGAGTCATCCACGCCGTGAAGGCCACCCCAATTGCCACCAACGGCAACATTCAGAATTAGATGAAAACGTTTGTCGAATGGCCATTCATCCGAACCACCCTTTGTATTATTAAAAGTGAAAACCAGGTCATCATCAATAAAAAAGTCAATCTTCTCTTTATCCCATTCGATGGCATAAACATAAAAAGCCTCTTCACAATCGGGCACATAAGTAGCCTTTCCTTTTTGAGTTCCGATGGAATGATTAAAAGCACCTGTATGCACAGTAGTATGAATAGAATCCGGCTCATAGCCCACATGCTCCATAATGTCGATTTCGCCACTCTCCGGCCATCCGCCATACTCCCAATCCGTAGGAAGCATCCAGATTGCCGGCCAGATTCCACGTCCCCCCGGTATTTGCGCCCGAATTTCCATTCGGCCATATAACCAGTCTCCTTTGCCTTTGGTTGTGAGCCGTGCTGATGAATAGTTTAAATCATCCAGCTTTTCTTTAATAGCTGTGATGTTTAAATACTCCCCATCCACCCAGGCATTTCGCTTCTTTTTTACAGTATAAAATTGCAGTTCGTTGTTTCCCCAACCATAAGAATTCCCAACTGTATCATAATTCCATTTGGTTTCATCAGGCACCCCCTCATAATTAAACTCTTCACTCCATACGAGGTCCTTCCCATTTTTATTTCCGCTGAAACAACCCGGAATCGAAACAATAGTCAGGAGTAAAACTAAGGGAGCAAGCTTTTTAAAGGACATCATAATAAATGGATTTAAAATTAACAAAAGGGCAGAACCATAAATGCTCAGGTTCCGCCCTCTTAAACAGTTTTATTGTAATTCAAATTCGGCCCGCAAACCTTCTGCGGCATTGGGGGCAATCCAGACATGAAAATCGCCGGGTTCGACCACAAACTCACCATCGGGAAAATAAAAACCCAGTTGGTCGGAATTCAATTCAAAAACAACCTCCTTGCTTTCGCCGGGCGATAATGTAACCCGCTGATAATCTTTTAACTCGCGCACAGGTCGTGTGTAAGAACCCACCAGGTCGCGGGTGTATAACTGAACTGTTTCTGCTCCTTCTACATCGCCTGTGTTGGTTATTGTAGCAGAAACTTTCAGGGATTCTCCTATGGAAAGGGATTTAGCAGAAATATTGATATCCGAATATTCAAACGAAGTATAGGACAACCCATACCCAAAAGGATACAAAGGAGTGAAGCCATAGTCAAGCGTATGACTGGTATTGCCGAGTGAATGCTGCACGGCCTGAACAGGAATTTCATCGATGTGTGTCCAGGTAGAGGCATCGGCAGGACGGCCCGTCATTTTGTGCGCATAATAAATAGGGACCTGTCCTTCTCCTTTGGGGAAGGTCACGGGAAGTTTTCCGACAGGAACAGTTTCTCCAAAAACCAGATTGGCCAGTGCGGGTCCGGCCATTGTACCCGGATGCCACGCATAAAGAATGGACTTTGCCAGGTGCTGAGTCTTAAATAATCCGGCAGGGCGTCCCGACATAACAATCATCACAACAGGTTTCCCTTTGGATGCCGCCAATTTGAGTAATTCACCCTGAGCACCTACAAAATCCAGTTCGGCAAGACTCTTGGCCTCGCCCGAGAGAATTGCTTCCTCTCCTACCACTGCAACCACCACCTCTGATTGGGCAATGGCACGTTCCACCTCAGCAAAACCTTTGGTGGATTTATCACGACTGTATTCCAGTCCTTCTGCAAAAAATACGTTATTATCCCCATTAAAGGCATTGAAAGCCTCCAGAACAGTTTGAGAATCATTTTCGTCCCCGTCAAAAATCCATGTTCCCAGCTGCTCATAAGGCTGGTTAGCCATTGGACCTATCAGGGCCACTTTCGTTCCTTTTTTCAGAGGCAATACCTGGTTCTCATTTTTCAGGAGAACCACACTCTCTTCGGCCAGTTTACGCGCCACCTTGAGATGCTCAACATTCACCAGCAACGAATCAGCCAGAGATTCATCCACATAAGGATTGTCAAAAAGACCCAGACGAAATTTGATGCGCAAGATACGGGCAACAGCATCGTCCACCCATTCCATATCCACTTTGCCTTCATCCAGTAACTCCTTCAGGTAATCGTTGTACGACCTGCTGGCCATTTCCATATCGATACCTGCAGCAAGTCCCAACTCACCTGCATGTTTCAGATCACGGGCAAAACCATGAGAAATCATCTCCTGAATGGAAGCCCAGTCGCTGACGACAAAACCATCGAAACCATACTCATTTTTCAGAATGTCGCGTATATTGTGTTTATGGCCACTTGCAGGAATTCCGTTAATTTCGTTAAAAGCAGTCATTACCGTAGCCGCACCTGCTTTAACAGCCTCTTTGAAGGGAGGAAGATATACATTGTGCAATTGTAGATCGGAAATAACCGTAGTATTGTAATCACGTCCGCCCTCAGCAGCACCGTAACCCACAAAATGTTTTGCACAAGCTGCAATGGTCAGCGGATCGGAAAGATCATCGCCCTGATACCCCTGCACCATTGCTCGGGCAACCATTGAATTCAACAAAGGATCTTCGCCGGCACTTTCGGCAATTCTGCCCCAGCGGGGGTCTCGGCTCACATCAATCATAGGGGCAAACGTCCAGTTGATACCCATCGAAGCTGCTTCTTTGGCCGCAATAGCTGCGGATTCCCTTACAAGATCCTCATTCCAGGAAGCAGCCATTCCCAGCGGAATGGGAAAAATTGTGCGATAACCATGAATCACATCGCGTCCGATAATAAGCGGAATACCCAAACGGCTTTCCTCTATGGCCACGCGTTGCAGTTCATTCACCTCTTTAGCGCCAATAAGATTCAGCACAGAGCCCAGCTGTCCGTTACGAACAACTTTTTTCAGATTCTCAAGACCACCGAAAACGCCGGGATCCACCTGAGACATCTGACCTATTTTTTCATCCAGTGTCATCTCGCTTAACAGCGATTCCACCCTCTTCTCCACATCATCATCTGATTTTACGGTTGAAGCATTGCCCGTGCATCCAAAAAAAACAGGCAAAACCAAAACAACCATCAGAAAGTACTTAGTTAGTTTTATCATATCCAAAAAAATCATCAGTAAAAAAAGGGGAGGTGGAGAACCCCCACACTCCCCTACTAGGTTTTATTATTGTGTAAGAAACTATAGAACCTTCTTATTCATGAAACTCAAAATCATCGAAGAAGAAGATTCCTCCACCATCGTGTCCTTCAGTACCAAACTGGATGACAATCTTATTGTAATCCTCACGTTCCGCAACGCTACTGAAATCAAAAGTCAGCTCAATCCATTTTCCGGTTTCGAGTCCTGTTTCCAATATTTCAGTTTGAGTCTCCCAGGCACTTCCACCCAAATCATTGTTTTGAAGTTTTACTGCGATAGAAGCCTGCAACTGATTATTGGCAATCCACTCTCCTGCAACGTTATTTTCAGTGGTATAATCGTTGTAAGAAGGAATAAAAACCTGCAATGAGATCTTATTCTGAGTAGAGAGATCAAATTTGTAATCTCCAGCCACATAAGAAATATTAGAATAAAACTCACCGGCTTTCTTCTCGTAAAGATACACATAGTCTGAGGTGTTTCCATTAAAAGGAGCAGGATTCTGATAGTGTGCATTGGTGCGGTCACCCATAGCTTCAGTTGCAAAGACTACCGATGAGATTTCACTTTCAAAATCTTCGCTCAGAGGATTAGCCTCAAGAGGCAATTCAGGTTCTTCTGGCTCCACATTCAACTCTTCAGGAATTAATCGAAAATACCATGCATTACCTGGCTCAACAACACTCTGAGCTCTCAAATACATTACATTTTCTGAAATGGACAAAATCTTGTATTGAGATCCTCCTGTGTAAAAACCAATGAATGCTCCGTCACTTAAAATAAGTGTTGAATCGGACGTAACCAAACTGAAGTTATAACTTTCATTCGGAGCATACTCAACGTCAAAGTCACCGTCAGGAGTGGCTGAGGCATTGGTATAACCTTTTGATGCCAGAGCATCAACACCGGGTTGGTTGGTATAAATAAAACCATTGTTTTCCCAAATCAGTTCTACCCCTACCTGTTTAAAAGTAAACTTCTGAGTGTAAAGTGAAGTTTCGTCTTTATCCATAGGAGCAGCTTCCCACCAGCTGGCAGAAAATTGATCTGCGGGGCCGATGCCGAAATGTCCAGCATGATACTGGTCAAACACCCATGTTTTTCCTTCAGCATTGTCGGCACCACCTGTAAGTGCTGTATAAAGAGGATTTTGAAGCAATGACAAATCGTCTTCAGCAACTTCGATTGTTTTAGTCGTGGTAGTAAAACCACCATCAGTCACTAATGTCATGGTAACATCATACGAACCGGCAAAGGGATACTCACTGCTAGCCGATTGTCCTTTACCAGTTGCTCCGTTACCAAATTCCCAGGTAGCAATACCAGGACGGTCAGAACTATTGGTAAACGTTATCACATTTGGTTGATCAGCCTTTGGACTGACCGAGAAACTCAATTGCTCTGACTGGGGCACAGCTCCCAGATCATAGTCATCAAACTCCTGTGGTTCGCAGGATGTTACCAACAGAGGCACCATCAATGCTAATAATCCAAATTTAAATATGTTTTTCATTACAATAATTTTAATTCGTTAAATCTGATATTCATTAATACATTCAGAAACAATATCTAATAAGGATTTTGCTCCAACGGATATTCTGTTCCCAAAGTACGATTAATCTCAGATTGGGGAATAGGAAGATACTTCTCAGAAGGCTCCCAGGTTCTTTCCGAAGAATACTCAGGTAGATTATCATTAAGCACCTGTGTATCGCCCCAGCGAACAACATCCCAAAAGCGCATTCCTTCACCAACGAATTCACGACGACGCTCCAGCTTGATATTTTCAGCATTGGCAGGGATTGATCCCATATTTGCCCTTATGCGAATTTGGTCAAGACACCACTGAGCGGTTAATCCGTCTGTTGCCGGCACCCCATGAATTCCCATCAATTCTGCAGCATTAAGCAGTGTTTCAGCATAACGGAAAATCCTAAGGTTATTCTCATAATTCAAATCAACATCTCCCGGAGGTTCATTGTAATCTACCCTAGCTGCATATTTAGCCATAAAATAACCGGTATTCTGAAAACGGGCAGTATAACTTCCTTCCTCAAACTCATTAATGGAAGCAGCCAAACGCTCATCTCCATCTTCATATATTTCTACAACATCAGGACGAACGGGACCAAATCCCCAGCCTCCTTTATAGACATCCTTTCCACTAAGTAAATCTTCAGATTCTTCAGGAAGAGCATTGGGTGAAATAAAGGCAGGAAGGTTGGTACCGTAACCGTGCCAGCCACTGTCCCATGTTTTGCCATCATACTCTCCATCAAGATGCACAACTTCAAAAATAGATTCAGAATTAAACTCACCTTCAGTTGGCCAGATTTCTGCAAAATCATTCACCAGTTCAAAGGCACCGCTATTAATAATAGTAGCCATATCAGCAAGCACTTCAGCATATTTACTTTCATCTTTCTGATACATCACAACACGAGCTTTTAGCATCATGGCAGCAGCCTTGGTAACATGTCCATAGTCGGAAGAGTTGGCATCTTGTCCAGAATAAGTCATTGGAAGCTTATCGTCTGCAATGGCAAAATTAACGTCCTCAATGATCTGGGCATATATCTCGTCAGCAGTATATTGAGGCGCCAGATAAGGTTCAGGAAGTTCCTCTTCAAAATATGGGATATTACCCCAAAACTTCCAAAGCCAATGTACATAATAAGCACGCAAGAAGTGAGCTTCTGCATTAAGCCGATCCAAGGTAGCGGGATCAACATCTACTGCATTTTCGCAGGCTGAAATAGCATTATTTGAACGGCTCAGTCCATTATAATAGATGGTCCATAATCCACCGGGTAACTCGTCAGGAGAAGCATCAAACTGCGACAATCTATACAATTGCCCCTGGTCACCTGCATCGCCACCACCTTTAAAAATGTCGTCGGAACGCAGATCAGACATCAAGACAATACTATTGTAGTTGTTATCAGCATAACTGTCGAACAACAATAATTGATAAGCGGCAGCCACGTTTGATCTGATGGCTCCTTCTGTAGCTGGTCCGCCAGCCTCCTGGGAGGCTGTTGGGTCTGCAGTCAGGAAATCATCACTACAAGAAGTGATTCCTATAAGTGCAGCAAAAGCTATTGTTTTAATATATTTTATCATAATTAATTCAGATTTTAGGGATTAAAAAGTAATGTTTGCACCAACAGAGATCGTACGTGCCTGAGGATAGATACCACGGTCAATACCAATAGTAGTATAATCTCCCGAAGCGATCTCAGGGTCAAACCCGTCATAACCTGTAATTGTCAACAAATTTTCGGCTGAAACAAACACACGCAAACGCTGAATGGCAGCACTTTGAAGAATGCTTTTTGGCAGCGAATAACCCAGCTGAATGTTTTTAAGACGTACGAAAGAACCATCCTTAATATATAGTTCAGATGAGCGCCAGTTGGAATTGGGATTTTCGTTTGTTACACGGGGAATCCAATTTGAAGTTCCTTCACCAACCCAACGGTCAAGAATCCAGCTTGGACGGTTCATTGCAGGAATATCACCTCTTTGAGAAAAGTCAAAAATATCATTTCCATAAGAGCCCTGAAAAAACATGCTAACATCGAAATTTCTCCACTCTGCACCAATATTCAGACCAAAAGTCCAATCGGGCATACCTTTTCCAATTTTAGTTTTATCCGCTTCAGTTATTTTTCCGTCTGGAATCGTATTGCCATTTTCATCTGTAGCCCCTGCAATATCCCTAAACATAACATCGCCGGGTTGAGCACTCTCTCCGTAGGCTTGATTGTATGCCTGCGCTTCAGCTTCATTCTGAGCAATCCCGTCCACTTCAAAACCATAGAAATAGGGGAATAAATCACCGTTTTGGGCTTTAACAAAGCTTCCCAGACCACCGGCACCAGCACTTTGCAGAATCTCTTCTCCAGACTCATTACCAAGGTCTATCAATTCGTTTTTCAAATATGAAGCATTGAGAGAAACGTTATATTTAAACTCGCTAATGTTTCCTTTATATGAAGTTTCAATTTCGAAACCACTATTCTCCATATCACCTGCGTTGGCAATAGGAGCTTCTTTTCCAACATATCCGGGAATGGGTTGATCTTTTAGCATTCCATTGGTTTGCTTCTTGAAATAGTCAAATCCCAACGTAAAGGCGCTGTTAAAAAATCGAGCATCAAAACCAATATCAATCTGTTCAGATTCCTCCCATTTTATTTGAGGATTAGGAATCCGGGCTGGACTGGTACCATAATGCATATTCAAGGCTTCTCCTTCACCAAAATAGTAATTTTGTCCGCCATTCATTAAACTGGTATAGGCAAAGTTACCAATACTTTGGTTTCCATTCATACCCCAGCTGGCACGAAGCTTCAAATAATTGAACCAATCGGGACGTGAATCCAAAAATCCTTCGTTTGTTACATTCCAACCAACAGAAACAGATGGGAAAATTGCCCATTTATTTTCAGGCCCAAAGTGTGAAGAACCATCACGACGAACTGTCGCTTGTAGCATATACTTCTCAGCGAAGTTATAATCAATACGTCCGAAATATGAGGCCAGTGATTCAAAAGTAAATCCGTCAGTACCTCCGGCTACACGTTCCAAATCACGGTCAGCAATAGCATAATCAATGACAGCCTTATCGGGATCGTTTTCCAGCAAATCGTAGTCATCACCGTAAAGGTGACGCACTGTATATTTTTGTGCCGACTGCCCAAGAAGAACTGTAAAGTTGTGCACATCATTAAAACTTTTTGTATAAGTCAGTGTATTTTCCAACTGCCAGGTAAAGCCCCGGTGCATATTGGAATAAACGTGACTTTGGCTCAAATCTTTACCTTGAGTAGCAAGAAAATGTTCAAATTCATAGCCATCTCCGCCCCAAAAAGCAAGGTCAACACCGTAGCTTGATTTAAATTTCAAACCTTCGACCACATCCAGTTCAGCCCAAAATGAAGAGACAAACTTATCTTCATTATTATCGCTTCCCGTGGGAGCATTTAACATGGCAACTGGGTTAGCAATTTCCTGAAAACCAGAAGGAGGAATTGAAAATACGTTTCCCTGATCATCTTTTACTGCAGTAGGATGATCAGCCAAAACCTGGTCAGGATCTTCTGCATATACAGGCACAAGAGGATTGAAAGCCAATGCACTACCCAAAACAGACCCATACTCAGAGTTGGTTTCGATACCCTTTGACAGAACTCTTGAATAACCAGCATTAACGCCGACTTTTAAATTATTAAGAAAAAAACGGTCTGCGTTAAAAACGTTGTAGGTATTATTGGTACGAATACTGTAACGCTCATAATTTGAACGATCGTAGTTACCACCTACAATACCTTCCTGGTTAAAATAGCCAAATGATACAAAATAGCTCGCCTGATCATTTCCTCCGCTAATGCTTACCTGGTGGCTCTGAACCGGGGCATCGTAATTGAAGGTTTCATCCTGCCAGTCAGTACCAGAAATATCATTAAACGCAGAAACCTCTTCCTGTGTATACCTTGGGGAATTTCCATCATTCAACAATGACTCATTCATAATCACCATATACTCCTGTGCATCCAAAACAGATTTTTTCTTCCATGGATTTTGCCACCCGTACGAAACATCATAACTGATGGTTGCATCACCCCTTTTACCGGATTTAGTAGTCACCAGAATTACACCGTTGGCTGCACGGGCACCATAAACTGCAGCAGAAGCAGCATCCTTAAGCACCTCTACCGATTCAATATCTGCAGGGTTCAGATAACTGATACCTCCACCTACAGCCATACCGTCCACAATATAAAGCGGCTCACTGTTGTTAATAGTCCCAATACCACGAATACGTACCTTGGAGTCAGAACCAGGTTGACCAGAACTCTGGGTGATCTGTACACCTGAAACCTTACCCTTAAGAACATCCTCTATACGAGAGGGTTTTGAAGATTCCAGATCCTCAGCACTAACACTACTGATAGCAGCAGTAACCACACTCTTTTTTTGAACGCCATAACCCACAACAACTACCTCGTCAAGGTCGGTGATAACCTCCTCCATGGATACATTAATTGTTGATTGGTCGGCGACCACTTCAACAGTTTCCATACCAATAAAAGAAAAGACCAATGTTGATCCTTCCGTAGTTGTCAAGGAATAATTTCCATCCACATCGGTAATGGTACCGTTTGTGGTTCCTTTTTGTACGACGCTAACTCCCGGGATCGGGCCGCCATCTTCTGCAGACGTCACCTTACCTGTAACGGTAACATCCTGTGCGAACAACAGGGTTGTCCACATCAATAAAAACAAAATTCCTAATGTTTTTCTCATAACAAAACTGATTTGTGAATTTTAGTAAAACATGATGCAAACGTAAGCCCAAGTGTTAACCAAACCTAATTTTTCAACTCATAAAAAACTCATCTTTATACATTTTTTAACTCATCAAAAACTCATCAAAAATTTTCTATATTCCTGACTTACTTGTTTTTAAATATTACACTATCTTTTCATCATTTTAAAACACACAACTCATTTTTTGAAGAATTATATTTTTTGTGAACTCTAAATAATTGTTAAACGGAGTCCAAACTTTTTTCCTCAATAATGAAATATTTGTACCCATCGACCATCAATTTTTCCTATTTGTGCCATATACTATATTGAAAAATCAAACTAAATTCCTTAGTATTGAAAAAAAACACCATGGCACTCAGGCTATTGCAGGTAGTGATTCCTTCAAACAGGAAAGAGGAACTATACAGCGTCATTAGGGGTGAATCAAGAATAGAGAGCTGGGATCAGGTGATCGACGAAAATCGGTACAAGCTCTCCATTTTACTGGAAGTTGACGATAGTGAACACCTCATAACCAAATTGGAACATCATTTTTCGAACACCGGGACATTCCGGATTGTGCTTTATCCGGTTGAAGCCACCATTCCACGTCCCGACGATCCGGATGTAGAGAGAGAACGTGGAACAGCAAAAGAGCAGGCGAATAAGGAGGGAAAAGGACGCATCAGCCGGGAAGAACTTTATCACGACCTGGTAGATTCCACAAGACTATCCTGGGTATTTGCGGTGCTGATGCTGGCTTCAACTGTAGTAGCTGCAACCGGCATATTGCGCAACAGTGAGGCCATCATCATCGGTTCCATGGTTATAGCCCCACTCCTGGGTCCCAACGTAGCTCTTTCTCTGGCTACTACACTGGCCGATTTTCATCTGGCAAAAAATGCCTTACGGGTTACCATTACCGGAATTGGAATTTCATTGGTTTTTGCCATATTTATCGGGCTGATTTTGGAGATAGATCCCACCGCCCATCAAATTGCCAGCCGAACCGAACCCAACCTGGGCGACATTGGCCTTTCGCTGGCTTCAGGCATTGCCGGCGCACTAGCCTTTACCACGGGGGTTGCTTCAGCATTGGTAGGTGTTATGGTAGCCGTCGCATTACTCCCTCCTTTAGTCGTTATGGGAATGCTCCTTGGAGCAGGACAATGGCAACTGGCAGCAGGAGCTTTGTTTTTATTGTTCATAAATATTATTTGTATAAACCTATCAGGTGTTCTTACTTTTGTAATACAGGGCATTAAACCCTCTCACTGGGGAAAAGAAGGAAAGGCCAGAAACACCACCCGGGTAGCAATTTCAGTATGGGTTTTTTTGTTACTCATTCTTACCGTATCGCTATATTATAGTCATATTAACTTCGATTTTTTATAGAATCGAGAAACTATCTGAACATAATCCCAACAAAAACCTTAATTGATATTGAATTTGAAAACTAAAAGGGGTAATTTTACAGGGGTAGAAATACAATGGTGTGAAAACAGAGACCTAATCACAAATACAAGATTGGGTTAAACCACATAATCCAATTAAACTTGATGCTTTATAAACCGGGAATTAATAACAATGACCAATAATCCGTAAAGAAAAAGCCTAAACGCAAAAACTCAAAGGCGCAAAACTTTTATTACCATACAGTTGAAAGACACCCCTGACCAACTCCAAATGACTTTTAATCAAATACTTGCAATAGTTAAATAAAGTATTGAATGACTTTACTTTTAATAAAATAACAATTATCACTAAACTCAAAAAAAAACATGGAAAAATTTAAAGAGTGGTTCAGTAATCCTGAACAAATCCTGGAGTTGCTAATTAAATATGGCGGCCAATTATTGCTTGCCATCATTACCCTGATCATTGGCCTTTGGATTATAGGGAAAATAGTAAAAGGCATGCGAAAAATGTTCGAAGCACGTAAGTTTGATGCCAGCTTACAATCATTTCTTATCAGCCTGACAGGGATTGTATTAAAACTCATGTTGGTAATCAGCGTTGTCACCATGCTTGGCGTAGAGATGACCTCTTTCATTGCAATTCTGGCAGCTGCGGGTCTGGCAATAGGAATGGCGCTCAGCGGAACGCTTCAAAACTTTGCAGGAGGAGTTATGATCCTCATTTTCAAACCCTTTAAAATTGGCGATTACATTACTTCTGAAGGTCATTCGGGAACTGTTAAAGAAATCCAGATTTTCCATACCATATTGAATACGCCTGATAAAAAAACCATTATTTTGCCCAACGGCCCGGTATCCAACAATAGTACCGTAAACTACTCCACCGAGCCGCTTCGCCGGGTTGACTTTACTTTTGGCATTGGTTACAATGACGATATTGACAAAGCCAAACAAGTGATTATGGGAGTTATTGAAAAAGATGAGCGTATTCTTAAAGACCCAGCTCCCTTTGTAGGTGTCATTAATTTGGGCGACAGTTCAGTCGATTTGGTTACACGTGTTTGGGCCAATGCCGGAGATTACTGGGATATTTTCTTTGATATGCAGGAGACCGTGAAGAAAGAATTTGACCGTCAGGGAATATCCATTCCATTCCCACAAACCGATGTACACTTATATCAACCAAAGCAGCAGTCTGAATCTTAACCATATATATGTGACCGATTCACAATTCGGGATTGTTTTCCCGGTTGTTTGAGATTCGCTATGACAAGGTTTACTGAATTATTTTGAGGAGAGGTTGTTTTTCGGCACTGCGGAAAAACAGCCTCTTCCAACAACTCAGGCAAAAACAAGTCATACCGTATCATCGATTAGGTTTTATTTCGAACGATTGTAAATACAAAAAATAGTTTTCATGAATATTAGATCCAAAATTCTAATCATCTTAATGTTTTTCCCGGCCATGGTCTTTGCTCAGGAAGAGGCAGATACCGTAAAACACTGGACAGCCGGAGGAAACAGTGCATTCAATTTTTCGCAGGTATCGCTGAGTAACTGGGCCGGCGGTGGAAAAAATTCCGTTTCCGGAACATTCCTTTTCAACGCGTTTTTGAATTTCAAAAAAGACAAACGTGCCTGGGAAAATACATTGGACATAGGTTATGGCCTCACTCAGCAAGGTGATGAAAACCTGGTAAAAACCGAAGACCGCATCCAAATAGTATCAAAATACGGAATTCAGGCTTCGGAAAGGTGGTATTATACTGCTCTGGCTGATTTTAAAACCCAAATGGACCTGGGCTATAAAGATCCACCGGAGAATACCATCATGACCTCAAAGTTTATGTCGCCGGCATACCTTCTGCTTTCCCTGGGTATGGATTACAAACCCAACCAAAACTTTTCAATGTACCTCTCCCCGCTTACCAGTAAAATGACCATTGTTAACGATGATCAGTTATCAAATCAGGGAGCTTATGGGGTGGACCCAGGCGAGAATCTAAGGTCTGAATTTGGTGCTTCGGTAAAGAGTATCTACAAAAAGGAAAATCTACTGCAAAACGTAGATTTCAATACCAGACTGGACCTTTTCTCCAACTGGACAAACCATCCCGAGAGAATTGATGTGGAATGGGAAACTAAATTCGACTTTAGAGTAAATAGTTTTCTTTCGGCCCATTTGGGCACTACCCTGCTTTACGACCACGACATTAATTTTGTGGACGCAGAAGGTGTGGAACACGGGCCACGCATACAATTCAAGCAATTGTTTGGATTCGGAATTAATTACAAATTTTAATAAACGGTAAATTCGACTGAAAAATTATATTTTTAAAGATTGGAAGATAGAAGTTGGAGGTTCGGAAGCAAACCAATCTTAAAAATATTTTTTTGCAGTCAGTAGTGATATTTTTTTTGCATTTTTGAAGTCCGGTGAAATGATGATTCACCGGACTTTCTTTTGAGACATAACAATATGACAAACAGACAATTCCCTGCAGAATGGGCCAACCAGGATGGAGTATTATTAGCCTGGCCACACATCAATACCGATTGGGCAGATATGCTTGATGAGGCACAATCCTGCTTCATTCAAATCATAAACGCCATTGCAGCTTTCGAAAAGGTAATTGTTCTGATTCCTGAAAATGAAACGCTTCCTCAAGAACAATTCGGTAATAAAAAGCAAATCCACTTCGTCGAATATTTGACCAATGATACCTGGGCCCGGGATTTTGGACCACTCTTTGTGAAACAGAACAATGCATTAATTGGACTTGATTATAAATTCAACGGATGGGGGCTGAAATTTTCTGCTGACAGGGACAACCTCATTACCACCAGGCTTTTTGAAAAAGGTATATTTAATTCTGAAGTAGCCCGGGAAAACCATCTCAGTTTTGTTCTGGAGGGAGGAAGCATCGAATCGGATGGAGAAGGAACCCTTCTTACAACTACAGAATGTCTGATGTCCCCAAACCGGAACGGATCAATGTCGAAAGAGAATATCGAAACCGAATTAAAACGCTCATTTGGAGCAAAAAGGGTTCTTTGGCTGGATTACGGATATCTTTCGGGTGATGATACTGACAGCCATGTGGACACATTGGCCCGTTTTTGCAATGCTGACACAATTGCTTATGTTAAGTGTGCTAATGCCAAAGATGAACACTTCCCTGCTTTGAAAAAAATGGAAGAACAACTCCGGAGTTTTAAAACCTCAGAAAAAAATCGGTACAACCTCGTTCCATTGCCGATGGCAGATGCAATTTATGATGGCGAGCACCGCCTTCCTGCCACTTATGCCAATTTCTTAATTCTAAACAAGGCAGTTCTGGTTCCGTTTTACAACAGTTCCAAAGATGAGGAGGCAATTAACATATTGGCAAAAGCTTTCCCGGAAAGGCAAATTATTGGTATCGATTGCCGTCCGCTAATTAAACAAAACGGTTCGCTGCATTGTGTGACCATGCAACTGCCGGAAGGGACGCTAAGCTTAGGGTTGTGAGTTTAGGGTTGAGGAGTTGACAAATAGTTCACCTCATAATAAAACAAACAATAACAACAAAAAATTCGACATGGTTACCACAGGACTCATACAACAAAGCAATACCGGCAATAATCAGAAAAATACTTTACGGCTGGAAGAGAACATCCGTAAAGTGGCCGCTAAAGGAGCACAGCTCATTGTTTTACAGGAACTTCACAACAGTCTCTATTTTTGCCAAACCGAAGAGACCGACCTTTTCGACCTGGCTGAATCGATTCCCGGCCCCAGCACCGAACGCTTTGGACAGTTGGCCAAAGAGTTGGGTGTGGTCATTGTAACCTCCCTTTTTGAGAAACGTACTGCAGGACTTTATCACAACACTGCGGTTGTACTGGAAAAAGACGGAAGTATAGCCGGGAAGTACCGAAAAATGCATATTCCAGACGACCCGGCCTATTACGAAAAGTTCTATTTCACTCCGGGAGATATGGGTTTTGAACCTATCAATACCAGTGTGGGACGTCTTGGGGTACTGGTTTGCTGGGACCAGTGGTATCCGGAAGCTGCTCGCCTGATGGCCATGCGAGGTGCCGACATACTCATTTACCCAACAGCCATTGGTTGGGAATCAACGGATACTCCGGAGGAACAGACGCGTCAAAAAGATGCCTGGAACATCTCGCAGCGAGGCCATGCCGTTGCCAACGGACTTCCGGTAGTATCTGTCAACAGGGTGGGACATGAACCCGACCCATCCAACGCAACGGGAGGCATCCTGTTTTGGGGTAACAGTTTTGCAGCCGGACCACAAGGCGAAACATTAATTCAAGCTCCCTCCGATGAAGAGGCCAACCTGGTGGTGAATATAGACCTTAAACGCTCAGAAGAGGTTCGTCGCATCTGGCCATTCTTCCGTGACAGGCGAATTGATGCCTACAAAGGACTCACAAAACGTTTTCTGGACGAAGAAAACTAAAATTTCCACCATTTTAAGATTTTTGAAGTGTTCCGGCCCCTAAATTTTTCTCAATTTTATAACTTGAACTTTTTTTATAACATCAATCCACTTTATTATGAGTTTTGAGAAAAATAATAGCCCAAAAGCAACATGGAATCACACAACAATCCGCAAAACCTTTTCAATTTACAGTCTGACGAGTCTGTTGTTTATTGCCATTCTTGCCGGAGGATGCACCACGGAAGATTCCGCCGAAAAATGGGTTGGTTCCTGGGTGACTGCACCACAACTCGTTGAACCTCACAACATGCCGCCCGAACCGGGCCTCACCAATAATACCATACGCCAAATTGTAAGAGTATCTATCGGAGGTGACGAACTAAGAATGAAATTCTCCAACAAATTCAGCACCAGACCGGTAACCATGAAGTCGGTTCAAATTGCCGTCTCTGAAGGAGGCAGTACTATTGACCCGGAAACCACTAAAATTCTGAAATTTAACAACGAGGATGAAATAACCATGAATGCGGGTGAGGCAGTAGTTTCAGATCCTATCGAATTTGCGCTGCGGCCGCGGATGGATCTTGCCATCACCATACACTTTGGTGAAACGTCACCTGATGTGACCGGTCATCCCGGCTCACGAACCACCTCTTACATTCTTTCAGGCAACCATCTGTCTGATCCCTCATTCGAAGAAGCAATAAAAACCGACCATTGGTACGTCATCAATAACATAGAAGTGAAAGCGCCCGAAAATGCTGGAGCCATTGCCATTTTGGGCAATTCTATCACCGATGGCCGTGGTTCTGGAACCAACAAACAAAACCGATGGCCGGATATTCTCTCCGAAAGATTGTTGAAGAATCCTGAAACCGCTCAGGTTGCAGTGCTTAATCAGGGTATTGGCGGCAACTGTGTGTTGAGTCAGTGCCTGGGACCAGCAGCCATCGATCGGTTCGAAAGAGACGTAATCAGTCAAAGTGGTGTGAAATGGCTCATCATACTGGAAGGAATCAACGACCTTGGGCAAACACCCGACAGTGCTGCTGCTGCCAAAGTCGCTGAAAACCTTATTGCCGCCTATGACCAGATGATTGAGCGGGCCCATGAAAACGGGATTTTGGTCTATGGGGCAACCATCCTTCCCTTCGACAAATCATTCTACCATGAAGATTATCGTCAGCCAGCCAGAAATACCGTCAACGACTGGATTCGCAACAGTGGTCGATTCGATGCAGTGATTGATTTCGACAAAACTATGCGCAACCCTGAAGACACCCTTACAATAAAGTCTGACCTTCATGACGGAGACTTCCTTCACCCTAATGAGGAAGGATATGTAAAGATGGGAGAATCGATTGACTTGGAGCTATTTCGATAGATTGTATTAATTGCGTTACCATTATTTTTCTTGTCCACGAATGACACGGTTTTCAGACAGTAGGCCCGGGGAAAAATTGTGACATTCGTGGACAACAAGAAAAACAGAGGAAGCCATTCTTCTTTTTCAT
>NZ_JADQBH010000169.1 GCF_016278715.1 Marinilabilia sp. | reverse complement strand
AACGAATGCTTTTTGCATCCTGAACTATCAGGTTTTGCGAAATGTTGCGGATGTTATCCAGGAGGGCATGTAAATCAAATTGTTCTTCCTTTATTTTTAATTGTCCCGATTCAATTTTTGAAATGTCGATGATATCGTTAATAATGTTAAGTAAATTTTCTCCACTGTTTTTGATGACTCTGAGATATCTGTATCTCTCTTCTTTATCGGTCAGGTCATTTAAAATAAGATCGGTAAATCCCAGAATGGCATTCATGGGGGTACGAATCTCATGCGACATATTGGCCAGAAAGGCTGATTTTAATCGGTCACTCTCTTCTGCTTTCTCTTTGGCTTCCTTAAGCTGGTCTTCAAATTCTTTCTGAGATTGAATTTCTGTTATGGTTCCAACCATACGTAACGGTTGATGCTCTACGTTTTTTTCGATTATTTTGCCATGCACGGAAAACCAAATATAATGGTTGTTCCTATCCAAAAGACGTGCTTCACACCTAAAAACAGTTGCTCGTCCTGTTTTATGCATTTGATAAGCTTCCGATACCTGCTGATGGTCATCCGGATGAAAAAGATTGGTGTAATTGGTTGTCTTAAAGTTTATTTCATTGGGGTTGTTGTATTTTAGCAATTTGGCGAATCTCTGGCTCAGGAAAACTTCTCCATTGATAAGGTCCACGTCCCAAAGGCCTTCATTAGCTCCTTCCAGAGCCATTTCCAAACGGCTTTCGCTGTGCGTGAGTTCTTTTTCAACTTTTTTCCGTTGGTTGATTACTCTGAGAAGCACAATAATTACAATGATAAGAAAACTAAGAATGGAAACCAGAATAATAATTTCCTGCTTGAACCGTTCAAAAGGATTGTCAGGTTTGTTAAGCAGAATTCCCGGGGGCACTAGTTTGGAGAAATTTAAAGCATTCCTGTTTGCTTGTCTGTAATCCAGGGCAAGAATTTTTCTGGCTGGGGTCAGCCACGAACGAGTGAAAGAGCCCTCCAGCATTTCTTTTATTATTTTTGCCGCTTCACGTCCCTGGTCTATACCTCTGACTACCACACCGCCAACAATAAAATCTTCGAAAAGAAAGTCCCAGTTGCTGTAAACAGGAACCTTGCAGTTTTCAATAATCAAAGGAGCTTCCTGTACCATTTCGCGTGCAAATCCTTCTCTGTTAATGTAGAGACTGAGCAGGTAAACAGCCTTTTGGCCCGGACAAATAGCTTGTAGTTCTGCAGAAAGTTGTTCAGGGTTTTCTGCGTAAAGCAACCGGTATTTAAGTTCCGGGTGGTGGTGGTCAGCCACCTTAATAAACTGGTCACTAAATATCCTTCCCGATATGGTGGAATCCGATATTACAATTAATTCTTCAAGGTCGGGTTGGAGAATTTTAATGACTTTAAGCGTGCTGTCTATATCGATTTGTTCTTCCACACCTTTAAAGCGCAGGGTATCCAGGTCGTATCCTTTAATGTTGTTATTGCCACAGAAAGATACGGGCACATCTCCCCATATTTCATCTCCATACTGAAGAAAAAAATCAAAGGCATTATTATCGCTGATTATTACCCCGTCAATATTAATGGACGAGTATTTTTTTGAGAAAACCCTGTCCAGGCTTTGCAGATAATCGTCACTTTGAAATCGCTTGGAATCCATATATTCCACAAAAACCCTGTAATTCTTGTCGCCCGAAAACTCTTCAAGCACCCCTTTGGTGATATCAGCAGTCCATTTAAAGGTAGGGTGGTAAGAATTCAGCAGTACAATATCTTTAAAGTGATCCTGGGCTGCCGGGGAACCGATGGAAAAAAACCAAAGTAGAATGGAAAGTAAAATTTTTATAGGAATTTGTTTTTGAGACATACCGGAATGTTTCGTTTTATGAAAAGGTGCCTGAATCATAAAATATTGACCTGGGAATTTTGAAAACAATGATAGATTGCTTCACCTGGTTCGCAATCATATAGTTTATTCTTTGTTTATTGGGTATGTCGGAGCCTGGAATCCCCGCCACGGGCTACTGACTATAAATTACTGACTGATTTACTTTTAAGTGTTTATGAATAGGTTTTAAAAGAAAATATCAATAATTACTCTCAGCTTCCTTTAAAACTGTCAACTTGTTTCTTCACAACTCCTATGTCTAATTTGACGGATTTTCTGATTTTTTTGATTGATGGAGGAAGGTTTTTAAGAAAATGATTCCTTCTTCTTCTTCCAATATGTCAAGTTACACCTTGGTTTTTGGCTGGGGTAAGGTTTAAAAGTGCTTGTTCTGGATAATCTTTTAACTCTCCATACTATATGCTATTAAAAGTATATAAATTTTTTATATGCGCCAAGAAGCCGCTGGAAGTATTTGAC
This sequence comes from Marinilabilia sp., assembly GCF_016278715.1. Lineage (GTDB taxonomy): Bacteria > Bacteroidota > Bacteroidia > Bacteroidales > Marinilabiliaceae > Marinilabilia. The sequence continues at coordinate 1,812 of NZ_JADQBH010000169.1, read as the reverse complement.
TAATTGCCAGTTTTGTGCGAAAACGAACACCCCTCTGTTTGTTATCGTACAATTTTATGTCAAACACATTTGCTTTAAATTTCTGATTTTGTTTAATTTGCTTTTTCTGGTTCGGTTGTTGAATGAGCATTAGAAATGTTTTCTTTTGGAACTACAAATAAAAAACCTTAGCAAGATTTACGACAATGGTCATCAGGCCTTGAAGGACGTAAACCTAACCATTCAGGAGGGTATGTTTGGGCTTTTGGGGCCCAACGGTGCCGGGAAATCTACCTTGATGCGGATCCTGGTGACACTTCAGGAGCCCGGCCCGGGCGAGGTGACGATTGATGGTTATTCACTTTCGCATCACCGCAGGGAAATCCGACAGATGATTGGTTACCTTCCTCAGGATTTTCGTTTTTTTCCAAAACTAAAGGCTTGGGAATTTTTGGATTATGCTGCTTCACTATCTGGAATAAAATCTAAGAAAGAACGCACCAAAGAAGTTGACAGGCTGTTGGAGCAGGTTGGTTTACTTGAAGCACGTGAGCGGTTTGCCAATAAACTGTCAGGTGGTATGAAGAGACGTTTGGGGATTGCTCAGGCTTTGATAGGAAATCCACGATTGATTATTGTTGATGAACCTACCACCGGACTGGATCCAGAGGAGCGTATCCGCTTCCGCAATATTCTCAGCAACCTGAGTCAGCAGGGTGTTATTATTATTTTATCCACACATATTGTGGCTGATATTTCCAGTACGTGCAGTGCTATGGCACTTCTCGACAACGGTGTAGTGAAATATCATGGCAGCCCTGATGATTTTGTTTTCCAATCTAAAGGGCAAGTGTGGCGTGCTTCCGTAGGGTTTGATGAACTTAAAATCCTGAAAGACCAATACCCGGTAATCACCACTATTCCATCCGTCAATGGCTATGAGGTGGAAATGATATCCTCGCAAAAACCGATGGAGGGGGCCGAGAATATTGAGCCCGGACTGGAGCATGCTTATGTTTGTTTTATGGAGAATAATGTTTAACCATAGATTGTTAGATTTTTAGAAGCTGGAAGTAATTACAATTGTCCCTTAGAAAAAGCTTAAGCGCAGAGGCGCATGGTTTTTATTATGAGCGAGTTGCGGTCGATTTGTCTGGTTTTTTAATGGATTAATTTACAACTGTTTGCAATACAGAAGCTTGGGGATAACGGAGTATTGAAATTATCATTTTACCGTTTATGGTAAGGAGGTGAAGTATAGATATTTAAATTCGTTGGGTAAGAATTTTATATTTGTGAATAATTCTGTCCTAATTGAATATCTTGAACGTACTGACTGGCTTAACTGGGGCTGACCTTGGCAGTTAAGCCTAAAAACAAGGTCAGGGTTTAGGGATGAAATTCTTTTGAGGAAAATATTTAGTTCACTATTGATTTGTGAGCATTATTGTCCGGAGAGGATTTTTTCTTGAATAAGGATTGCTTCGCCTTGTTCGCAATGCCCTGCGAATTCCGACTATTCGGGAGAGCAATCATCAATTTGTTAAACGAATAACAACGAAAATTATCATCAATTAAAAAATGAGAACCAACCCCTCACATAAATCCATGACCACTCATTCTGAAAGTTTTTCCACTGAATCTCTTTTGAAGAGGTTCTTTTCTTTCTTTTATTACATTTCCAAAGTTGGGCAATTCGAAGCACGAATATTATGGCGGAGCTGGTTGTTTCGGATTTTCTCGGTACTCATACTGGGCATTCTGGTTCTGTTTGACTTATTTGGTGTGCTTGGGTTGGCTGATTCAGAGGCCTGGGGTGGGCGCTTTATTCCG
>NZ_JADQBH010000173.1 GCF_016278715.1 Marinilabilia sp. | reverse complement strand
TCCGTGGTCTCTGTGGTTAAATCCCTCAATGGACAATTCTGTCACCCCTGCCGGGGCTCTATCGTATTTATTACAAACATTCGTTCTACCATACTGCCGCCCCGCTGGGGCTAATCAATTATGAAAAGAAGAACCAAACAATATCCGTCTTCACAGTTAAATGGGGAAATCCCTGGCAATATCCGAATCTATAGCCTCCTATGCCCAGGCTCTCCTCCCTCTGCTCTTATCTCCAAGCTCCATGCCTTAACTGCCGCTCCGCTGGGGCTGATCCATTGCGAAAAGAAGAACCAAACAATATCCCTCTTCACAGTTAGATGGGAAAATCCCTGGCAATATCCGAATCTATAGTCTCATATGCCCAGGCTCTCCGCCCTCTGCTCTTATCTCCATGCTCCATGCCTTACCTGCCGCCCCGCTGGGGCTAATCCATTATGAAAAGAAGAACCAAACAATATCCGTCTTCACAGTTAAATGGGAAAATTCCTGGCAAAATCCGAATCTATTGTCTCATATGCCCAGGCTCTCCGCCCTCTGCTCTTATCTTCATGCCTTACCTGCCACTCCGCCGGGGCTAATCCATTGCTTCGATGAACGCTTGATTAGGGATGAAATATTTCATCCCCTTTTCTGCCTGTATTAAGGGACTAAAATTTTTCATAATCCTCCGAACCAAAACTGCCCAAATCGAAATCCTGTTTTTCTCCTTTGGCTTTGGCTTTCAATTGTGACTGGGAAACAGCACAACTTGCTCCACCCTCTTCCTTTTCAGGTTTTTGGGTTCTAACCACAGTCTCATCACCTTTTGATTCATTCAGTTTAGATTCAATATTTTTCTGACCATCAGAAGAAAGACTAAAAACTGAAATGGCGCGTTCCAACCGTTCAGATAATTTTTCAATCCTTTGAGCGGCAGAATTTATCTCCTCCGAATTGGAAGCATTTCTCTGGGTTACCTGGTTTAATTGCTGAAGTGCATTATTGATTTGTTCTACACCCGAAACCTGCTCCAATGAAGCCACTGAGATCTCCTGAATCAGGCCTGCAGTTTTCTCAATTTCCGGAGTAAGAGACAACAACATCTCCCGTGATTCCCTAGATGAATTAATAGTCATCCCGGACACTTTGTTAATATCATTTGCAGCCTGCTGACTTCTTTCAGCAAGTTTTCGTACCTCCGCAGCCACCACGGCAAATCCTCTCCCCTCAACTCCTGCGCGCGCAGCTTCCACCGCAGCATTCAAGGCAAGAATATTAGTTTGAAAAGCAATATCTCCAATTACAGAAATCTTAGAGGTAATTTCTTCAAGATACCCGGCAGCAGTTTCCGAGATATCGTTACTCTTATTCATATCCAGAGCGGCTTTCCGTGCAATTGATTCAGTCTGCCTTGCATTATCGGTATTTTGCTGAATATTGGCGTGCATTTCTTCCATCGATGAAGAGACCTCCTCTGCCGCAGACGCCTGCTCACCAGCACCTTCAGCCAACTCTGTAGATTCGCGAGAAAGTGAGGAACTGGCTTCAACCATCTCACGGGTACCTTCAGTGATGTCAGAAATAATAATTCTGAGATTCTTAACCATATTGTCTAAAGCAACAGCCAGGCGGCCCACTTCATCCTTTCGTTTAGTATCGAAACGAACCGAAAGATTTCCCGCTGATACCTTTTCGGCAAGTCCGATGCCTTGCAAAATAGGTTTGGCAATGGAGCCGGGTAGGTATATGGCAAATATCAATCCAACCAAAAGCAGAACAATAATTGCCACTATCACAAGAGTCTGAATGTTTTCTACAATTCGGGCACTTTGGTTGCCCATTCCCTTAATATCTCCCTGCCCCATATCTGCAATCGACCTGATATCCCACATTATTTCCTTACCCAGTTCAAACCGTTTAACCTCGACAAGCCGCGCTTCCTGATAATATTCAATAAAGGAGATGGCTGAAGAAATAAAACTATTCAGCACTGTGGCCATTCTTTCAGGAAGATAAACTAACCCAACATCTTCCATCAATGAACGCGTCCGCGCTAATTCTGCATCCAATGCCACAGCCTCCCGATTAAAATCTTTTGCCTGAATTATTCCCCAAATTCCCAGTGCCCGATTCATCAATTGTTGATATCTGGCGCTGTTTTGATAGTTTTCTGACAATTCAACCAACTCCTCTCCGGCTTCCCGCATTACTACTCTTTGATTGGCAGCATTGCTCTGCACCGACTGATAATTTTCGTAGAGTGACGAATAATTTTCAAGTTTTTCCTTTAAATCCAGAAATGTTTCACTTCGGGCCCCTTCGCCTTCCATCTCAATAAGATTATTCAGGGCAACCATCATCTGGGTATAATACCTTTCAGAAACCAGGTCGAAATAAGGCTGGCTCGAGAAATCATACGACCTTGTAACTTCTGTGAGTTTACGCCAGTTTTGATCCACCAGGCTCGCTTCATTAACCGTCGGAATATACTTATCGGAAAGGTCATTCACGCCCCGTCCAATTTCAAAAAGGCTGTATAACGTAAAGCCACCCATCAAAATAGTTAATGTCACTACAGCAGCAAGACTACTTCTAATCTTTCCACTAATACTAAGATCTCTCCAGTTCATATTTGTATCGGGATATATTTATGTTGTAAAGGACGGGATAAAAGTCAAGGAAAAACAAAATCTCCTCAAAAGTTTAAAAATTTTCCACCATTTCAAAACAAAACGATGAAAAAAACGTATTTTCGCTCAAACAGCTTCTTTCATATAATTTTTTATTCCATAAAAAGAAAAAATGAATACAAAAAACCTTTTTTCATCAATTCTGACAATCTCTTTATTCTTTATACTGCTGGCAGCATTGTCGAGTTGCGAAAACAATGACAAAAAAAAGATTGGCTTTCTATATAGTTCCGATGTAACCATCCGATTCAATAAAGAAAGTCAGTTCTTTAAAGAAAAAGCAGAGGAACTGGGTGCACAGGTCATTGTTGACCAGGCCAGCGACAATGATGCACTTCAATACGAGAAGGCGATTAAAATGATGGAGGAGGGAATTGATTTATTGGCCCTTATTGCTGTAAATATCAACACAGCCGAGAACATTATTAAAGAAGCCAATGCAAGAGATATTCCGGTGATGGCGTACAATCGCCTGATACCCAACTCGGATCTTAAAGTTTACATATCGGGCAATAATGAAGAATTGGGTAAAGACATGGTAGGTTATGCCTTAGAACAAAGACCTTCTGGAAACTACGTAATTCTTAACGGTGACAAATTCGACAGAAATGCAGTGGAATTAATGGAATCCATTGATAAAACACTCAAGCCTCATATCGACGCAGACAGAATTAAGGTATTATATAAAACTTATATTGAAAGCTGGAACCCCGACCATGCAGCTTATGAACTGGATCAATTTCTAAGAGCCAATCCGGAACCTATAGACGCACTCATATCCTGCTTTGACGGAATGTCCGTTGCCTGCATTGAAGTGCTGGAGAAGTACGACTTAGCCGGAGAGGTAATTGTTACCGGACAAGATGCCCAAATAGAATCGTGTCGCCGAATAGTGGAAGGCACCCAACACATAACCCTGTACCACCCCCTCAAAAACATCGCTTACAAAGCAGCCGAAGTGGCCGTTGACATTCTTAACGGGGAAAAGCTGGAGAAAAAATATGACATCACTTTTTCTAATAATGGCTTAAAAGATGTCCCAACCATCCAAATCAGTTCTATTCCGGTTACGAAAGAAAATATTGATAAAGTTTTAATTGAAAGTGGGTTTTATACCAGAGAGGAGATTTATTAGGGCATAGGGCATGGTGCATAGGGCGTGGAGCATGGTGCATGGGGGTTGGCGCGTAGTGTGTGGGGTGTTTAAAAGCTCGTGTCTGTTAGTTTTACAGGTGACCCATAAATATCTCATTTACATAACTTCAACTAAGAAAGAACCATTAACTTACTGACATATTGTTATTCTGGAACAGATTCTTCGTCGTTCCTCCTCAGAATGACACTCCCCTTATTGTCATTCTGAGATCCAAAAATTTTTATTTAGTAATGTGAAATGACGTTGAATCGGGTCTATCCCGTCCGTATGGATTTGTAATCTACACGGGTAAAGAGTCAACTGTTAATTTTCTGATTTTTTGCGTATTACAAAAATACGTCATTGGTA
>NZ_JADQBH010000138.1 GCF_016278715.1 Marinilabilia sp. | reverse complement strand
AAAAATAGATGGGAAAAGTTCTATATTAATTTTCCTTACTTTTTTTCCCGTTAAATGCTTTCTCCACTTTTTTGATCCACTTTTCAATGCGCTCCTCAGTGAGTGCTGCCTGATTTTCAATATCCAGAGCAAGGCCGACAAACTGGTCGCCCCGCTGAGCCATAGATGCCTCATAATTATAGCCTTCTGTTGAGGTAAACCCAACAACTTCTCCTCCTCTTTTCTCTATAAAGCCGGCCATAATTCCCAGTCCATCCACAAAGTTCTCGGGATAACCTTTTTGGTCACCTCCGCCAAATAGCGCAAATGTTTTGCCTTTGAGACTATCCTCCTCAATAGTGGGTAAAAATTCGTCCCAGTAATTGGGCAATTCGCCGTCGAACCAGGTGGGGACAGCAAAAATGTAATTATCAAACTTCTCAAAATCCTTATGACTGGCTTCATCTACATTAACCTCTTCGACATTTTTTTCACCCAGATGTTTGACCATTTTTTTCACCTGTTGCTTGGTCTTATGGGAACGGAAACTATAAAAGATACCTGTTTTTTTCATTTCTATCTTTGTTTTATCAAATTCAATTCGATTAATAGGCGGCCAATTGGCGGGCTGCTTTCAAAACTTTCTCAGTATTTGGCAATGAAGCTGCTTCCAGTATCCGGTTAAAACCAATGGGTGTGAAAGCTGCTCCGAGCCTTTTAACAGGGGCATCAAGCAGTTCAAAAGCTTCATCTGCAATAATGGCTGCCAGTTCGCCTCCAAAACCACCAAATACTTTGTCCTCATGAACCACCAAAGCTCTGGATGTTTTCTCCAACGACTTAAGTATGGCTTCTTTATCCAACGGAATTAACGAACGAATATCTATTACCTCCACTTCTAACCCATCTTCCTTACTCAACTTCTCTGCGGCTTCCAGACACATGTGTGTGGTATTTCCATATGTTATCATGGTCATATTTTTGCCATTTCGACGAATGCGTGCTTTTCCGAAAGGCACCTCAAAATCATCGGGAACTGCAGTTGCTGCTTTTGGAGAATTGTAAAGCGCTTTTGGTTCCAAAAATAATGTCATTCCCTCGGAGCGCATGGAGGTTCGCAACAATCCTGCTGCATCGTCTGCAAATGAAGGGTACACGACTCTCACACCGGGAAAAGTGGCCAATGCTCCTTCGGTGGTTTGTGAGTGATAAAGTCCTCCTCCAATATATCCCCCTGATGCCAGACGAATGGTGATGTTGGGTGAAAATTGCCCTTTTGTACGCCAATATTCATGAGTGGTTTCCACATATTGTTCCATGGCCGGCCAGAAATAGTCAGCAAACTCGGCACCTTCAACAACAATTCTGATTTTTTTATTGTATCGCGACATACCATTGGCCGTCCCCATGATATAGTCCTCGGCAATGGGCGCATTAAACACACGCAACTTGCCAAACTCCTGTTGCATTCCTTTGGAAACGTTAAAGACACCACCTTTGTCCTTATTGGCAATATCCTGTCCCCAAATGAAAGTGTCCGGGTTGTGTCTGAATTCAGCTTTGAGGGTGCTGTTAAGCGCCTCAATCAGTTTAAGAGATTTCCCATCGTCCTTATGAAGACCTTCGGGATATTTCTCACTCTGATAAGGTTCGGGAATCACAAAGTCGTAAATAGACTCCGGTTTGGGATCGGCGGCCTTTATCGCTTTTTTATGGGCATCCTTAACCTCTTTGGTCACTTTATCTTCAATCTCCTTCAATTCCTCCTCCGTGGCTTTGTCATAACGAAGCAACATTCTTCGGTATTTGGCCAGCGGATCATACTCTTTTACGTATCTCAATTCATTCTCGTCGCGATACAATTCATGACGATCAGAATTGGAGTGTGATCCGATGCGTACACAGTTGGCATGCACCACTACCGGACTTTGTTCTTTCTTAGCCCAGGAAACTGCTTCTTCCATCGCATTCATCGAGTCGAAAACATCCTTTCCGTTACAATAAATTATGCGCAGGTTTTTGAAGCCTTCAAAGTTGTGAGCCACTTTCCGGTTGGCTGTCTGGTCTTCTTTGGGAACCGAAATTCCATATCCATTGTCCTGAAAAACAAAAACCACCGGAAGTTTTTCATTCGAAGCACCGTTAATCGCCTCGTAAACATATCCTTCCGACACAGAGCTCTCGCCCTGAGAACTAATGACCACAGCATCGTTTTCTTTGTATGTTTTTAAAGCACGACCTAGTCCTGTTGCATGCAGAGTATGGTTTCCTGTTGCCGAACTTACATTATGAATATTCCATTGCGGCTTGGCAAGATGATTGGACATGTGTCGTCCACCACCGGCTACATCAGCATCTTTTGAAATACCATTGAATATGATCTCCTCAGCAGTCATGCCTGCTGCGACACAAGTCTGAAGGTCACGATAATATGGAAACAAATGGTCTTTTTCTTTATGGAAATTCTGGCCAATAGCCAGTTGAATACCATCATGGCCTGCTGCCGGAGCATGATACGACCAGCCAATTGCCTGTTTAAGGTAATTGGGGGCACGTTCATCCAGTGTTCGGCCCATAAATAATAGATGGTACCATTTGAGCAGAGTTTCTTTATCAGTTTTTTTTACTGAATATTTTTCGGGAAAATTACTTTTCATCCTAACAAAATTTATCAAAGTTATTGGTCTTACGGAACTCGAAAATCAGGAGTTCAATTCTTCCTGAGCCGATAGCCCATTAAATGTCGCGATCGAGGTCAGCTTGTTCCAGATAATCGGCTATGCGACGCAGGAACATTCCACCAAGTGCACCATCCACCACACGATGGTCATATGAGAGAGACAAGAACATTTTATGACGAATTGCAATCACATCACCAGTGGGTGTTTCAATCACAGCCGGTTTCTTTTCAATGGTTCCGGTTGCAAGAATCGCTACCTGTGGCTGATTGATAATGGGTGTTCCAATGGTATTCTTGAAAGAACCAAAATTGGTAATGGTGAAGGTTCCTCCCTGTATGTCATCTCCGGAGAGTTTGTTGTTGCGCGCGGCATCAGCCAGTCTGTTCATCTCCGAAGCAATACCTACCACGTTTTTTTGGTCGGCCTGCTTAATTACCGGAACAATAAGGTTTCCGGATGGCAATGAAACAGCGATACCAACGTTGACATTTTTTCGTAAAATGATGTTATGACCGTCTACCGAAACATTCACGCCCGGGAAATCTCTTAAAGATTTGGCAACAGCCTCAGTAAACATGGGCATGAAAGTAAGTTTTTCACCGTATTTCTCCTGGAATTTGTCTTTTACTTTATTGCGCCAAAGAACAAGGTTGGTGACATCGGCCTCAACAACAGAAGTTACATGCGGAGAAACCTGTTTGGACATTACCATGTTGTCAGCAATCAACTTGCGAAGACGGTCCATCTCCTTAATTTCATCCCCTTCTCCGGCAGAAACTTTAGGTGCCTGTATGGTTTTAGCCTGCGTTTGGCCCGAAGATTTTTCTCCTTTTTTGGACCCGGCAGCTTTTTCTGATTTGGCAGGCTGTTGCTCTCCTCTTGATTCCAGATAATCCAGCAGGTCATCTTTGGTCACACGTCCTTCTCGGCCACTTCCTTCTATTGAATCCAGCTCCTTGAATGAGATACCCTCTTCTTTGGCAATACTTCTGACCAAAGGAGAGTAAAACCGATTGCTTTCAGACTGGTCCTGCTCTTCAGGAGAAGGCTCTTTTTCAGAAGTTTGTGATTCTGATGAAGATTTTTTGGTTTCTTTTTCTTCTTTAGAAGCTTCTGGTTTTGCAGTTTTTTCCTGAGGTTCCTCTTTCTCTTTTTCTTCTTCTTTTTCTTCTTCTTCCTCTTCTCCTTCTAAAAGAATTATCGCAACCGGAGTACCGACTGCGACCACATCATCCACTTCAAATTTAATCTCTTTAATTGTTCCGGCAACAGGCGATGGAATCTCCGAATCGACTTTGTCGGTGGCAATTTCCAGAATAGGATCGTCCTCTTCGACGGTATCTCCTTCTTTGACGAACCATTTGGTAATGGTAGCTTCTTCTACGCTTTCGCCCATTTTGGGCATTAGTATTTCAAATGTTGACATATCAGTTGGGTTTAATTTTTGTAATATCTGAGTGGCAAAAATAGAACAATGTTTTATTTAAAACAAATCCAAATAAAAACAGATGTCTTTCAATGTTTTTCTCTACAAACTACTTCCAACGTGTTTTTGTTCAACAGGAATGATAGATTTTATTTTTGAACATAAAAAAAAACCGGCATCTCTTTATAAAGAAATGCCGGTCAAACCTAAAATCTAATCTGTTCCGGGATTAGAGACTATTACCAAAATCTTTTTTAAATTTCTTAACCAATTTTTCGGGCCAATTATTCACGGGAGCTAATCTTCCCATAAAAAACCGCAATACTTCGGGTTCATCCACAAATTTTAGGCCGCCAATTAATTCACGGTTTTCATACAACCAATGAATCCGGTCGATGAGAAATTTGGTTTGCGACAATGTAAATACGCGACGGGGAAACGCCAATCGGAGAAGCTCCATATCAGCCAGCACATCCTCACCATTTTCGTCGCGTACACTTGATACAGTACCCCTCTCCATCCCCCTGCATCCGGAAATTATATACAAGGCTGCAGCTAAAGCTCCGGCCGGATACTCTTTTTGTGGAATATGAGACAAAAACGACATGGCATCAATGTGACATCCCAGTGCACCGGCAGGTGTGATTACCGGAATATCCCTTTTTTCAAGTTCCTTGACCGTATATTCTATAAAAGAAGGAGACTGACTTATCACGGTTTCATCGGTGGTTTCCTGCAGTCCTACTGCCATGGCTTCTATTTCCCGAACCGACATTCCACCATAGGTCAGAAAACCTTCATAAAGCGGAACCAAATCACGCATTTTCAGATAAAGGTCATTGTCATTGGTACAAATGCCCCCACCACGAGTAGAGCTTACTTTACGTGACGAAAAATAGACAATGTCAGCAAAACTGCACATTAAACGGAGAATTTCCCGAATCGAAGCGGTTTTAAATTCCTCTTCACGCTGCTTGATAAACCAGGCATTTTCACCGATAAGGCTTGCATCCATCACAATCATAATTTCATGTTTGTCGGCAACCTCTTTTACTTCCCTCATATTTTGGATTGAAAAAGGCTGACCGCCAATCAGGTTGGTAGAAGCTTCGAGCCTTATGAATGGGATTCGCTCTGCTCCATACTCCGAAATCAGGTCTTTTAGTTGTTGGATGTCAATGTTCCCTTTAAAGGGATGAGAACTCTTAATTTTTAACCCTTCATCAGTTAGTATTTCAAATATTTTACCTCCATTAAGTTCCATGTGAGCTTTTGTGGTGGTAAAATGATAGTTCATTGGAATAATATCCCCTTTGTTGATAAAGACCTGGGAAACTACATTTTCTGCTGCACGCCCCTGGTGAACAGGCAGGATGTATTCTTTTCCGAAAACATCTTTCAGGGCTTCCTCCATTCGGTAAAAACTCTGACTTCCGGCATAAGCATCATCTGCTTTAAGCATAGACGAAACCTGGTTGTCGCTCATGGCGTTGGTTCCGCTATCGGTGAGCATATCCAGAAAAACGTCTTTTGTATTCAATAGAAAAGTATTGTACCCACCCTTGTTTATGGCATCAAGTCGTTCCTCAATGGGGCGAAGATGTAATTTCTGTACTATTCTGACTTTGTGTAACTCTACCGGAATAGTTTCTTCTCCAAAGAACTTAATGGAGGGTGTTTCCTGATTAATCATAATTAAAAAAAAAGAATATTAATTAAGTGAATAAATATTTAAAATTGACTTTTTGATGAAAAGAATTTAAAATATTTTAGTTCATAAATCTTAAAAACTGTCACAAACATAATAGTTTCAACATAAAAAACATGACAAAAATCAATAAAATATTGGCGTATTAAATATTTTAAAATGAATACAAATAAAAATATGCATAAAGATTCTTCTTTTTGCCCTTAAGCACATTTGCCTTTAATGGAATTTTTTAGAATTATTAAAACTTTTTTTACATAAAGAAGTATACTACTATTAATATATAATAATGGGTACTTTCAATCAAAAGTAGAAGGGGCATTCTGACATTTTGGGGGTAAAAAACATGCGGGTATTACTTTTATTTCTTCTTCTGATGTGGGGGCAGATGAATTTACGTGGCCAAACGCCACAGTTAAACTTTTCATTCATGCATGCCCAGGAGCAGCTGTCCAGTCAGTTTGCCAATTGCATCACGCAAGATAACCAGGGTTACATCTGGATTGGAACTATTGATGGGTTGAATCGTTTTGACGGCCACACAATTCGTGTTTACCGGAATAATGAGGGCCAATACTCCAATTTGGCCAACAACAATATACGCACTCTTTTTGCCGATAGCAAAAACAGGTTATGGGTAGGTACAATCTGGGGTTTGTCGATATATAATTCCGGCTTTGATTCTTTTAAACTGTTGTCTTCTTCCAACGATTTGGGAGGTCTGGTGAGTTCTTTCATTTACCAGGTATCGGAAAACAAAGACCACGAAATATTGGTTGCTGCCGGAAAGGCCATCTACAAATTTAATGAAGAAACAGAGCGCTTTCATCCAATAATTGAGTTGGAAGGAGGAGATATTCTTTCCTTTCATATTTGCCAAAACAACGATATCTGGGTTGGACAGGATGCAGGTAGTGGTATTCGTCATTTCAGCTACGACAAACAATACAACGAAACTGAACTTCCTGATTGGATATCTTCATTCGAACGGCAATTAATCCGGGAATTTGCTATAACCGATCTTGTTAAGACGGATGTTGCCCTTTGGGTAGCTTCACGAGGTAATGGGATTAAGCAAATTGATTTCCAAAATAAAACAGTAAAAACCTTTCTGGAGGAAGGTTTTCAATCCTTTGTGGTAGATTTGTATCATGATAAACAAGGTTTAATATGGTCTTGTGATTACAGTGGACTAAAACGGTACAATCCGGAAAACGATTCGTTTGATGAGTATTATGGAGAACCAGGGGGGGTGAACAATGTAAAAACCAATCCCATCGGATTTTTTCAGGACCGACAAATGAATTATTGGGTGATTTATTCCGAGAAAGGTTTTGACCTCTCAACAGTTAACAGAGGGTTTCAGCTTTTCAATGATGCTCCCGGAAGTTATTGGCCATTAGAGGACGCTAATGTATTTTCCATAGCAGAAGACCGGCATGGAAATTTATGGACAGGTGGATTTAACGGAGGCATTACCGTGTTTCACTGGACAAAAGGTTCCACCTCTTATTTCCTCTCCAATCCCCTGGACCCCAATTCGCTTGCCCAGGGCTCCATCTTTGATTTACACTTAGATCAGAACAAGGAAATGTGGGTCGCCTCTTATAAGGAGGGTTTGCAAAAATACGATCCTTCCACTAACGGGTTTATCAGCTTTTCGCATGACGAAGATAATCCACATTCAATTGGGGGAAATGACATCAGAGGAATTGAAGAAGATGAAAATGGAAATTTCTGGTTGGTGGTGCATGGCGTGGGCGTCGATTATTTCGATAAAAGCACGCTTGAATTTAAGCACTATACACCAAAGAACAGCGGTTTATCCATTGAATGGACCAATAATGTTCTGTTGGATTCAAAGAATAATTTGTGGGTGGCCACCTCTAATGGGTTGAATCTCATGAAAAAAGGCACCAATACATTTAAAGTCTATGTGTCATACAGTCCGGAAAATCCAATTTCCTTAAAAAGCAATGATGTAGTTTGTATTCATGAATCGCCTGACAGTACCATTTGGGTAGGGACAACCAATGGTTTATATAGCTATAACCCCGAAGAAGATAATTTCATTTTTCATTCAGAAGATTTCAACAATCAATACATCTGCAGTATTGAACACGATAACAACGGAGACATCTGGGTTAGTACACACGGAGGTGTTACCCACTACAATTCAGAAACGGGGCAGGTATTTAATTTTGATACTTTGGATGGCCTACAGGCCAACGATTTCAACATAAATTCTTCATTTTATGATGGGAAAAAGCACTTGTTTTTTGGTGGGCCCGGTGGACTGAACGTCTTCGACCCGAACCAAATTAATTACAATCTGGAGCCTCCGACGGTTGTTCTATCCGATTTGAAAATCTTCAATGAATCTGTCGATCATTATGGTGCAAAAAGCCCACTTTCTAAACACATCAGCAGTGCTGATACAATAACCCTGGATTATTCCGATAAGTTTTTCACCATAAATTTTACTGCTATCAATTTCATAAATCCCTCTAAAAATCGATATGCTTACAAAATGGAAGGTTTTGAAGACCGATGGAATTATAGTGGTAGTAAACGAGAGGCCACCTATACCAACCTCAACCCAGGAGTTTATACTTTCCATGTAAAAGCTTCGAACAATGACGGAATCTGGAATGAAGAAGGCGCGTCCATTAAAGTGATCATAGAATCGCCCTGGTACATGACTGATTGGTTTCAGGGAGGCGTGATATTGTTAGTTTTATCGGTTATCTTTTTCGTTGTAAGAATTCGCACCCGGATTTTACGCAGGCAAAAGGTTGCCCTAACTGCTCTGGTTAATGAACGAACAAAACGGCTCCATGAGAAGAACAATGTTCTGAGAAAAAGGACGATAGAATTAAATCATACCAATCAAACACTGGAGAGCCAAAAACTCACTATCCAATATCAGGCCAATGAATTAAAAGAACAAGCCAGACAGTTACAGGAAAGTAACCGGAATCTGCAAAAACTTAACAATACCAAAGACCGTCTTTTTTCTGTAATTGCTCACGATGTGCGTTCGCCATTCAATACTATAATGGGATTCTCAAGTCTTGTTAAGGAAATGGCCAGCGAAGGAGGAAATGTTCTTATCACCGAATACGCTGGGTATATTAATGAATCTTCCAATCAGGTTTTGGCACTTTTGGAAAACCTTTTGTACTGGGCCCGTACCCAGACCAATGAGATCCATCCTAAACCTATGGTAATTCATGTTCAGGATATATTTGAGGACAATTTATCTCTTCTAAAGGAAAGTTTTATTAAAAAAGACATTGCTTTGGATTCCTCCAGCCTGGATAAAAATATTGAGTTTAAAGCCGATATGGATATGATACGCATGGTGGTGCGAAATATCCTTTCGAACGCGATTAAATTCACCCCCCACGAAGGGACAATAATTCTCAAAGCATTCAATACAAAGAACCAGTTAAGAGTTGAAATAGAAGATACCGGAAAGGGCCTTACAGCCGAAGAGATAGAAAAAATCCTGGAATCCAACAATATTTACTCAACGCCAGGAACCCATGGTGAAAAGGGATCCGGTCTGGGCCTGACCATTTGCAAAGAATTTGTGGAACTTCATGATGGCCGTCTTATAGTGGAGAATATTGATGGACAGGGAAGTAGATTTGGGTTTGTTATACCGTTAAACCTGTAAAAAATATATTTCCTGCCTTTTTGATTTTTCAATTCAATTATTTTCTATTTTTGTATCATTAATGCGGAAGTAGCTCAGTGGTAGAGCATCAGCTTCCCAAGCTGAGGGTCGCGGGTTCGATCCCCGTTTTCCGCTCATAAAAAGCCCGGTATTGCCGGGCTTTTTTGCTTATTAATTATCACTAATTACACATTTGCAACTTTTATGATGTCTGCAAACACACCGGCTGCGGTAACATCTGCTCCGGCTCCGTACCCTTTAATTTGCATGGGATGTTCAAAATAATGTTCCGACCAAATCAGCACAATATTATTGCTCCCTTCCAAATCGTAAAACGGATGCGATCTGTCAACTTCCATCAGTCCTACAACCGCTTTTCCATCTGCGGTTAAACGGGCCCCGTACCGAAGTCTCTTTCCCTCTTTCAAAGCATCTTGTCGTCTCTTTTCAAAAGGAGCATCCAGTTCTTTAATCTTTTTCATAAACTCTTCCAGCGAAGGTAAATCTAAATACTCCTGCGCCACAAATGGCTCGACTTGAACATCCCCCTCTTCTAAACTATAGCCTGATTCACGTGCCAGAATAAGAGATTTCCGCACCACATCCGTACCACTCAAATCCACACGCGGATCAGGTTCGCTAAACCCTTTTTCTTTGGCTTCAATAATCACCTCTGACAAGGGTTTTTCTTCTGATAAGGTATTTACGATATAATTGAGTGTTCCGGAAAGCACAGCTTCGAGCCGAACAATTTTATCACCACTTCGCACCAAATCGTTGATTGGCGCAATAATGGGAAGACCCGCACCCACGTTGGTTTCGAAGAAAAAGCGAATCCCCTTTTCACGGGCAGTGTCTTTCAGTTTTCTGTAGGTGGCGTATGATGAAGAACTGGCAATTTTATTGGCTGTAACGACTGAAACGTTGGCCTCAAGTAATGATTGATAAATGCCGGCAACCTCTTCACTGGCACTGCAATCGACAAAAACACTGTTAGCCAGGTTCATTTCAATAATGCGGTCCCTGAAATCAGCCACACTTCCTGCCATCCCCTCTTTTTCGAGCTGTTCAATTGCTGTTGAAGCATCCATTCCCTCGTTATTGAGAATCATTCCCTTCCTGCCTGCAAGACCAATAAGCCGAATCTTCAGCCGGTTCTCTTTCATCAGCTTCTCGCTCTGGGCGGCAATTTTATTCAGCAGTTTGCTTCCAACGGTACCCTTACCCACCAGGAAAAGATTTAACCGGGAATAGTCTGACAGGAAAAACGATTCATGAATAACATTCAGCGCTTTCTTGATATCACGTTCTTTGATGACAAACGAGATATTCAGTTCGGAGGCCCCCTGTGCAATGGCGTAAACGTTGACTCCGTTTTTCCCTACACTGTTGAACAACAAACCTGACATGCCCGTGGTATGCTTCATGTTTTCACCAACAATGGCCACCACTGCCATTTGGTCATCAATCACAATACCGCTGATGTGCCGGTCTTCCAGTTCTCTTCTAAACTCTTTTTCAATTGCCTTTTGGGCTTTGCCGGTTTGGTCGCTTTCAATAACCAGAGTGATACTGTTCTCGGACGACGCCTGGGAAATCAGGATAACATTGATTTCCCGGGCCGCAAGAGAAGCAAATAAACGCATGGAAATACCGGAAACACCTACCATTCCCATTCCATGAACCGTGAGAAGTGACACATTCTTGATGGATGAGATGCCTTTAATCTGACGGGGTTTGGGGGTCTCTTTCACTCCATCAATTAGTGTACCTGGTGCATCAGGGTTAAATGTATTTTTTATGGTAATCGGAATATTCTTCTGATAAGCAGGCAGAATGGTTGGGGGGTAAATTACTTTGGCTCCAAAATGCGATAGCTCCATTGCTTCGGCATAACTCAAATGCTCAATACAATAGGCCCTGCTGATGACTTTAGGATCAGCCGTCATAAAACCATTTACATCGGTCCAGATCTCCAGCATTTCGGCATCGAAAGCAGCTGCGATAAGCGATGCGGTGTAGTCCGATCCACCTCTGCCCAGGGTGGTGTTGTCACCTTTCATATTACTGCTGATAAATCCGGGAAAAAGAGATCTTTTTCCAAGTTTTGGGGCCACTTCGGAAAGCAATTTGCGGGTTGTTTCCAAATCGGCCTGGCTCTTGCCATATTCCACAAAAGTCTTAATGTATTGCCGGCTGTCGAACCAATCGGCTCCCACAAAATTGGAGATGATTTTTGAGGAAAGTCTTTCCCCTATTCCTGAAATTCCTTCCAGACTTTTGCGACTTAATTCACGGATAAGAAAAACACCCTTTGTAATCGATTTTAGCTCATCAAATTCGGGCGCTACCAAACCGAGCGCTTCCTGAAGTTTGGACTCCTCCGGAAAAAGGTCAGCAATCGTATCCTGATGAATTTTAATAATGTGGTTGACTTCAGAAGCATATTGTTCATCTCCGGAGGCTGCCAGGGAGGCTGCTTTAATCAGTTTATCCGTAATGCCACCCAAGGCCGAAACCACAACTACCAACTGGTCATTCTGATTTTGGATGATATCTTTAACTCTTCGAATATTGTCGGCCGAACCAACCGATGTGCCGCCAAACTTCAGTATCTTCATTCCTTGTTAATTTTTCAATTTAAAATCGTATGGAACTCGCAAATGTAGCAAAAAAGAGAGAAAATATGACAAATGTTATGACTTTTGCCTGCCAGTTACTCCAAAGAAGCATCTTGGGTTTTTTTTACCATTCAATCCCGTTCTTTTCAAATTTCATGGGAACAAATTTTCCAACCTTGCAATCGTATTGCCATAAATTTTGTATCCCTTCATTTTGAAGCATTTAGGCTACCACGGCAAAGCCGGAAAGAAGGTTGTCAGGCTTGTGAGCATCACTATTGATGGTTATCGGTATATTGTTGGCGGCCATCCATTTAAAGTGACCTTTATCTGGAAAAGTTTGCGCTGTGGCCTCAAAAAACTTGGTGTTAATTTCCACAATAACTCCTTTCCCGGCCGCAAGCATCATGGTACTTCTCACCTCTTCGATATACCAGTCGGCTTTTTCATCAAAAAAGAATTGGTTTCGGTTGTGCAACCTAATTTTATCAAGATGTCCAATAATTTGGGGAGGTTCTTTTTCCAGCATTTCTCTTTGAAGTTCGAAATAGCGCTTTATCAGTTTCCTGATGTCTCCTTTAAAAATTTCATTTATTCCTTTTTCAAAAATTGGGGTGGCATCGTCGATAGAAAAAGGGCATCCGTCTGCAAAAGTCTCCACGAAGTGAACGGAACCCACAATATAATCAAGATTTGCTGTTTGAATGCGGGGATGCCCGGGTCCCATCAATAAAGGAATATAATCTACTTCCATGGAAGTCAGAAGGTTTATCCGGTCTCTGTATTTTTGCTTAAGGCGCGAAAGCTGATTTAAATAAACAGGCATTTTTTTTAATGGCATATTCCATCCGGTATCAAAAGGCAACGGAGCATGACTGGAGATTCCCAGTGTACTGATACCCAAATCAATGGCTTTTAAAACGTACTCTTCTGGGGCTCCCTGCCCGTCACAAAAAAATGAATGTCCATGATAATTGGCCCAACTTCTACTCATACGTATAAATTAAATCAATGGTAACCCAGGATTCTTTAGTTCTTTGAATAAGTTGCTTCGTTTCACTCTATGACAGTATATTTGGGGAAACCTCAAGTCTCAATGTCATTGGTAAAGCAGGAAAACAGTCTCATTTTTTTTACGATGGTCCCAAAGGGGATCCAATATTTTCACGACAACCAATAAAATAAAAAAACCTCTCCCAAGGTTGAACCTTACTTTCAAATACGGATTGTTTGCTTTTCCATTTTTGTAATAGCCCGTTAAACTTTTGCAAAAACATCTGAATCAATTGTTTACATCTAAGGATTATTTTGTGTTAAAATGCGGATTTTAACATTATACGATTTACCTTAATTCTTATATCTAAAAATCTAAGGGTCTATTGTTTTTAGTAATAATCACAAATAAAGGGATAAAAGAATTAAACCGCAAAAAGGAATAACAAAACATGAAAAATAGTGGTATGGTTCGGTTGCATTAACTAATTTTGCACCCCTAAATTGACAATGACAATGACATTTAAAGAAGAGATAAAACGCCGGCGGACTTTTGGCATCGTAAGTCACCCTGATGCAGGAAAGACCACGTTAACAGAAAAATTTCTGTTATTCGGGGGAGCCATTCACGTTGCCGGAGCGGTAAAATCAAATAAAATTAAAAAAACCGCAACTTCCGACTTCATGGAGATTGAGAAGCAGAGAGGGATTTCTGTGGCCACCTCTGTGATGGGTTTTGAATACGATGGATACAAAGTTAATATTCTTGATACCCCCGGACACCAGGATTTTGCTGAAGACACCTATCGCACACTTACAGCAGTTGACAGTGTAATAATTGTGATTGATGCCGCCAAAGGCGTTGAAGCTCAGACCCGAAAGCTGATGGAAGTCTGCAGAATGCGTCAAACACCAGTAATTGTTTTTGTAAATAAAATGGATCGTCCGTCGAGGGATCCCTTTGAAATTTTGGATGAGATAGAAGAAGAACTTAAAATTGAAGTTCGGCCTTTGAGTTGGCCAATTGGAAACGGACCTGACTTTAAAGGTGTTTACAACCTTTTCGATAAGAGTTTGTATCTTTTTACGCCTAATAAACAGACCCTTGAAGAAGGAATTAGTCTGGATGTTCATTCATCTCAGCTCTCGGAGGAAGTTGGAGTCTCATCGGCCGAGACCCTTCGCGAAGAGTTGGAACTGGTTGAAGGGGTGTATCCCGATTTTGATAAGAATCCCTATCTTGAAGGAAAACTGGCACCTGTATTCTTTGGAAGTGCTTTGAATAATTTTGGTGTCAAAGAGCTGTTGCAGTGCTTTCTGGAAATTGCCCCTCCTCCCCGCCCCTCAAAAGCTGAAGAAAGAATAGTGGAGCCCGACGAGGAAAAATTCAGTGGTTTTGTTTTTAAAATCCATGCCAATATGGATCCTAATCACCGAAATCGCCTTGCATTTGTTAAGATTTGCAGTGGTCATTTTCAGCGCAACACTAACTATCAGCATGTCAGACTGGGCAAACAGATGAAGTTTAGCAGTCCGACGGCTTTTATGGCCGAAAAGAAATCTATTGTAGAAGAAGCTTTTCCGGGTGATATTATTGGTATTCCTGATTCCGGAAACTTTAAAATCGGAGACAGTCTCAGTGAAGGGAGTCCATTGAATTTTAAAGGATTGCCCAGTTTTTCCCCCGAATTGTTTCGCTATATCGAGAACGATGACCCGATGAAGTCCAAACAATTGGCCAAAGGCATTGATCAGCTCATGGACGAAGGGGTGGCACAGTTGTTTGTGAGCCAGTTCAACGGCCGTAAAATCATTGGAACCGTAGGGGCGCTTCAGTTTGAAGTGATTCAATACCGTCTGTTGCATGAATACGGAGCATCGTGTCGTTACGAGCCCATCAACCTCTATAAAGCCTGCTGGCTCGAAACTGATGACCAAGGAGAATTGCAGGATTTTAAAAGACGTAAGAATCAGTATATGGCCACCGACAAATCAGGACGGGACGTGTTCCTGGCCGATTCATCTTACATGCTTGATATGGCCCGGGAAAATTTTAAAAGCATTAAATTTCACTTTACATCAGAGTTTTAAAAGAACAGAACAATGATTGCAGAAGGATTCTGGTACACTTGGGTTTTAATTCCGGCTTTGATATTCATTGCCCGCGTGGCTGATGTAAGCATCGGCACTATTCGGATTGTTTTTGTTTCCAAAGGGCTGAAGCTTCTGGCTCCATTGCTTGGTTTTTTTGAAATTTTCATTTGGCTGTTGGCAATGACCAAAGTTTTTGAAAACCTGGACAACTGGTTTTATTTCATCGCCTACTCTGCAGGCTTTGCCACCGGAAACTACATCGGTTTGCTGATTGAGGAAAAACTGGCACTTGGGCATGCCAACCTCCAGATTATCACTCAAAAATCGGGAATTGAGTTGGCGCGCAAACTATCAGACGAAGGGTTTGGCGTAACCTGGAATGATGCCAATGGTTCGCGTGGAGAAGTAACCGTGATTTATTGCGTCATCAAACGAACCAATTTCAAAAAGGTCTCCGAAATTATTATGAAATACAACCCCCGTGCTTTCTATACCATTCAGGATATTCGATTTGCCAATCAGGGGGTGTTTCCCATGCGAACAATTCAACGCACCAATGGCTATTTCCCCTGGAGAAAGGGAAAATAAAAGGTTGTAACTAAGGCTGAGCAGATCATTCCGATTCCGGGAAAGTAGAAAAAAGTCTGGCCAAAGAGGTGTCTTAATATTTTAAAATTTTGGTGCTCCGGGTTGCTTTATTTCTGAGCCAGGATCGAATAATCTGGCGATTATCCCGATTGTCACTGCCTCCTGTCAGGAAATCGGTGAGTGCGTCAGGATGGGAGATACTGTTTTCGTGCTGAATCCAGCCATATCCCTTAAAAGCATTTCTCTCGATCCATATAAATGATTTTTCGTCGGGCTCTCTTCCATCGTCAAAAATTACAAAATTCTGTAGTGAGAAATTCAGGTTTTCAATAATTTTGCTTGCTCTTAGATTATAAGAAGCAGGAACTTCCAGCCCGGCACATGCACCTTTGCACCTTTGTACCGAATAATTAAAGCAGAGACCCAAATTGCTTTCCAGTCCACAAAGCTGGCGACACAGACCAAATTTGTCGACCATCCCCGACAAGGCAGTATTTGCGGCATCACGAGTGGAGAAAGCATCAAGCGGCTGATTGATATTGCCTTTGATGCTATCGATGAAAAAACGTTGATAACCTTTTCGGTCGGTTATGGCATAAATGCCCCAGTTAAAGATGATACGACGCCCGGCTCGGTTGAACTTGGGTTTCTGTTGTTTAATTTCGTCTGATTCCCTGAGTAATGCCACCAATTCACTACCCGTTATTTCAAAACTGATATCCACCACCTGCTCTTTCAAACTCAGGTTTCTTTTTCCTTTGGCCGCCAGATGAGAAAACACCCGTTTACGAATATTCGTGCTTTTTCCGATGTATATCACTTCATTTTGAGCATTGTGAAAATAATAAATACCGGTTAATTCAGGCAATGTCCGAATTTTTTCCATATTCAAATCCGGATGAATGCCTTTTAAGTCTAGGTCGTTCTCGGCAATGATGTAACTGCCTTGTTGATCAATCAGGTGGTTTAAAAGCAAAGCCGTTGCATGTGCATCTCCACCTGCCCGGTGTCTGCCAGAGAGCGGAATGCCCAAATCCTGACACAAATTTCCAAGGCTGTATGATCGATGGCCGGGAAGCAGTTTTCGCGACAAACGAACAGTACAAAGCACTTCTCGTTGATAGTTGAACCCCAGCGATTCAAATTCCTTTTTCACAAAGTTGTAGTCAAACGGAGCATTATGCGCCACAAAGATGGTATCTTCGGTTATCTCAACAATTTTTTTTGCAACCTCATAGAAACGGGGTGCCTGTTCGACCATTTGATTTGTGATACCTGTTAAACGGCTGATGTAAGGGGGGATATAACACTCGGGGTTGATTAACGAGGCAAATTCTTCAACAATCTTCTTTCCTTGCATTACAAAGACAGCAATCTCTGTAATCCTTCCAATACCGGCTTTTCCACCGGTGGTTTCTATGTCGATGACAGCATATTTCGGCAAATCCATGGGACAAATTTATCAAATTACTTTCAACATAAGCCAACAGTATAATCCAATTAATTTTTCGCTGTTGAATTAAGCTTTCTTCTTTCTCCTGACCATCAGCAACATCCTCATTTTCGGGAACATTTTACCTTTATAAAAGACTGAATTGCTTGCATACCACAGCACTTTAGGCTATTTTTGTATTAAGAACATTGACAAAAGAAATGCCACGCCGGTATTATTGATTGTTAAACTCAACACTACATTAATACCGAGTAAACTATCTGTTAAAAGGGCAGGCCTCAACCTTCGGGTTGTCTTCGGACACAGAGGATCCCCGCTTTTCAGGTGTACTCAAATCCTGTCGTCAGGAGTTTAAATAATCCAACCGGTGTGGCGCCCATTATAGAAGAGGTAATTCGTTTCGACGGGTTACCTTTTTTTTTGCGGATTCTTAAACCTGTTATGGATAATCATGTGGATTTGAAAATCCACACCGACGGAGGACGAAGTAAAATAATATTTATAGCTAAAAAAGCCACAATCAACTAAAAAAGTCAATTGCAGCTTTAAAAAGAGTGCCCAGAACAGGACTCGAACCTGCACGACCGTAATGGCCACCAGCCCCTCAAGCTGGCGTGTCTACCAATTTCACCATCTGGGCGGTAGACAAAATAAAAACGAGATCTATCAAAATGCTTGATACTTATCTCGTCCTATTTCAGAGCGAAAAACGGGACTTCCCGATAAATCGGGATAGACTTCTCGTCCTTTTTTCTTTGAGCGAAAAACGGGACTCGAACCCGCGACCCCGACCTTGGCAAGGTCGTGCTCTACCAACTGAGCTATTTTCGCATTTTTTTTCTACTCATCCTTGTCGATAAGTTACTATTCAATTGGGATTCGTTAATCCCGAACAGCGAATGCAAAGGTATAATTTTTTTGTTTCCACAAAATAGTTTTGTGAAGAAAAATATGCTGTTAAGTTAGGGAATTGGATTAATATCCTCATTTTCTGATAAAAAATAATGAAAATAATTCATGGATGCCAATCTAAAAGATTTAGATTTCTTTCCCGATTAACCGGGACAGGCTGTTTTACACGCAATGACCCATTTCTGTTGGGGCGAGGTGGATTGGAGAGGTTGGTTGTGGGCTTTGCTGAAAATCAACCTCTCCTATTTACGTATATCATTCCAATACTGGTCATTGGTAACAAAGTGAAGTAATTCTCTATTCTTTAACCGGGCACCAGTGATTACAAATCTATTGCTATTCTTTTTTTCATGCCTGCAGGTATCTTGTGAAAAAAGCTGTTAATCAATTGTTTATGTGCTAAAACTTGTACTTCTTATAATTAAGAATATCAATACCGAAGTTTCGCGATACAATTTGTCGGACTTCTAATATCTAAAAATCTACCGATCTAATGTTTTATATAAGCAATCAAAATGTTATATTCGTTGTATTATAATTGATTTGATGAAAAGAAACAGATGAGTGGAGGATGTAATTTTTATTAAGAAGGAATTTTTTGAAGGATTGAGTTCTCAAAAATGTCAAGATTTACACGAATAGCAAAGTGATTTAAGGAAATTTTGATCGAGAACAAGGGTTTAAAATCCGAAAGCATCCCAAATAACTTAAATAATTTCTTAACCCAGTTCTATTTTTTGCGTAAAACTTTTTACAATAGACCGTTAGATTTTTAGATTTAAGGTGAATCGTATGATATTGAAAATATGCACTTTAACACAAAACAACTTTTAAAAACAAACAGCTGATTCAGAAATTTTTGTAAAAGTTTAACGGACTATTATTTCTAACAAGACAAACTTTAATATACAGTAAAATGGCTGGCATATTTGGATCATTATTTGGCGGGAAATTTCCCGATACAGGAAAGTATGAAACCGAACAAAATCAATTATTGGAAGATTACCGTCGATTTAATGAAATAGAGACCTCTTCCTTGCTTCAGCGCTACCAGGAACTGGACAGGGAGATTCATTCCGGCGATTTTGAAAAGCGTGTTGCTGATTTAAAACACAAAAAGTTTAAAGATACTGAAGAGTTTAAGCAACTGGAGCGTTTTAAGCTATTGAACAAAAGCAAAGACATTAAAACATATCTGAAGTTCAACAGTTCCGGGAAAGCAAAGAAAATGGAGGATACCCTGGCATCCGAGCGGTACCATCGTTATCGCGAACTTGATAATTTTGTAAACTCTTCTGAATTTTTCAAAGAAAAATCAAGTCCTGATTTCAAAAAATCTGATGCCAATCACAAGTATAAAGAATTCAAAAGACTCCGGAAAGAACGATCAGTAAAGTGGGCTGTTAAAACGGAGAAGTCTTCACCATATCAAATATATAAAAGATTAGAAGGCAGTGATAGAATTACCGAATTTTATAGCCTGCAGGGAATGGTTGAGTCTTCTGATTTTAAGAAATTTAAAGCAGGCATGGAGGATAAACATCGTTTCCGAAAATCTGAAGAAGCTGCTTTAATCAACGAATTTGAGGAGTTAAAGAAGCAAAAAGATATTGTTTGGTATCATAAAACAAAGGAAGAAAAGCCGTTTGAAGAACTAAAGAAGTGGAAAATTACTTTTGAAGATAACTTTGACAGTGCCTCACTGGATTCTAATAAGTGGATTACCGGATACTACTGGGGAAAAGCCTTAATGAACGATACCTACGCTCTGGAGGGAGAACACCAAATATTCAGAGAGGAAAATATAGATTTAAGGGATTCTTCTTTGCGGATTCGTGTTCAACCTCAGGCAACAAAAGGAAAAGTATGGAGTGCCACCTATGGATTCAGGGAAAAAGAGTTTGAATATACCTCCGGAATGATTAGTACCGGACAGAGTTTCAGACAACAATATGGGCGCTTTGAAGCCAAAGTTAGGTTTAATAGCACTTTCCCGGTTGTAAATGCTTTCTGGATGGTAGGTGAACGCATGACTCCCCATATCGATATCTTTAAAACCATTTATCCGGGAGGAAGAATTATTGAAGCCGGTATTATATCAGATATCCAGGGAAAAGGAATTACTGAATCAACAAAAAAAGTGAATGGAACAAAGTTTTCCAATAATTATTTCATCTATTCGTTCGATTGGAGCGAAAATGAGATGGTCTGGAGAATTAACGGTAAAGAAATATACCGTCAGACCCATAATGTTCCACAGGTACCAATGTATCTGAGTTTCTCCTCTACTTTACCCGAATCGCCTGATGAAAAGCAACTTCCGGCTGAAATGGAAGTGGATTGGGTAAAATGTTATCAGCGTATTTAAAAATCCTTAGAATAGACAGAACGATTGTCATAATATTGTCTGCCATTTAGTTTTTCTGGCCCTTGTTCAGAATCAAACCCGGAAAAAAGCAGTTCGAAAGAACTGTTTTTTTCCGGGCTCTGCTCTTCCATAAAAACTCTGGAAATTACTTTTTTCCCCTCGATTGAACCATTATATTCCACATCAACGGTGTATTGCGTAACAGGTTTTACCGATTGCTGAAGCGATTCGTCAGTCATGAAAGACCTTCCGTGCAAAAATTTGCCATCGCTATGATAAACGGTATGATGTTTAAGGATACTCATATCCTCTTTTATCACGTGAATTTCCCCTTCTACCCTTTCAATACGGGCATCTCCGGTAAACTCGAATAAGGCATTTAAGTTTTCAAATCCTATGACAATGATATCCTGGCCATTTCGTTTGTATTGCCTTTCTTCAAAAACTTCAAATCGGTCCACAAACGCATCATCCAGAATGTTTCCGGGATTCCTGATAATGTCAAACCCGAGCAGTTCGTCAATCCGGTGGAGTCCTTTTTCAAAGGGTAGAAATTGAAAGTTCCGGGTTCCTTTGACTATCTGATATGCCCTGTTTTCAAATGCATTGATACGACTACGAATACCATAACCCGAATGGTCAGCATAATCCAGGTGCATTATTCTTTTTCCGTTTTCGGTTGTTTCAAGATAGTCGATCTTGGCCACATAATTGTCAGAATAATAGTTGTCCGGTATCAGGCGGCCCACCATTTTCAGCATACCGTACAAAACTCTTGACGGAGCCTCCACATCCACTTCATCAATATCATAAACCGTAGGGAAAAGTTCAATTTCCGGTTTTGTTTGTGCCAGCAGCTTAGAAATTTGAAATTCTTTGGGACGATATCCCACCGCTGAAATTCTTATCGTTTTTTTGATAGCGTCATTTGGAACAACCAAGCTAAAAAATCCGTTATTGTCGGTAGCGTCTCCAAGAAAGGAATCTACGACACCAAGATTGGCAAATTCCACCGGATTTCCATTAGAAGCATCTACTACCCTGCCCTCCAGAATATGATTCTGTGCAGTTATTGTAAAGGTTGTGATGGCAGAAAATAGCGACAACACAATAAAATATTTTTTGACTTGCATACTTTTCTTATTTTTGATGAAGGACAAAAGGGTTATTTATGAAATAAGTTGCCTATTTTAAATCAGTTTATTTTGCTTTATTACAACTCGAAAATCCTGCCAAAAGTTACTGATTTAATTAATTTTCCAAAATGGCAAAGAGTAATTGACCAGGTTTAATACCTAAGTTATATTGGCCCAATGCCTAAATGTATAAAAAGAAGGAAAAACAAAAAAATAAATTCTATAAAACGAGTATGGAACCTTGACTTTTTTTAATGTGTCACAAAATGGCATTTTTAAGAGGGTTGCGTGTTCTATACGACCTTAATAATGCAAATTTTATGCGTATGAAACGGATTTTTTCAATATTCATTCTCATTAGCTTGGTTCTCCCGGGCTGTGTGGTTTCCAAAAAGAAATATGAAGCCATGGTAGGGGAAAGAGATTTTCTGGAAAAGAGATTGACCGAAACAAGAGACGAGAACAGAGAACTGGAAGAGCAACTCAGAAGTGCATTTGCCGATTTTGAATCCATGAAACAGGAATTACATCGAAGCGATGCTTTAAAATCGGACAAAGTATCTACCCTGTTTGCAAATACGGAAAACCTGAAAGAGGAAGTAAATAATCTGAAGCAGGATCTTGCCGATGCGCGCAGCAAATACCGCTCACAACAAAGTACTAGTGTGGAAAGGGCCAATCAACTGGAAGAACTGACATCTCAGCTGGCTCTATTAAAAAAGGATACTGCCAGCCTTCAGTATTCGTTGCAAATGAGCAAGGAACGTCAGACCAATGTTCAGAAGGAATTGAGAGAAGTAAAAGAAAAATACAACAACCTGGCGGCTGATCGTACCCTATTAAAAACTGACATAGAAAAATCGAAAGCAAAAATCGCCATGCTTGAGGACCAGTTAAGTGAGAAAACCCGGTCGCTGAGCAATATTTCAGATGCTTTTATTGAACTGAGGAAAGAGTTATTAACAGCCAAATCAAAAGGATTGGCCATTGACCCCAATCAAAGCAAGATTATTGATAAAATTGCCCGTCTGCTGGGACATTATTAGAAATACATCAGACTAAGAACAGTGATGGTCACAACCATGTAAATGATAGTCAGCGGGAACCCAATTTTAAAGAAATCCTTGAAGTTGTAATTTCCCGGGCCATAAACCATCAGGTTCGTTTGATAGCCAATGGGGGTAATAAAATTGGCAGCCGCGGCAAACGAAACCACCAGCGCGAAGGGTTCCGGCTCCAGTCCGAGTGTTTTGGCTGCCGTAAGAGAAATCGGAAAAATAACGGCAACGGCAGCTTTATTGGTGATGTATGCTGCAAGAACGGTTGTCATCAGGTAGATGCCAAAAAGAAGGGTAACCCGACCAAATGGAAGAAAAACACTGATAATCAGGTCGGCCACCATATCGGCTACGCCTGTTTTTATCATAGCCGTGCCCAGAGCCAGCGACATAGCAATAATTACGGCCAGGTTGTAATCAATACTCTTGGGCATGTCCTTGGGCGACACAATCTTGAGTGTTGAGATGACAATTAGAACAACAAACAATCCGATAAACAGAGGCACCAGCTTGACGGCTGCCAGAAAAATTGCAAGTAGTGTTCCGCCCAGCAATGCATAAATTTTGTATTTCTCCGTACGGTTAAATTCCCGTATTTTGGAGATGAGATAGAAATCCTGCTCACTATCGGCACGACTGATAAACGCTTCTCCAACCAAAAGCATCAGTACGTCGCCTGCCTTTAATTTGGCTTCATCGATTTTTCCAACAACACGTTCTCCGTTGCGGTGCAATGCCAGCAAGGCCGAATCGAAACGTCCGCGAAAATTTACTTCTTTTACAGTTTTGGTAATAAGTGATGAATTGTGCGAAACCACCACTTCAACAACCTGCGTTTTCTTTAATTTAGACATCATGCCAACCGAAGGAAGTGTTAATCCACAATTTTCGGAAAGCAAACGGACAACATTCTTGTTTTCTCCTGCAAACCTTAATAAATCTCCCTCCTGAAGTCTGAAATTGTCTGATAAAAGTTGGTAAATCCTGTTTCCCCGGATTATTTCAATTAATACCAGTCCGTCCATTTCCCGAATTTCAGATTCTTCGAGTGTCTTGCCCACCAGGCGGCTGTTGCGG
This sequence comes from Marinilabilia sp., assembly GCF_016278715.1. Classification (GTDB taxonomy): domain Bacteria; phylum Bacteroidota; class Bacteroidia; order Bacteroidales; family Marinilabiliaceae; genus Marinilabilia. The sequence continues at coordinate 15,361 of NZ_JADQBH010000138.1, read as the reverse complement.
CGAACTTCTGCCTCCACCAGATATTTTCTCTCGGCGGTGGAGTACTCTTCCATCACACTTTTTCGATCGGGCAATAACCGATAGGAGAAAAAATAGAGATAAACCATTCCAATCACTAGCATGGGAAAACCTACCCAAAAAAAATCGAACATTCCGAGCGAAGGCATATCCGGAAAAATTTTCTGATCCACTACCATACCGTTTACAATAAGATTGGTAGAGGTACCAATGAGGGTTACGCATCCCCCCAGAATGGCAGCGTAAGAAAGTGGCATCAGCAATTTTGACGGAGCAATATTGTTTCGCCGGCTCCATTGATGCACATAAGGCATCATGACTGCAACCAAAGGTGTATTGTTCAGGAAAGCCGAAAATCCACCGACCCAAATCATCATCCGGGCAAGAAATCCCTTAAATTTCATTGATCGTGGAAAGGCCTTTTCAAAGATAGCTTCAATTACAGAGGTTTGTCGAATGGTATCACCAAGAAGTAACAGCATAATAATAACTGCAATCTGTTCGTTGGCAAAGCCGGCCAGAATTTCGGAGGGTGTTAGGATTTTGAAAATTCCCAGCACCATGATGGCAATAAAGAAGGTAAATGCTGCCCCCATCAGTTCCCGGTATAGGGAAATCAGTATAAATGCAAGTACCAGAAATACAAGTATTACATCAAATGTGGGGACACTCATAAAGTCTTGTTTTCTTCAATTTTCAGGCGTTGCAAGATAAAACTATTTTTGGTAAAATGAATAAAACAACCACCAAAAGCCTTTCAATCCCGGTTTTCACACTTAAATTTTCTTTTCAAAATTTTCAATAAAGTGCAGAATTGCTACTTTTGAAGTAATCATCAGATTTAACTTTCATGACCCTCTGAGGGTCAGATTTACATACTAACAACATTAACAATGCACGAAAAGAAAGAGGCTTTTGGCCGGTTACTTGAAGTAATGGACGAATTGCGCGAAAAATGTCCGTGGGATCGCAAACAGACAAATGAATCACTGCGCTCCCTCACTATTGAAGAAACCTACGAACTGGCTGATGCCATACTTGAAGGTTCTGAAGACGCCATTCGCAAAGAGCTGGGTGATTTGTTGCTTCATATTGTTTTTTATGCAAAAATAGGCGAAGAAAAAGAGGCATTCTCCATTAAAGAAGTAATAGATTCACTGATTGAAAAACTCATATACCGTCACCCCCACATTTTCGGAGAAACAAAGGTGAAAGATGCCCGGGAAGTGGAACAAAACTGGGAAGCCCTCAAATTAAAAGAAAAAGATGGCAACCGCTCGGTTTTGGAAGGCGTGCCTATGTCTCTGCCGGCGATGGTAAAAGCGAACCGCATTCAGGATAAAGCCCGTGGAGTGGGATTTGACTGGGAACAGCGTGAGCAGGTATGGGATAAAGTACAAGAAGAGCTAGAAGAACTGAAGGTGGAAATGATAAAGAATGACAAGGATGCCATTGAAGATGAGTTTGGCGACCTGTTTTTTTCACTGATAAATGCCGCCCGCCTTTATGGAGTAAACCCCGAAAATGCACTGGAACGCACCAATAAAAAGTTCATCAAACGCTTTAATTATCTGGAACAGAAAACTATTAAACAAGGAGTTAATCTTAAAGACCTTTCACTTGCGGAGATGGATGAGATATGGAATGAGGCCAAACGAGAGGGGTAGGGAATTTTAGGTCTCTGTGTTCTGGGTTGGGGGTTGAAATTGAGTTATTTGATAACAGCCTTTTTCCATCGTTTAACTGTCTTCTATTTTCATTCTTATGGCCGGTACTTACATTCGTTCATAGAGCTTTCTTTTATAAAAAACTCTATGCCCTACCCCATGCTCATTTCCCTAATTGCACACCCCACCACATGGTCATTAACCATACCGGTTGCCTGCATGTGTGCATACACAATGGTACTTCCAACAAATTTAAACCCTCGTTTTTTGAGGTCTTTACTAATTTTATCGGAAAGTGGTGTTGATGCCGGAATATCTTTGAGACTTTCAAAATGATTCACAATGGGGCTTCCGTTCACAAACCCCCAAATGAAGCGGCTAAAAGAACCAAACTCTTCGCGCACTCTAAGAAAAGCCTGTGCGTTGGTGACCGCGGCCTTTATCTTTAGTCGGTTACGAATAATTCCATCGTTTTGGATGAGTCGTTGAAAGTCATCATCTGTATAACCGGCAATTTTATGAAAGTCAAAATTGTCGAATGCCTTTCTGAAATTTTCACGTTTTCGCAGAATCGTAATCCAGCTCAATCCGGCCTGGAAACCTTCCAATATCAGGAATTCAAAAAGAGTCTCATCGTCAAAAACCGGTCTGCCCCACTCTTCATCATGATACTTAACATAGAGCGGGTCATTTCCGACCCATTCGCAACGTTTGAAATTCATATCAGCCATTGTTAAAAGATTTCTTCCAAATTCATTAATAATTATCCTATCATTAATCGTGCATTGGGATACCTGTAGGAACCGGAAATGATGCGACGACTAAAAATAACCACCATCGTTAAAGAACCAATCCTGCCAATAAACATAGAGATCACCAGAATAATTTTTCCGGACATGGAAAGCTGCCCTGTAATTCCCAGCGATAGGCCAACAGTGCCCATTGCAGAAATCTGTTCGAAAAGAATTTCGCGTAAGGAAAATTGGGGGTTGGTTAATGATAAAAGAATGGTAAATAGAAACAAAAAAGAAAGGGCCACAGCGATGATTGCATAAGTCTTATTTACCGAGGCCCAGCGAATATTTCGTTTAAAGACTTCCACATGCTCTCTCCCTCTGATATTGGCCCATGCAGCTTTCAGGGCTACTGCAAAGGTAGTGGTTTTTATACCGCCACCGGTTGATCCGGGACTGGCTCCCACAAACATGAAAAGCATGAATAATAATAAGGTGGGAGTTGTGAGTAAGGAGGTATCTACTGTATTAAACCCGGCGGTGCGGGTGGTAGCGGATTGAAAAAAGGAAGCCACAATTTTTCCAACAAGCGAATGGTCTTTCAGCGTGTTGTTGTACTCAAAAATGAAAAACAGAGCTGCACCCGAGACAAGCATCCAAAAGGTAATGGTCAGCACTACCCTTGAATTGACCATCAGTTTCCTCCAATATTCTTTTTGAATCTGTTGATAAGGCGGTTTTGCGAAAACGTCTTGTAGCACAATAAACCCAAGTCCTCCCACAACAATTAACACCATTATCACAATCTGCGCTCCATACTGGAACCGCACCGGAGCCTCAAATAATCCATTTGTAAAAAGTGAAAAGCCTGCGTTATTAAAAGCCGAAACAGAATGAAAGACGGAATAAAAAAGTCGTTCAAAGGGGCCTTGAAATTCGTATTGATTTCCCCACAAAAAGTATAATAAAATGACACCGGTTATCTCAAAACTCAAACTGTAAAAAATAACTTTTCGCAGAATCCCGGTCAAACTTCCAATATGGTCAGTATCCATTACATCCTTTAGTAAACTGGATGTATATAAACTTCCGCTTTTTCGATAAAAAGAACCAATAAAAGTGGCAATGGTCAGCATATTGAGCCCACCAAGCTGAAAAAGCATCATAATAATCAGTTGTCCTCTGAATGTAAAGAATTCTGCTGTATCCTTCACAATCAATCCGGTAACGCAACTCGCACTGGTAGACGTAAATAAAGCATCAACCCAGGATATGGAGGTATACGTCATTTCAGGCATCTTAAGCAGCACTGTACCAATCAGTATCAGAATAATAAAAGAGAGTGCAAGAAGGGCTCCGGGACTGATGTGTAAATGACTCATGTTAATGGATGCACGTCCTGTTTCCCGTAGGACTACAATCCAAAAAATTCCCTGAACCACCAGAAAATAACCATGAGAAGACATCCCTGCCAGTTGAGTTAGCTGAAATATCCAGGCTTTTCCGAAAATAAAATATATTATTGATTCACTCAGGATGGAGAGCATAATAATGCTTTCCCACAGATTCTTGCGCAGAAATTCTCTCGGATTAAAATCAAAAAATACCCGGAGCAAGAACTGTAACAGAAAAAAATCCAATACTCTATGCAGCTGAAATATTAGATTCTCCGTGGTTTCCTCGTTCGGTGAAAAACCAAAAAAACGGATAATAAAAAAAACTCCTGTCAGTGCAGCCACCACCGATAAAATATTCATGACCCGGAAAAACCGTTCTCTGATGTCGAAAAGAAAAACATTAATGCGTTCCCGGGTATTTCTTAACTCTCCCATTTATTGATTGATTTCAATAAACCGTTCAACATGGCTGCGTTTTCCAAAAAGAATTAGAGAATCATTCTCCCGAATGAGACTTTCCCCTTTGGGAATTCCATAAATATGCTGCTCCCAGACAATTTCTCCGTTTTTCTCAACATCTACGCCGCGTTTCATTGTAATAAGATTCAGGTGATAGCGTCGTCTGAGGTCGATGTCGATAAGAGAGCGACCAATAACATCGGGCGGGGCAGCAACTTCCATAATACAAAACTCATCCGGAAGGTCAAGATACGAAACAATGGAGGGATTCATCAATCTTTCGGCCACGTTGATTCCTACCTCGTCCTCAGGAGAAAGAATTTCTTCAACTCCGATTTTCTCCAGAATAACGCGTTGATTTTTCCCCCTGGCACGTGCCATTATTCTTTTTACTCCGATATCCATTAAAAGGGTTGTGCAGAGCAGCAATTGTTCAAAATCTTCTCCAATGGCAACCACCACAGCATCGAAATCGAGAATGCCCTGAGAGAGGAGGGTCTTTTTGTCGGTAGCATCCATCGCCACAGCCAGGGCCACCCGGTTGCCCATTTCTTCAATAATATGCTCATTGCGATCAATTACCAAAACTTCAGCTCCCTTTTTGGTTAGTGATTTTGCTATGGCCATACCAAACTGGCCCATGCCTATAACTGCAATTTTCTGTGCCATCTATGATTGAGATTAGAGGAACGAAAGTATCAAAAAATATATTTAACCGCAATACTATTCCGGATACAACAAAATTCAGCGGAAAATTCGCAATTTCATTCATTGAGAGAAAAAGAGTTAGTTTTGTTCTCTTTTAATTCTCCATATTTCCTTCCTTCTGAAAATATTGGCAAGTGTTTTTCCAATGGTATCAATCTTTTCGATGGTTTCCAACATTGAAGAATCCGTGAGGTTTATTTTTTTCTCATGTGATAAAAGGATTTCTTGCCGGGGATAAATGATTAAAAAATTGGAATATTGGAAATAGTTATTCAGATAGGATGTTATTTTTTCCATAGCAGGGTGGTATGAGTTGAAACCTTTTCGACTCATCACAATAATCAGATTATTGTTCGGGCTTACGTCCCTGGATAAAATCAAAAAATCGTCCCATTTGTTGAACACATTAAATTCTGCATCGATGGGATGAATAGAATGAATTTCCCTGAGCAGCTTAAGGGTTCTTCCATCTGAATAAAACAAGATTTTTGCTCCTGTATTTCCGGCAATGTTCCATATTCTTGAAACCCAAAAAGAAAAACCTGATTCGTATTCAGCATTTTCAGGAACAACAACAATGTGACGCCCGATGGTAGAAATGGGCTGAAAGGGGTTGTAAATATAGGTTGTGAAATTATTTTTGGAAAGGATACCTTCTGTCAGGTTGCCCAAGAAGGTGTCAGACATCCCCTTTTGTACATGTAGTCCGAGAATAAGGTCAGTAATATTATGTTCCTTAATAACATTGGTGATGCCATGTACCACATCGAGGTCGTAACGTAACAAGGTTTGCAGTTCCATATCCGTGGCCGAAGCAGCGACCCGGGCTTTGTTGAGTAATTGGCGGGCCCGCTTCTCCAGTTCAGTATCAGTATTATCCCTGTTAATTATATTGAGTGCAAAAAAGCCATTCAGGTTTCGTTTTGATTTTATGATGGTACTTAAATTAACCATTTCCTCAATGTTTTCAGGATTACTCAAAGGAATTAGTATTAGCTCTTTATTTTCTTCAATCACTCCATCCATTTGCTCGGTTGTGGATATTTTTTGAGCACTTTTCTGGGTTACAAAAGAGGCAATTGTACAAGTTACTAATATCATGATAATGGTTCCATTGAGTACACTGTCATTCAACAGGCGTATAGGATCACCATCAGGAGTATGTCCCAGAACTATGTTGTAACCAACTAAAACAGCCGCAAGTGTAGCAGCTGCTTGTGAATTGGTAAGCCCAAATATCAGGTGCATATCATCACGACTCAGTTTAAAACTCTTTTGAGTAGCCAGAGCCGCCAGATACTTTGCAAGAGTGGCAACAATTGACATGGATACAGCCACCATTATGGTCTCCAAATTGCTAAAAGACCGATAATTAATTAGCATCCCTACCCCTATCAGAAAAAATGGAATGAAGATGGCGTTGCCCACAAAGTTGATGCGGTTCATTAATGGAGATGTCCGCGGAATTAGTCTGTTTAACGCCAGTCCTGACATAAATGCCCCGATAATGGCTTCAATGCCAGCAGCCATTAATAGAACTGCACCCAAAAAGACAATAACCAGTACAAAAACATATTGCGAAACACTGTCGCTAAAACGTTTAAAAAACCATCTGGCAATTCGTGGAAATACAAAAGTTATGATGAGTGTAAATGCGATGAACGATACCAGTAATTGCAACCAGAAAAAATTATTTATTTCTCCGTTTGACATACCCACAATAATAGCCAGGACAAACAATGCCAGAGTATTAGTTATAAGGGTACTGCCCACGGAGATATTGACTGCTGTATTTTTTGTTATTCCCAGTTTGCTTACAATAGGATAAGTAATCAATGTATGAGAGGCAAACATGCTGGCAAGGAGTGTTGACGTTGAAAGAGAAAAGCCAAGAAGAATAACCCCCAAAATTATTCCAAGTATCATTGGGATAAAGAAACCGTAGAGGCCCAGCATCGTGCTTTTGAATGCATGTCTTTTAAAATCGTTCATATCGATCTCCAGGCCAGCCTGAAACATAATATAGAGTAACCCCGCTGTTCCGGAGAGTATTATGCTGCTATCTCGCGCCAGAAGGTTAAAACCATGTGGTCCAATTACAATTCCGGCTACAATCATACCCAATAACTGCGGAATCCTCAACCGTTCTGACAATATGGGAATGACTAAAATTACAAGTAGAATGATCAGGAATTTAACAACCGGATCGATAACAGGCAAATCGATATCTAGAAAATCAAAACTCATAATAATCTATTTCCGATAGTCAAATATAAGTTATTTTTATGATCCCCGGCTATTACATATGTGCTTACGCTTTGATTTTAAGTGCGAATAGTGATTCCTGTATTCCTAACTGTATGAGTTATCCCGACAGGAAATATGGCCGAATGCGAAAATAAACACCAATGATTCTTATCAGAAGAAAATAATCTTTCCTGAATTTATTAACTTCACAAAAAAATAGATTATCCTTAATACATCGAAAGAAAGAGTGATTATGGAGCAAAAAGTGCAAATCAATACGGCACGTCGGTTTGGTACGGCACCGGTTTTCATCACGGCCATCTCCACTATTTTAGGTGCTATCTTGTTTCTGAGATTTGGCTTTGCCGTTGGAACCATAGGTTTTACAGGTAGTTTGCTGTTGGTTATTCTAGGGCATTTGATAACCATTCCCACTGCCCTGGCCATTTCAGAATTATCAACCAATACTCGCGTGGAAGGAGGAGGAGAATACTTTATTATATCCCGCTCATTTGGTCTAAATATTGGTGCCACGATAGGTATTGCCCTGTTTCTCTCTCAGGCGATCAGCATCGCATTTTACATCATTGCTTTCACCGAAACATTTGAAATGCTATTTCAGTGGTGGATTACAAAATATGGTTGGGAACTACCACGTCAGGTTGTGAGCCTTCCGGTATTAGTGATTCTGGCAATTCTCATTATCCGCAAAGGAGCTAATATGGGTATTGGGCTATTGTATGGTGTAGCCGGAGTATTGTTTTTGTCGTTAATAATGTTTTTCCTGGGTTCTGGAGAACCAGAACTGGTAAAAGGAGAGCATTTCAGTTCCAATTTTAGTTTTTCTAATCCCCAGAGCTTTTTTTCCGTATTTGCGATTTGTTTTCCGGCCTTTACAGGGATGACTGCAGGAGTCGGGCTCAGCGGTGACCTTAAAAATCCGGGGAAATCACTTCCTATTGGTACCATGGCAGCAACCATTGCAGGAATGTTGGTTTATATTCTTGTAATATGGAAAATGTCCGTATCTGTTTCCACCGAAGCATTGCTTTCCAATCAGTTAATCATGTCTCAAATTGCTGTTGGAGGTAGTATTTTTGTATTAATGGGATTGGCTGCCTCTACCCTTTCCTCAGCGCTTGGATCAGTACTGGTTGCTCCGCGTACCTTACAGGCCCTGGCTAGTGATAAAAGCTTTCCTTTACCCGGAGTCAACCGAAGATTGTCAAAGGGAAAAGGGGTCACCAATGAGCCCCGTAATGCCTCGATTGTAGCATTTCTAATTGCTTTTGTTTTTGTGGGAATGGGAAATGTTGATGCTGTAGCAGAAATAATCTCCATGTTTTTTCTGATAACCTATGGCTCACTTTGTCTTATTAGTTTTCTGAACCATTGGGGTTCTTCCCCCTCCTATCGTCCGCGGTTCCGGTCGAAATGGTATTTTTCACTCATTGGTTTTTTGCTTTCCGTGTGGGTTATGTTTATGATTAATCCGCTTTATACAGTGGTTGCTTACTCAATGATTATAGTCATCTACCTCGTTATTGAGCACTACAACAAAGACCGTAAAGGACTGGTTAATCTGTTTAGAGGCGCACTGTTTCAGCTTAACCGAAAACTCCAGGTTTACATGCAGAAGAATCAAAGCCCAATTGAGAGTGAAGAATGGCGTCCGGCAGCTGTTTGTATTTCAGCAAATTCCTTTGAACGGGAAAAGATTTTTGATTTGATGAACTGGCTCTCCTATCGTCATGGTTTTGGCACCTATTTTCACTTTATAGAAGATTATTTTAGCCGCCAGAGCTTTTTGGCATCCAGGGAAATTATGCATCAGTTGGTTGAAATTCAAAAAGAAGAAGATAGCACACTGTACATCGATACCATGATTTCTCCATCCTATACTTCTGCCATTGCCCAAATTATCCAGGCGCCCAGTATTTCAGGGATGGAAAATAACATGGTGGTGTTTGAATATGAAAAAAATCAAACAGAAGAAGTGGAACGTATCATAACCAATATCGCACTTACCAAGGCTGGTAATTTCGATGTTTGTGTTTATGGGATGGGGCAATCTGCTACACGGTTCCGGAATGGCATTCATGTGTGGATAAGACCAGTGGATTACCTCAATGCCAACCTGATGATTTTGCTTGGTTACATTATTCTGGCCCATCCCGACTGGAAGAAAAGTAAAATTAAGATTTTCAGTATTTGTGCGCCGGAGCAGGTGGAGCAAACCAGAGAACAACTCAATCACCTGGTTGAAGAAGGACGTTTGCCAATTACTCTTTCTAATATTGAGATTGTTCCGGCAACTGAAAACAGGGCTATCCATGAAATTGTTGAAGAGAAATCAAAACATGCCGGATTAACCATAATTGGTTTCCGTGAAGAACACATTAAACGCAGGGGGGCAGAATATTTTAACGATTTCTCAAGTTTGGATGATGTGTTGTTTGTGAATGCATCACAGGCAAGGAAAATTGTGGAAAAAGAGGAGTAGTTTTTTATTTCCCCTGACGAGTTTGATACTATGTCAGGGGAAATTAAAATACATCAAGCTCCCAGTGTGGCTACCATCACCGCTTTGATGGTATGCATCCGGTTCTCGGCCTGATCAAAAACGATAGAAGCAGGAGATTCGAATACATCCTCTGTTACTTCTAATCCGTCAAGACCAAACTTTTGAAAAATTTCCCCTCCAACTTTTGTTTCCCGGTTATGAAAAGCAGGCAGACAGTGAAGAAATTTGCAGGATGGATTTCCTGTTTTCTCAAGTGTTGAAGCATTTATCTGGAAGGCTTTAAGCATCTCGATACGCTCTTTCCAAACATCCTCACTTTCGCCCATTGAAACCCATACATCTGTGTATAGAAAATCACATCCTGCTACCCCATCTTCCACATTTTCAGTGATGGTAATCTGTGCGCCGGTCTCCTTGGCAATTTCACGGCATTTCTCTACCAGATCCGCATCGGGTTGAAGCGATTTAGGTCCCACAATGCGCACATCCATACCCATTTTGGCACCACCCACGAGCAACGAATTGGCCATATTGTTGCGTGCATCGCCTAAATAGGCAAACGAAACCTGTTTCAAAGGCACATTCGAATGCTCTTTCATTGTCAGAAAATCGGCAAGAATCTGGGTGGGATGAAACTCATTTGTAAGGCCATTCCAAACAGGAACTCCAGCAAATTCAGCCAATTCTTCGACAATGGTTTGTCCAAATCCCCGATACTCGATTCCATCGTACATACGCCCCAAAACCCTGGCCGTATCTTTCATCGATTCTTTATTACCAATCTGCGACCCGGAGGGCCCAAGGTAAGTAACGTGAGCACCCTGATCGTGCGCTGCCACTTCAAAAGCACATCGGGTGCGTGTGGAAGACTTCTCAAATATGAGGGCAATATTTTTACCTGAAAGCTGTGGTTGTTCCGTTCTGGTATACTTGGCCGCTTTTAGTTGTTCGGCCAGTTCCAGCAGAAACGCTATCTCTTTGGGCGAAAAGTCCAGTAGTTTTAAAAATGATCGGTTCTTTAAATTGAAAGCCATATATATTTAATTTTAGTGTTCAGTTTTAAGTTCGAGCCTAACCTGCATTATTCACAAATAATCTATTCCGATGTCCAACTATCTGCAAAATACAATCGTCCTCATTAAAATGGATTTGAAAATAATTTATTATTTCCTACATCCATATTCTCTGCGGTTGATTTTATTTCTTAATATTTGAAAATCTCATAACGATAATTCATGAATAAAGCAGGCTAAAGAAAGGTATTCATCCACTGTTTCAGTCATACTTATGCAAGTCTTTATCTTCGTATTCCATAGTAATTTTTGTTCCAAAGGATTTATCCTCGAGCTTTTTGGATTCGGTGATAATGCTTTGTCGCCCCCCCATTTCAATGAATGAGAGAGCAGCTTTTATTTTAGGAGCCATACTTCCTTCACCAAAAGTTCCGGCATTAAGGTATTTCAGAGTATCGGTATGATTTAGAAATTCCAGTTTCTTTTCATCAGGTTCCCCATAATTAACATAAACAAAAGGAACATCGGTTAGAACATAAAACTCATCAGCTTTAATCTGGGTGGCCAGAATAGAGCTAGCCAGGTCTTTATCCACAACCGCTTCAGATGGCCGCACCATTCCCTGCTCATCCGTGTAAACAGGAATACCACCTCCTCCCACCGCAATTACTATTGTACCGGCCCTGGCGTTGCTCTCAATCACCTCACAGTTCATTATCGACTTTGGCACAGGCGACGGAACAACCCTCCTATAGCCACCCACACTTTTCTTCTCCTCTTTAAAAATCCAGCCTTTATCCTTATTAAGTCGGTCTGCTTCCTCTTTAGTCATCATTTTTCCGATCCGTTTGGTAGGGTTGTTAAATGCAGAATCTGTAGGATCAACTTCAGTGAGGGTCATTAAGGTAAGAACATTTCTTTTAAGATGGTGTTTACACAAAACATTCAATAAGCAACGTTCAATCATATATCCGATGCCTCCCTGACTGTCGGCCACACAAATATCAAGAGGCATTTGAGGTACGCCGTACTGATTCTCCCCGGCATCGTTTCGCAAAAGAATGTTCCCCACCTGAGGCCCGTTTCCATGCGTGAACACCAGGTTATACCCTTCTTTAACAAGGAAGATAAGGTTTTCAAGTGTTTCAGTAGTGTTGGCTTCCTGCTCCTCAATCGTTCCGGACTGGTTGTTTCTCAGCAGTGCATTGCCACCCAAAGCAATAACAGCAAGTTTGCTCATATTATTCAATTTATCTTATTACAGCACTATATTCGAGAAAAAAAGATAGTTTTCCTATGACCATTATCAGCAAAGAAGTATCTATCATTGGTGGATTTGATTTTGACCAGCACCCCGAATCAAAAGATAAGCGTTTAATTATTTCTTAAAAATTAGATTAAATTTGAAAAAGCTTAGACCATGTAAACCATTTAGAGAATTCATTTTATGAGGCATTGTTCCAAATCAATTTTTAAGATCCTTTCAATAATCTTATTGTCAGCATTTTTTGTTCTATACGGATGCAAGCAAAGACAGAAGAAAACAACACCTGTTGTTTCGCAAGGCGTGGTAAATTATACCATTTCCTATTCCCCGGAAATAAAAGCTAAAAACTTCTCTTTTTTGCTTCCCGAAGAGATGCATTATTTCTTTCGACCCGGACAAGAGCGTATCTCTTTTGAGGGAGATTTGGGCATTTACTCACTGGACTTCATTTCAAATCACAATACCGACAGTAGTACAACTTTACTAAAAATCATCAACAGAAAAATGTATGTTCCCGCGTCGGAAAGTAATAAACTCTTTATTTTTCAACAGTTGCAAGAGGGAAAAGTCTTTTTTGAAAAAGACACCTCCCGAACCATTTTAGGCTATGAAGCTCAAAAAGCAATAATAAAATTGGGAAAAACCAACAGTGAAATTATCGTTTGGTACACCCCGGAGATCGCTATCCCAACCACCAATAAAAACACTCCTTTTGCTGAAATTCCTGGTGTTTTGCTTGAATTTTCCATCTTTTACAATGATGTGATGTTCACTTTAACCCCTCAGTCCATCATCGGAGATACGTTGCCGGAATCCATATTTGAGATTCCGGTGGATTACCAACCCGCCACCATTCAGGAAATTGAACAAACCATTTCAACCATCATTAAATAAACATACAATTAAAATTGCTTTTAATCGTTGAATGGTAGCCAATCATTTTTCTGCAGACATTATTTTAAACTTTATTTCTTTTAAAAGCTCAAAAGGCCCGTTCAATTATTATTTTTGCAGGAGGAAAACCAAATTAGCACCATGAGTAACGGCAAAAAGACAGCAAAAGGGAAAAAAAGTCGAAAAACAGGTCTCTCCAAATGGGAGACCAATCTTAAGAATTTCAAGTTCCGTTTTATTTCAGGATTAGTTCTTGTAGCGCTGGCATTCTATCTGGCGCTGGCATTTATGTCGTTTTTCTTTACCGGGTTTGCGGACAGAAGTAAATTCGACATTGCATTTTGGGATTTTATTAAAGATGCGGAAATAACTGTGGAAAACTGGACTGGCAAATTTGGTGCCTGGCTGGCCGACACCTTTATAAATGACTGGTTTGGAGTAGCTTCAACTGCAGTGGTAGTATTGCTTTTCATGACCGGAATAAAACTGGTAGGTGCCAAAATAATGAAACTCTCATCCGCTTTTGCACATGCCGCACTCATTACCATCTGGACTTCTCTTACACTTGGATTCTTTTTTATCGACTCTGTCAATGATCAATACCTTCTTTTGGGCGGTGCGCATGGTTTTTTTCTGAGTACCTGGCTGCAGTCGGCTATAGGATGGGCCGGAACATTTATTCTAATACTGGTTACACTTTTCGCCTACCTCTCTTTTAGTTTTGATTGGTTTATTGTGCTTGTTTCCAAGCCTTTTATCAATAAAAACACTTCGGATACCAATGTAGAAACACAAAACAACATTGAACATTCTGATGGTTTAGATTCATCAAAAGAAAAGGCAGCACCAGCGTCCGACAAACCATTGGATGAAGAATTATCACTGGAAAGAGCGGTGAGCGGATTGTCCGAAGTTTCTGAAACCACAAAGCCGGTATCTACGCCAAATCAGGCACATAACCAACAACAAACAGAGGTTCATGACGAAGAAACCATGAAAATGGAGTTTGAACCTCAAAATACCGATAAGTCGCTGGAGCATGATGGTGATGAAGACCTGGAGCTCAAAATTGAAAGGGCAGCCACTGAAGAAATGTTGGAGCATAACGATGACAAACCTTTGGGGGATTACGATCCCACTCTCGATTTGTCTTCCTATAAACTTCCCACTTTTGATTTGCTAGATGATCATGATGGGGGGTCGGGACAAGTTGGTGAGGAGGAGCTTATTTCCAACAAAAACAAAATCGTTAAAACCCTGGAGGACTACAAAATACAAATCAAAAGCATTAAAGCAACTGTTGGTCCCACCATTACATTGTATGAGATTGTTCCTGCACCGGGTGTACGCATTTCCAAAATCAAAAACCTGGAAGATGATATTGCCCTTTCGCTTGCTGCTCTGGGAATCCGAATTATTGCCCCCATTCCGGGACGTGGCACCATTGGTATTGAAGTTCCCAATTCAGAACCGGAAGTGGTGTCCATGCGCTCGATTATCACTTCACGCAAATTTCAGAATAGTAAGTTTGAACTACCCATTGCTTTTGGAAAAACCATCAGCAATGAAACTTATATGATAGACCTGACCAAAGCACCCCACATGCTTGTTGCCGGAGCTACAGGACAGGGTAAATCAGTAGGATTAAATGCGATTATAACATCATTGCTGTATAAAAAACACCCTTCGCAACTTAAATTTGTGTTGGTTGACCCCAAAAAAGTAGAACTGAACATCTACAGCAAGATTGAGAAACATTTCCTGGCCAAGCTACCGGATGAAGAGGAATCCATTATCACGGATGTTCAACGGGTGGTAGCCACCCTCCATTCCCTTACCATTGAGATGGATCAGCGCTATGATTTGCTCAAAAAGGCACATGCGCGAAACATGAAGGAATACAACCACAAGTTTGTTAAACGTCAGCTAAATCCTGAAAAAGGCCACCGTTTTCTACCTTACATTGTGGTGATTATCGATGAGTTTGCCGACTTGATTATGACCGCCGGAAAAGATGTGGAAATGCCAATTGCCCGGATTGCTCAGTTGGCCCGTGCGGTGGGTATTCACATGATTATTGCCACGCAGCGTCCATCAACCAACATTATTACCGGAGTTATCAAAGCCAACTTCCCCACCCGTGTAGCATTTAAAGTAGCTTCCATGATCGACAGTCGCACAATCCTGGACTCTCCCGGGGCCAATCAACTTATAGGCCGTGGCGACATGCTCATCACCCAGGGAAGCGATCTGATTCGCGTTCAGTGTGCCTTTGTGGATACGCCTGAAGTTGAAAAAATCAACGAATACATCGGTGTCCAGCAGGGCTATCCTTCGGCCATGATATTGCCCGAATATACAGGAAATGATAGCGAAGGCGCTGAGCCCGGAGAAGTTGATTTATCGAAACGTGATTCCATGTTCGAAGAAGCA
>NZ_JADQBH010000317.1 GCF_016278715.1 Marinilabilia sp. | reverse complement strand
ACGTCACCTGGCAGTTACATTTAAAGGACTGGACAATTTCCGATCCGTGAAAATAAAGATGCTGCGCACCGAAAGCATTGAGGAGTTGAATGCTATTCTGAGTGAAATAGCAATCCAGTGGGCCGATCACTCCTCTCCCTGTTCGGAGTAGTATCGGCGAACAATAACACGAACCGGATACCAGGCGGCAAGGAAGCCAATGGCAGACACACTTACATAAACCAACACCATATCGGTCCATTGCAACGCTACGGGGTAAGCATCCACCACAAAAGCCCCTTCACCACCAAAACGAAGCAATCCGTACTGTTGCTGGAGCCAGATAAGAAAAGCACCCAACAGTACTCCTGCTGTTACTCCCGCCAAAGAGATCAGCCAGCCCTCTATCAAAAACACCCTGTTAATTAATGTCCGTCCTGCCCCCATGCTTCGTAGTGTTCCAATGCTTTCACGTTTCTCAAAAATAAGGAGAGACAAGGTTCCGATTACATTAAAAAGAGCAATTACCAAGATAAATAAGAGGATCAAGTACGCCATCAGCTTCTCCACCCGCATCAGCTTGTAAAAAGTTGCATGTTGCTCATGCTGATCCTGAACCAAAAATCCGGAACCCAGAAGTTCTTTCAACCGCGATTTTACATCCTCCGGGTAGGCCTCCCCTTTCAAAGAAATCCCCAGTGACGAAACGTGTTCGTCACCGTACTCAAACAAGTTGCGTGCCTGATTAATACTGACAACCAGATAACGGGAGTCGTAATCTAGTTGCTGCACAGCAAACATCCCGGAGGGCTGGATATACTCTTTCCGAAACGACAAATCGGGCCGCATCATATTTATTTGACCGGTACGCCGCGGAACATACATCACCAACGGTTTCACAAAATTCAATCGCAATCCAAGCTGATCGGCCAGCACATAACCGATAACGCCCATCTTTTGAGACGAATCGTGCAATTTATACTCTCCCTCTATAATAATGGAATCAATGCCCGACACTTGTGAAAAATGCTCATCCACTCCCATCACAATAGCAGGAACCTGCCGCTTACTGGACCGCAACAACGCCTGTCCTTCAAGAACCTGGGAAACCACAGAAATGCCTTCTGTTTCCAGAATTTGCTGATAAGGAACAGAATCCACACTAAATACCTTCTCCTTTTCGGATAAAATTTTCAATTCGGGATCAAAAGAACCATAAAGCGACCCGATAAGACCGTGCAATCCGTTAAAAACCGCCAACACTACAATCAAAGCCAGGGAACCCACCAAAACACCCGTCACCGAAATCATAGAAATAACATTGATAACGTTCTGGGATTTTTTGGCAAACAGGTACCTCAACGCAATATGCAGAGCCAGCTTCATAAGTCTTAGATTTTTCTATTGGTTTGCCGGTTTAAAGGCCTTCACAATTAAACCAGTTCCCTCTTCATGTTGCATGGAAATATCAATCAGGTTCAGCAGCCAGGCAAAAGGCCAGGATATCAAATAATAAAAGGGCAACAGCAAAAAAAACAGCTTACTCTTATTGAGCATTGTAATGGGAAACTTCATGGAGAGTAACCAGGATATATGTCCCGGTTTTCCATAAGAATATCGGCAATCAATGTCCTTAAAACCTGCATCCTGCAATTTTTCCCGGATATCTTCCATATTGTAACCGTCCCTCACATGCTCGTCAATAAACCCTGAAATTCCGTCACCGCTGTGTTCGTGGGCATCAGAACCACCCTTATCCGAAGGTGTGGAAATCAACAACATACCTCCCCGAGCCATGCTTTCAAAAAAATTATGAAATACTTTTCGGTCTTCCTCAATATGCTCCATCACATCAACCGACAAAACCAGGTCGTAAGTTTCAGGCTCACTGAAAGTGGTAAGATCGTCCATTTTAAAATGAACCCTTCCTCCTATGCCCAAAACTTTGAAAAACCGGTTACAATCAGCCACCTGTTCCTCTTTCACATCCACCCCAAGAATCCGATAGTCGTCGCCTAACCGCGACATCGACCAGGTGTATTGTCCAAACCCTGAACCCGCGTCCAGTATGTCTGCAACCGGGCCCTGGCGTGAAGCCCATTTCTTCAACTCGCGACGGATGTACCACGACCTCAATAGCAGAATATTCAATAACCGGTAAAACAACAGCCGGAAACCGGGTGTTGCGTTAAAAACACGTCCCAGCGAACGTTTTATAGGATCATATTGCATAGTTTACAACCAGATTAAAGTATTTGGTATGTGGAATTAAACAATCTTTTTTTGTCCAAAACTGCCCTTATCATTTTCCAAAAAGGGATTTCATCCTTAAAACCCTGACCTACTTCAATTCACGATAAAACAGCCTTGTTTTTAGGCTTACCGGCCAAGGTCCGCCCCAATCAAACCCATCAACAACAAAGAGGATGGCAAAAAAGATACTTTTTATACCAAGCCCATTCTTCATTCTATTCTTTCAACAGCTGGTCAATGTTGTCGATGTAATCCAGACTGTCATCGATGAAGAACTCCAATTCGGGAATCACCCGCAGCTGTTTTCCGGCCCTTTTCCCTAACGCAAAACGGATTTGCGAAGAATGCTCCCTGATCTTATCATAGACCTCCTCTTTACGTTCGGGTGGAAAGATGCTAAGATAGACCCGCGCGACGCCAAGATCGGATGTAACCCTTACCACCGTCACCGAAACCAACGCACCCGCAGTAACTTCTTTAACCTCTCGTTGAAACATCTCACTCATATCCTTCTGAATGAGTCTTCCTATCTTTTTTTGACGTGTACTGTCCATGTTTTTTTTTGTTTTAAGACACAATACTCCGTTAAACTTTTACAAATAACTTACTTAAAAAACCTCAAACATTGACCACAACTTTCTAATAATAACTTTGCGTCCTTACGTCTCTGCTTTTAGTTATTCTTTTACGGACTATTGAAAGCACGAAGTTAGGCAAAATTATGCAAACACTTTTCCAACTCATCCACCATACGTTCTGTATCAAAAAGTGCAGCCACTGTATCTTTTCCGTTCCTGCCTGAAGCTGCCAACTCTTCAGGGTGCATTTTCATGAGCTTATGAAGCTTTCTTCCAATCTCTCCGACCTCTCTGCCAACAAGATATCCGTTGTGCCGATGTACAATAAATTCTCCGGCACCACCAGCATTTGTCGTCAACACCGGAACCCCGGCAGCCATGGCTTCCACCAGTGCATTGCTGATGCCTTCATTAGCGGAAAAGAGGCAAAAAAGAGAGGCTTTTGTCAGCCACGGCTTCGGATCGGCAAATCCTTCGAGAAAAACGATTTCCTCTAATCCGTATTTCTGAATCTGTTTTCGCAACGAAGTTTCTTCCCTTCCTTTACCCAAAATATGAACTTCCAAACGGGAACGGGATTCTACAGACATCCTTGCCAATACCTCAACAAGCAGATGAAAACCTTTGCGCCGGGTAAGCATTCCTGTAGATACCACAAGGAAAGAATCAGAAGAAGGCGAAGAAACGGGAAACTCCTTAAGTCCTGGAATTCCGTTGTAAATAACTCTCACCGGATGATTTCGCATCCAGGGATATTTCATCAATTCACGTTTTATCCGATGGGCATTCACAATAATTCCGTCATTCAACTTGCCGTAAACCCACCGATGCCATATGGGTAACCTCAATTTCCGGACAATCCCCAATCGGAGAAAATGCCTCACTCCCTGAGATTTTGCAGCCAGTCCACCCAGGAAATATTCTTTCTTTTTGGTGGAAATGACGACATCAATTTTATTCTCTGAAATAACTTTCACGATCTGACGTCGGGTGAACCGGTCAAAAACAGAGGAAAACGGAGCGGAAAAAAATGTAATATCCGAGTCGAAACGACCTTTCAGGTATTCATCTTTCCCCAAAAAGAAAACCTGATGCCGTTTTTTTAACCCGGTCATGGCAATGGAGACCCATTTTTCATTACCTCCCCATACTTTGGAAGAACAGATAAAAAGAATATTCATACGACAGGGCTTATAATCTTCTGAGGTGCAAAAATAACAACAAATCTATTTTTTTTTATATATTGCATATCAACAACTCCTAAAATACTAATATTCATGAAGAAATTAACTGCCTTTCTGCTTTCGCTTGCCGGCACCGCTTTATCGGCAGCGGCTATTGTCCTTTCCAACTCACCCAAAAAAAAGACAAACCCCGAAGCTGAAATTTCTTCGAAGGACAAGGGGGCAAATGAAAGATCCGACGCAATTAAAGAACTTTACAAAACCGCCGGAATTAAAAAAGCTGAAGTTAAACAACTCACCAAGGGTTCACCGACTGTCATTCCGGG
>NZ_JADQBH010000025.1 GCF_016278715.1 Marinilabilia sp. | reverse complement strand
TATCCCCCCCCCCCGGGCTTACACCCGGGGTTTTCGCTATTCGTGCCCTTTGGGGCCGTGGGGTGTTTCTAATTTATTTTCTTCGGTGGTGGTTTTTTCCATCGCTCTCTCTTCGCGTAAACTATACAACACAGGAACCACAAAGTATGTGATTGCCGCGGCCATCATACCACCAAATGCGGGAATGGCCATGGGGATCATGATATCTGCTCCCCGGCCGGTGGAGGTTAGGATGGGCAACAACGCGATGATGGTGGTTGCTGATGTCATTACCGCGGGCCGGATGCGTTTTTGTCCGGCTTCGGTAACGGCCTGGCGAATAGCATGCAGACTACCGGGCTTATTACGCCGGAAACTCTGGTCGAGATAGGTTCCCATTACCACACCATCGTCGGTTGCAAGTCCGAACAGGGCTATAAAGCCTACCCATACGGCCACACTGAGGTTGACGGTCTTTACCTGAAACAGGTCTCGCATATGCGTGCCGAATATGGAAAAATCGGCAAACCATCCTTGTCCGTAAAGCCACAGCATGATGAAACCTCCACTGAAAGCCATGGCGATACCGGTAAATATCATCATTGAGGTAGTAAGTGATTTAAACTGAAAATACAGAATCAGAAACACAATTATCAGCACCAGTGGTACGATGATGGATAGCCTTTTCTCTGCCCTTACCTGGTTCTCGTAATTACCGGAGAATTTGTAGCTCACGCCCGCCGGAACGGTTAGTTCCCCGCTGTCTATCCGATCCTGGATGGTTTGCTGTGCATCGTTTACCACATCTACCTCAGCATATCCGTCGCGTTTGTCGAACAGGACGTAACTGGTAAGGAAAGTCTCCTCACTTTTAATCATCTGAGGGCCCCGTACATATTCAATATCCAGAACCTGTTTCAGCGGAATCTGGGTTCCTGTGGGAGTATTTATCAGAATATTTCCCAAAGCTTCGGGATCATCACGCAGTTCTCTGGGATATCGCACACGGACAGGGAATCGTTCGCGCCCCTCCACTGTTGTGGTAATGTTCATTCCTCCGATGGCAGTCTCGATGGTTTGCTGCACGTCCTCAACATTTAGTCCGTAGCGGGATATTTCGTCTCGCTTAATATTAAGGTGGATATATGGTTTTCCGATAACGCGGTCGGCAAAGGCAGCCTCTGCTTTTACCGATGGTACCTCTTTGAGTATTCCTTCCAGTTCCATCCCAAAGGCCTCAATGGTTTCCAGATCCGGCCCATATACTTTTATTCCCATGGGGGCTCTCATGCCTGTCTGGAGCATTACCAGCCGTGTTTCGATGGGCTGCAGTTTAGGTGCCGAGGTAACTCCCGGAATCTTAGCTACTTTGACGATCTCATTCCAGATGTCGTCCGGACTTTGAATGCGTGACCGCCAGTTGCGGAAATAAAGCCCGTCTTCATCGTGGATAAGATCTTCTTTGGTAATTCCTTGCTCCAGAGCTTCCTCGTTTGTAAGGGTGTCTTTATCTATAGTAATGAAACGATCTTCATCATCGGTTTTGAAACGCACCCGATGCCCCCGTTCGCCCAGGGCATATTCCGGTTTGTAGTTGATGACATTTTCGTACATGGAAATTGGCGCTGGATCGAGAGCCGATTCCACCCTTCCCAGTTTGCCGACAGTGAGCTTCACCTCGGGAATATCAGAAATCAGCATATCCAGTTGTCCCAATACTTTCCGGTTGTATTCAACGCCCGAGTGGGGCATGGATGTAGGCATCAGCAAAAAGCTTCCTTCATCAAGGGCCGGCATGAATTCTTTGCCGATTCCCGGGAATGTATGTGTAAGTCCTGACCATACAGATGTGGTTCGAATGTTTACACCAACCTTTTCGAAACCATTGGCCACAAACCCAAAAACTGAGTTGAAACCAAGCCATATCGTGATTCCGAATAATATCAGAATGCCCGGAATCATCAGGAAAGTCTTTTTGTTTTCGAGTGTCCAGTGCAGAATGGGCTTGTAATAACGTTGCAGAACTGTGAAGAATCCCAGTATTACAGCAACGAGCAAAGCAACAAAAAGGATGTTTAGCGCTATGCTTTTCGCCGGGCCCAGCGGGAGCCAGTAGGTGGCCAGAATCCATGTCACGGCCAGCAGTGCCACTATCAGTTCGGCGTTTTGCAGCAAGTGGTGATACCACTTACGATCCTCTCTGTCTGGAATGGCATAATAATGTTTCGTGACTCCAACTGCGCCAAAGAGGAGGAGAACCGTTCCGCCCCATACAGCTCCGAAAATCAACGCAATTACACCAATGACCGCTAAAACCACATTTCCCCAAAGGGATGTTTTTCTGTTTTTGATTTTCAATCCGAAAAACCAGTGAGCCAGCGTGGGCAGAAATAGCAAGGCTACGATAAGGGCAGCTACAAGCGCAAATGTTTTGGTAAATGCCAGCGGTCCAAAAAGCTTTCCCTCTGCTGCCTGCATGGTAAATACCGGAATAAAACTGACAATGGTAGTTGAAACCGCCGTCAGAATAGCCGAAGACACCTCTGCTGCACCATTATATACCGAGGTGATGAGTTTTTGTCC
The DNA here is from genome assembly GCF_016278715.1 of Marinilabilia sp. Taxonomy (GTDB): domain Bacteria; phylum Bacteroidota; class Bacteroidia; order Bacteroidales; family Marinilabiliaceae; genus Marinilabilia. The sequence continues at coordinate 36,886 of NZ_JADQBH010000025.1, read as the reverse complement.
GGGAGGTGCATCATCCACATGTTTGATGACATTCTCTGATAGGATAATTCCCAGATCGACCATGGTCCCAATGGCAATGGCAATTCCCGAAAGAGCAACGATATTGGCATCCACCCCAAAATAGCGCATGGCAATGAAAACCATCAGCACTGCAATGGGTAACAGACTTGAGATCATTAAGGATGCCCGTAAATTGTAAATCATCACAATGATGACCAGAATGGTAATAAGAATCTGCAGTGACAGTGCCTCTTCCAGTGTTCCAAGCGTTTCATAAATCAGCTCTGAGCGGTCGTAAAATGGCACTATGGTAAGCTGGCTTTCGGTTCCGTCGGCCAGTGTTTTTGTTGGAAGTCCGGGGCCTATATCTTCGATCTTATCTTTTACATTATTGATAATTTCCAGTGGATTGGCACCATAACGCGCAACTACCACACCACCTACCACTTCGGCGCCGTCCTTGTCGAGCGCGCCCCTTCGCGAGGCTGGCCCCAGTGAAACCCGGGCTACGTCTTGTATGCGAACCGGAACATTGTCCTGAACCGCCACCACGGCTTTCTCGATATCCTCTACTTTTTTGATGTAGCCAATGCCGCGCACCAGGTATTCGGCCTGGTTAATTTCAACGGTTTTGGCGCCTACATCGCGGTTCGATTTTTTTACGGCAGTCATGACCTGGTGCAGCGGAATATCGTAGGCTTTGAGGGCATCAGGGTCAACATCAATCTGATACTCTTTGACAAAGCCTCCGATTGACGCTACTTCAGATACTCCTGCTGCTGAATTGAGCCCGTATTTTACATAGTAGTCCTGCACAGTACGTATTTCGTGCAAATCCCAGCCACCGGTAGGATTTCCCTCCTTGTCGCGCCCCTCAATGGTGTACCAATATACCTGCCCAAGAGCCGTAGCATCGGGCCCCAGAGTGGGTTGAACATTTTCCGGAAGCAGACTTGAAGGAATGGAACTGAGTTTTTCCAGTATCCGTGAGCGTGACCAGTAAAATTCGATGTCTTCTTCGAAAATGATGTAAATACTTGAAAACCCGAAAATGGAGGAGCTTCGAATACTTTTAACCCCCGGAATACCTAATAAATAGGTGGTAAGGGGATATGAAATCTGGTCTTCGATATCCTGCGGAGAACGGCCTTTCCATTCGGTAAAGACAATTTGCTGGTTTTCGCCAATATCGGGGATAGCATCCACGGCTACCGGGTCGGAAGGGAATCCGCCCAGTTTCCACCCAAAGGGAGAAGTGGAAATACCCCAGGCTACAAGAGAAACGAGCAAAAGCATCGTTACCAGCTTGTTCTCCAGAAAGTATTTTATAATTCTGTTTAGCATGTATATGTTTTTAGAATTTGCAATACGTAAAGACACTAATTGCCCGATTGTCAGGTAAATTAGTGGTTTTTAAGTCCAGTAGGCATACGTATTTATTAATATGTGCCTTTTTAATTCAGACTTTCAGATTGCAGACGATACAAAAATGTGTAATTATACTCTTTTTGATTATTGTGCCTCAGCGACCTCGCGTTCAAAAGTATCACAAACGATACACCTGTTGCAAAGCAAGGCGTATCCCCGTGCAACGGGGATGTAGTCCGGAATGGACGAAAGAAGTGTTGTAATTTATTCTTACAGGTTTCATCTCTACTTCAGATGAAGTCAGGATAACCTGTGGAGCAAACGGCGCCTCCAGACTGAAATTTGTGAAAGAAGTCAGAAAGTCGTTTTCCACCTGAAGAAACTGTGTTTCTGTGTGACAGCAGGTGCTATCGTCGCAGCAAGGGTCTGACTCGGTTTTTAGTTCAACCGAAATAAGCTCCCCTTCACAGTAATGCTTAGACATAGCCAGTCCCGTTGTTGAAACCAACAACAGAGAGGATATGATTATATTAGTGATAGTTCTAAGCATATTTTAATTTATGGAATTACAAATATAACAACAAACTTTTGAAACTAACTTACACAATTTGCAGAAAAACTTGTAATATTTTCTAGAAAAGGGTTCAATTCCCATACACAAGACTGTTACCTACAAAATAATTTTGAGCAGTTTTTCTTGTGAGGGAGGTTATTCAGACCTGAATGTTGAGACAACCAATTGTTTCATTTTAAAAAAAGAATCTTCCCCGAAAATCAACGAAGAAGATTCTAAAATAATTTCGTCATTATGATTTCATTATTTGTGTGCGGAGTGTCCACCTCCATGCTCAATGATGTCATGAACGGATTCTATAGTATGAGTATAATCTACATAGGCCTCCACGTATTCACGGCCTTTATCGGGAGAATCATTTTTGACTTTGTCAAGAGTCTGAACTTTTTCGTATTTCTTCTTTATCACTCTTCCAATGTGGTTGTTTAGTTTTCCAAGTAATTCATCAATATCGTTATTCTTAATTGCCTGATCGCTGAGTTGAATAATTTTCTTAGTCGTACCCGCAGGTTTTAACCCTGTGAAGGGGGCGCCTTCTGTTTGCCGGTGCAGACGCACGAGTGTTTCAAAGAAATGTTTTTTAACAATGGTATAAACCTCTTTGTCACCAGATTTTAAAGCATAGGTTTTTTTGAATAACGGAATAATTTCTTTTTCCTGTTCTTCGGAAATCCATTTCAGGACTAAATTAACATTGTTTGTTTCAAGGGCTTTAGTTGCATCTTTAATTGTAGGTCCATCCAGAGAGTCGCAATGTGCTGAAGCGGGAAGTGAGCCGGCTATCATTAATGAAACGAAAACAATGGACAGGATCGTTTTCAAACTTGTTTTACGGGTTTTAAGAAGACTCTTTGGAGCATTTTTTTCCAAATTCATTTCTGTTGGTCTCATGATAAATTTTTTTAGTGGTTATTATTAAAATTATCCTGAGACAAAAGTACTTTTGGAGGTTTGTTTGTGCGACCTACTTTGCAATGTAGGACTCATCAAATAATCCTTTGAAGACCTATTGCGATATAGGACTTTAAAGAGAAGTCCATTTTGTTAAGGCGTGGGCTGTTTCATTTTATTTCTGTATTCACTTGGAGTAAATCCGGTCATTTTTTTAAATACTCTGTTAAAAGCCGATTTCGTATTAAAACCACAATCGTAGGCAATTCCTAAAAGGGATAAATTTTTAAACTCAGGATTACCAATTCTTGCCTTCACTTCTTCTATTCTATATTGATTGACAAAATCAAAGAAATTGACACCAAATTCTTCATTAATAATCCGTGAGAGATGATGTGAAGGTATGTCAAGTTTATTTGCCAATTCTGGTAGTGAGAGGCTGGCTTCCAAATAAGGTTTTTCGCTAGCCATATAATGTTTTAATTTTTCTGTATAATGGTTAATGTCTGTCTCTTTTAATGATATACCGACATATTTTGCTTTTGGTTCGGTTACATATTCGGTGTTTCGATCAGGATATTGAATGAAAATTTCCTTTTGCTTCAGGCCATAATAACCAATCAGGATAATAAAAAGAGATAAAGAAAGAGTTAACCCGTGAGTGCAGAAAATCCATGAGAACATTTGAAAAATATGATGAACAGTGGCAAAAATCATTAATACCGTCCAAATACCCCCAAAAGAATAAACCAGTTTTCTTAACCAGTCGAGGTTAACATTTTCATACGATGAAAAATTATTAAAGATGTTAATATCCAGTTTTTTAAATCGCCGGATTGATAAAATGAAATAGAATGGTCCGGATAAAACTGTTAGAATCAGGAAAAAATTAAACAGTAAAGGAGCCCCATGTTCAATTTCAACATGGTCTAACCTTATTCTTTCCGACATTTCCGGGAAAAAGGAAGCGATAACTATGAATAGATTGAACAGGATAAACGGAATAAAGTGTAAGAGTTTTCTCCTGTTGAATTGAAACGTCTGGTCAATCAATGCCGAAATATATAAAAACAGGAATGGGCCATGGAGTAACAGTAAAGAAATAAAACTTGCTGAAAGGAGGTGGAAATCTGTAAATAATTTATTTGAAAACAAGGCGTATATGCCTGTATATAAACTCAAATATATTAGCCAGAAAATGAGTATGTAATCATGTGATGCTTTTTTTTTCTGCAAAATCAAAAACGCAAAAAACAGAGCGTTGAATGCAGCTATTAAAAAAATGTATTCCATGGTGGTTTATTACAGCTTTTCAAATTACGTCTCTTTTATCCCCGGTTGTTGAAATCTGCTGTCAAAATTGAAAGGCGTAGCAGATACGACAGAAATCCGCTCAGAATCGGAGTGTTTGGGATTTATTAGGTAATTGAATTCTTGTGGTACGATACTACTTGGGACTTTTAAAACAGCAGCATTTTTTTCTTTCACGAAATCATCACCTATAAACTGAGTCTCCAATATTGGGGGTTTTGAGTCCCAGCGGTCGGGTAGATCCTCCGTTTCTAATTCAAGCATCATAATATCATCCGGAATATCGATTTCTACAAAATGTCTGTCCGTGGGAAGGTCTTCAGTTAGATCAAGGTGTACCGATACCTCTAATGTTGCCAATGCCCTCGATTCGGCAGTATAAACCAAATAGGTGCTTAAACTATTCCAGCGATAGCCTTCGGTTAAGGCTGCGCCAATTCCTTCCAATGTGGTTTCGAGGTATTTCTCCCTTTCAATTCTGAAAACTTTCATCCGTATAAAAAATGATTATTTAAGGTCGAATGGAATTTGCGATTCTTTTATACATGGAGGCAGATTTAAGAAATCAAAGCTCCATGATCGTCTTATTAAGCCAGGTTTCCGTACTCCAATCTACTTAGGGTGTTACGAACCTCCTGTATCCCCGTTACTGAATCAAACAAGCTTTCCGGCGGTACATTTCCTAATGAGACGTTTGTTTTTCTCAACCAACGGTGAAACTTTTCTTCTTCATTATTGAATACTTCAAGTCCAAAATCAAGTACTTCTGATAATATAAGTATTACCTCACTGTTTCTGCCACTTAGTAGGTCGTTCTCTTTTTTCTTCTTGTTGTATGTGGTTTGGGGAACGCCCAGATAATGTAATAAATGCTTAACCGGCAGGTTTGCTTTTTTGCCAATAACTTCCACCGATTCGTAAGGCACACCGTTACGAATTGCAGCAACCCTCTCTATCTTATTGCTCCATGTAACTTTTCCTTTTGAAGTGACAATAACCCACCTGGAACCGGCAGCCCTCGTCTTAACAGCACGTTTTATGCTATGCCGGGGATCAAAAGTTTTGATATTGGATGTTCGTTTATGTTCTCGTGTAGTCATGGTTACCTATTTGCTGTAAATATACAGTAAAATGACTGTAATACCAATTTTTTCATAATGGTTCAGATCAATCCTCCTCGTTTAACTGTAGAGCGTAAATTAGCAAAATATCACTGAATATCTTTTTCATCAAGAAGAAAATGGAGAACTGCTATGTCAATCTGGATAAAAACCAGGGAGTTCCAGCCTGGTATGGGTTTAGTGGACATAATTATCCAGCCATGTCAATTTCATTGCACAACTTTGGCTATAATGCTATCCGAATAGAGCCTTTAAACCAAATCCTGATTCAAGCCAGTTCTTCGAAATGTCAAAAGAGAGAACAAATTTAGCCGTAAATACAATGCAACAAGTCCCGAAAATGTCTGAAATTGCAGGTTCAGCGAGTGCTTTGCTACTGCTTTTTCTTCCTTTTCAGGGCTTTTGGGTATAATTGAATTGCTTTTGAGTACTTCGGGAGTATATTGCGAATGCTTTTGAGGACATACCCGATTTTGAAGAGTATATCTTGCCTTATAATGACCGCTTTTTGGAAAAAATATACCGTATCGGAGTGCTTTGCCGGAAATGGCACGAAAAACCGAGAATGTTCGGTTACATTGTAGGGTATAAACAGCAATAAGCCCGTTGCTTAGGCTTATTGGTTGATAGAATTTAAGTATATCGGGCATAATTATTTAATTATACCCTTGATGGATAGCAGAGCTAAGATAGGAAAATTAGAAATTAAAATTGTGCCAAGGAAATAATATTCTACATCTTTTTAAAAGTAAGACACTTAACAGTACCAAAAGAACAAAACACGCAACAATCGCCCTGTTTTGGTTTTAAAACGGTATGGCAATTTTTACATTCATAAAAGAACTGACATGAATCCTCCGGCATGGTTTCTTCCTTTTGGAAACCGCATTGAGGACAGGTTATGATTGATTTTAATATGACTTGTATACTCATTTCCCAAGTTTTAATATCCTGAAAGCCCCCCTCACCACGATTAAGAATACAATTGCCCCAATGATTAAGTCAGGGTATTTTGACTGGGTCAATAATACCAATATACCTGCCACGATAACACCGGTATTGATAATTATATCGTTTGACGTGAAAATCATGGTGGCTTTCATGTGAGCTTCTTCGCTTTTTGATTTTTGCAAAAGATAGAGGCAAACAGAATTGGCAATCAATGCCAGTACCGATACAATTATCATGGTTTGAAAATCCGGCACTTCTTCAAAACTGATAAACCTGCGTATTACCTCGGTAAGACCAAGCAGGGCCAATGCCAGTTGAAAATAGCCACTTAGTTTGGCTACTTTTTTCTTGCGGATTACCGTTGAACCTACTGCCCAAAGGCTTAGACCATAAACGAAAGCATCTGCCAGCATATCCAGTGAATCGGCAACCAAACCCATGGATTTTGAAATAAAACCCGTTGTAATCTCTAATATAAAAAAAGCAAAATTGATAATCAGTACCGTCCAAAGGAGTTTCGATTGTACCGATGTATTGTCAATAAATTCATCCTGATGGACAATGATAGTTTCTTTGTGTTCAGCGCCTAAATTGAGTTCTTTCAGGCTTTTTTCGATTTCCGGGTTTTCTTCGGAATGAAAAACAGTAAGTTTCCGGTTTTCAATATCAAATACCAGACGTTTAATCATGGGAAGCCCTTCCAGTTTCATCCGGATGAGAGATTCCTCAGAAGGGCAGTCCATTTTGCTGATGTTGAAAGTGCTCTTTATCAAAATGTTATCTTTATTTAAGTTGTTTATTCGATTTTGAAATTTCGCATCATACCCATATCCTCATGCTCCAGATTATGGCAATGATAAAGAAAGAGGCCTTTGAAATCCTCAAACCGCATTATTAATTTAACCTTCATACCCGGCATCAGTAATACTGTATCTTGCCATCCTTCGTCAATGAATCCATCTTTTACAGAGTTCCAAATCCTACTGTCCATACCTGAAATATCTCTTTCAAGAATATTGAATTGCAGATGATGAATATGAAAGGGGTGTGGCATTTGCATTCCACCACCCATCATATTTTCACGATTGCGATCTTGTTCTCCGCGCCCCCTCCGTCTCCATCTGCCGTTCATCCATTTTCTGTCATTTTCCATTCCCCAGCTCCCGGTGTTTGCGATTTCCCAAATTTCGGTGGTGTTCAGCTTTACGGTTTCTTCTTCCGTCACTCCTGTCATTTCCCAGGTCCTGCCATTTATTGTCCATTGCATCCGCCTCATGAAAAAACGGAACGTTCTTGGATTGTCCCTATTGACAGCAATGGCCGGATCAATTTTGTTGAATTCTGCAAGTCTTTGTGGAAGCTCAAAGTTGTTGTTCCCTGTTTTATCAATATTAATATTTAATATTTCATAAGTACTGCCCAGAGGAAGGTTATTCCGGTCCCGGCCTCTCATTCCGCCCATCATCCCCATCATTCCGGGAGAGAATGACAAACTCTTTAGGGTCATTTGTGAACCTTCGGACCTGTTCGTTAAATCGAGCCATACATCGACTCTTTCGGCAACGCCCAACATTACATAGGCTTTAGATTTAGGGCTATCCAGTAAGCTACCATCCTTACCAATAATAACAAGTGGCGTGCCGTCTTCCCACGCGAGCTTATAAAAGCGTGAATTAGACCCATTGAGAATTCGGAGGCGATACTTGCATCCGCTTTTAAGGGAAAGCTTCCTATCTGGCTTTCCATTGATAAAAATCCGGTTGCCAAGGAAGCCATTCATTCTCTCCATGCGGCCTCTGGTAAGATATACCAATTGGTTCCTGTTATCGATTGTGCGATCTTGGATAACCACAGGAAGATCAAATTCGCCACCTGGCAGATTTAATTTTTCTTCTTCTTCATCAGTTACTATAAAAAGACCTGCAAGCCCATTGTAAACCTGTGGGCCGGTACGTCCGTGGGGGTGCGGGTGGAACCAATAGGTGCCGGCACGGTTCATTATTTCGAATTCATATATGTAAGTTTCCCCATTCCTTATGACATCTTTGGGATGACCGTCATCTTCCTCCGGAACGTGCATACCGTGCCAATGCACGATGCTTTCTTCAGGTAACTGATTTTGAAATCGTATCCTTGTTTTTTGACCTTTGCGAACGCGTATGACCGGGCCCAAATAACTGTCGTCCAACGCTTCAAGCGATTCAGTATCCCCGCTTAGTAAGTTGCCTTCAAACATCCATACCCGCGTATTACGTCCTTGATATAAAGAAATCTCATGTTCCTTTGCAGTCAACTCTATATCCAAATCCGGTTTAAAATCAGGGTTTGGTTTTTTATTATTATCTTCTGAAACACCATTCAAGGGTGTCAAAAACGGCCAGGCTATAAAAACGGTTGCTCCCATCCCCCCAAGCTTTATAAAGTTCCTTCTATCCATTTTCTCAGCACTCATATCATAAAGTTTAAATTGTTACTGTATTAAAGTCTTTTTGCTACAAACCTTAAAGCATTTACGACCGCCATATAGAATCAATGTAGATGCTGCATGAAACCATCAGCATAAAATCCCGCCCCAAAATAGACCGGGAACTGAATATGAAGTGATTATGAGGGAAGCAATACCCGGGCCAATCCAAAAGTTTTTTATTTCTTAAATAAAACCACGTTTAACGGAATAAATGCGCCCACTTTCAAGCCCCAATCAATATTATCGACGGGGGTAAACAGGAACACAAAAGCATTTCCCACATTACCTAATTTAAAATTAGGCCCTGATTGTAGGATAAATTTATTTTCATCAAACATATACTCTTCCGCCACAACCCACGATACCGGAATTTTGTTCTCAAACCCGCTCAACCAGTATTCGTTGAAATTATATATAGAATTAACATAGGGCGTGTAACCCACCGACAGGTATGTTTTTTTGTTAAACATGGCGCCCAGCTCGGCATGGATACGTGTCATTTCTGTTTTGTTACCCTCAAAATCGTACATTACAAAGGGGTTAACACGCACCCCGGCAGTAACTTTTAACCGTTCGCCCTCCTGAGCATTCGTGGTGAATGCCCAGAAAAGTGCGAAGGTTAATAACAAAAGTTGTTTTCTCATTTTAAAAAGTTTTGAATATGTACCCCATATAAACTCCATGCAGCATTATAGATTCTCAATGACCTTTTCAAGTTTCGCCCTGATTTCATTGGCGATATCACTTAATTCGTCATTTTCAACCGCCTGCATGGAAGCCACCGGGTCAACGGCAGCTACTTCTGTTTTGCCATTATCCAGTTCCTGCACAATTACATTGCAGGGGAGCATGGCGCCTATTTTGTTTTCCGCTTTCAATGCTTCATGAGCAAAGGGTGGATTGCAAGCCCCTAAAATTTGGTATTTTTTGAAATCTACGTCCAGCTTCTTTTTTAATGTAGCCTGTACATCAATTTCGGTCAACACCCCGAAACCTTCTTTTTTTAGTTCTTCGGTTACAATTTTAATGGCTTTGTCGAAACCGTACTCTGTTGTTTTTTCAATGTAATACTTCATGATATTTTTATTTTACATTAAATCTTTTTTTCGTTCTTCAAACTCCTGTTTGTTTATTTCGCCACGGGCGTAGCGCTCTTTTAAATAATCGAGCGCCGACTTACTTTCGGGTGGGTTGCCGGGGCGGTTATTTTGACTCATTCCTTTAACAACCATCCAAACAACGGCAATTACGATAATGAGCCCTATAACCCACCACCAGCCCATTCCCATTCCCCATCCGTGACACCCAAATCCATCCATCATAACATTCTCCTTTCTTTTTATCGCTTGTTTTTTTAAAAACCGAACTGGTGTTTACCAACAATTGCTGCGACGCGACATCATCATCTGTTTACGAGAATTCATTCCCATATTACCTGCGTGCCAGCAATTTTCCGACACATCCCACCAATTGTAATTGTTGTTGTTAAAGTAGGTAAGCTGCTTTTCAGAGAGAAGTTTTTTTACCTGAACTTTTGTCTCCAGGTTGATATCCTCAATCTTTTCTTCCTTATCGCGAATAGTGCTTCTCAGTGATTTCACCTTTTTTACATCCAGCTCAGGATTTGAATTAGCAGCCCGGTATTCCATTCTCAAACTGCGAAGCTCATTTTCGATTGGAAGCTTTTTCTCGTAACTGTTTTTACGTAGCTCATTGATTTCCGTAATTTGTTCGGCTGATAAGGCATATTCCGCCGGGGTATTGTTGTTCCACCATTGGGCATTAGCGTTTACCGACCAGTTTGAGTTACAACAATGAGGTTGTGCCATTGCCTGCGATGCAGAAAAAACAATCAATCCTGCAAGTAAAAAAGCCATTTTAAATTTTCCAGTTTTCATAATTAATAATTTTTAATGTTAGACATTCTAATAATTTCAACATCAAAATTACCAATAAGTTAGTGCAACACTATTGCAAAGTTTAATCGCAGCGCGGGCACACCCCGTTAATGATGAATTGCGCATTATCGTAGGTGTAGCCTTCAGGCAGTTTAATGTTGGGAATTGGAAGTTCTTTCATGCAACGTGTTCTGCCGCAACGGGTACAATAAAAATGAACGTGCAGGTCATGTATATTACAGGTACATTCATCATCGCAAACGGCATACTTCACCGAACCTGAACCATCATCAACGGTATGTACAATGAAATTGTCCTCAAATGATTTAAGCGCCCTGAAAATGGTTGAACGCTCCACTTTTTCAAATCGTTGCTCCAATTCCGCCAGGCTCAGCGCTTTCCCGGATTCCGCAAGTGTTTTATAAACCAGGGTGCGCATGGCTGTTGGTTTGACGTTTTTCGATTCGAGTTTCTTTTCAATTTCATTATTTTCCATAACGGTAATTGTTTGACAATAAACAACATTTTATGTTTTTCAATTCCAAATTTACTAAAATTGAAAACAATTGCCCCGACCTTTATTTCAAAGTAGAAGGCAGGGGTAATAAATTATTTCATCCCGTTTTCCAATCCTTTTTTTACCCGGTACACTTTTTCAACATCAGAAACATAAATCAACCCATCGCCGGGGTTTAATGTTTTGCCCTGTTCTGAAATAATTTGTACCACTTTGTCCACATCATTTTTATCGACTACAAGTTCCAGTTTGGCCACTTCGCTTTCGGTAATGGAAAATTTTTGTGAGACAAATGCATCCTCATCCTGTAATTTTCCGGTGCCTTCAGCCGATGAAATGGTCATGTTTTCAAAACCTGCATCTTTTAAATGATGCACGATGTCATCTACTTTATTGGGACGTATAAATGCTTTTACTTCTTTCATATCTAATCATTTTAGAATTAATTAATCATCATCACCAGCTTCGTCTTTTTTCAAATCAGATAAAAGGTAGTAAGCTGTGTTCATTACAATCTGTGTATCATCGGGCAGGGGATTGAGCAATTTTACCTCTGTATAACCTTCATCCTGCAAGCCTGCAACTACTTCTACCATGCGGAAAGCCATCACTTCATCGCCCTCACCTTCATGTGTGCCTTCTTCATGTCGGGCATGCTCCTCATCGCTTTCTTCTGCGTGTGTTTCATCATGCGCGTGTTCGTCTTCGTCAGCATGGTTAACCTCATGCCCGTGTTCCGCTTCGGTGGCTTCTTCATCCAGCACGAAAATATAAGATTTGGTTCCTTCGGAAACAATGGCGTCGTTGGGTAATGTGCGGGTATAATTTTCATCGGTAAGAATGTGGCCTGAAATGTACATGCCCGGAATAAGGCCCGGTACGGTTTCATCCAGACTGGCATGCACGTGTACGGCCCTGGCATTGGCTTCAAATTCCTGTCCGATGGCAAAAATCGTTGCCGTGAGCTCCTTATCGGGAATATTGGCTGCGGTAAAATGTACCTTTTGTCCTTTTTCCAGTAAATGCACATCATTTTCGTACACCAGGAAATCGGCGTGGATTTCACTGTTGTCGGTAATTTCAAAAAGCATGTCCTGTGCCCCGGCATACGTGCCCACTTTCACGTCTATTTCATTCACGTACCCATTGATGGGCGAAACAATGGGTACGCTGTTGGAAATCTCTCCCTCTTTAACTTTTTCGGGCGAGAGGTGCAGGAGTTGCAAGCGGGCTTTCAATCCCTGGTACTTTGCCTTGGCCGAATTATATTCCGACTTTACCTGTTGGAACTCCCTGCCTGCACCTACGTTGTTCTCGAAGAGTTCTTTCTGGCGTTCATACTCCATTTCCAGGAATTCGAGCCGGCTGGCTAATTCGGCAAAATCTTCCTGTAGTTTGATATAATCAGGGTGTTCGAGAATGGCGAGGGTTTGCCCCCTACGCACCTTGTCGCCATGGAAAACTCTGATATCCCGCACATTTCCCCCGATTACTGCCGTAACTTCTGCCGAGCTTGCGGGCGGCACCTGCATCTCACCGTTTGTTTTTACCATGGTGGTGAGGTTTCGCATTTGGAAAGTCCCCAGTTCTAAATCCAGGGCTTCGCGTTGCTGTGGATTAAGCAATACCACGCCTTCGGGGCCCTCTTTTTCCGTGTGTTCCCCGGGTTCACTGTTTTTGCTTTTGTTGTTGTTGCACGACATGAGTGTAACTACTGCAAGAAGCGCTATAATTATTTTTGATTTCATTGTTATCTGTTTTTAAAATTATTGACCTGTAATGAATTCCAATTGTTCTTTAATTTCGAAATATTCCGCCAGCCGGGACAAATATTCCTGCCTTGTTTTAATGGCTGATTCGGTATTCTGGATAAACTCTATATAACCGAGGCTGCCCAAACGGTAACCCAGGTTGGCGGCTTCAATTTGTTCGTCGGCAAGCGGCAGCGCTTCGTTTCTATAATATTCCAGCACATCGCCCATCACCCTGTACCGGCTTAAGAGTTCTTTGTACGAAGCGTTCAGTTCGAGCGCCCGCTGCTTGTATTGCTGCCCGTTCATCTCGTAATTAATACGGGCGGCTTTTGTTTTGCCCGACTGGGAAAAGAACAGCAAAGGAATGGAGAAACCGGCCTCCCATCCATAATAACCGGATGTTCCATCGACTGATTGCCGGGAATACCCCAAATCGAGCTTAGGCAAAAAATTTGCTTTTTCGGCTTTCCACTCTGCTTCGGAAACATCCAACTGTTGCCTGTAAAGATTAAGCAAAGGGACGGCGTTTAACGAATCAAGCGGGTAGGAAGTTTGAATGGTTTCATCCCATTCCTGGCCGGCATCGGCAATTTCAACGCCACCGGGGTACATCAGGTACTGGTTCAGCACTTGCAACGAAGCCATGTATTCGCTCTCTGCCTGTTTCATGTTTACCATTAATTCCTGGTATTTGGCAGAAGCCGCCAGATAAGCTACTTTGGATGTTTGCTGGGTTTCGAAACGCAATCTGGCAGCCCTGAGGAAATCGGCATAAACACTGTCGAGCCGGTTATACAATTGGGTTTGCTTTTTGGCTACCAATGCCCGGTACCATGCTAAACTCACGTTTCTGACCAGCTCCTGTTCAGTTAATTCAAGCCTTGATTCGGCAAGGTTGATACGCGATTCATTCAGCTTGTTTTTGGCAGGTATGCCAAACAGGTCAATTTCCGATTGCGCTACCCCAATTTGGTTTTGAATACCCACCTCACCATTGCCGGTCTCCTCCTTTCCGGTGTAGATAGAGGTGTTGCCCAAATCATAAGCTGTAGCTTTCAGGGCCTTTTGTTTCTCGACATTGAGCGAAGCGGCTTTTAAGGAAGGATAGTTTTCCTTAGCCCGTTCGATAGCCTGTTCAAGGGTAAGGTTGTTTTCCTGTGCTTTCAGGCTGCCCGAAATTCCAAGCCCGCCGATAATAAACAACAGGATTATTACCGTGGTATTGAGTTTGGGCGCTTTCAGTTTTGTTTTGCCCGACTCTACCATTTTATATAAAACAGGCAACACGACCAGTGTTAGAAGCGTGGACGTTAACATTCCGCCAATGACCACCGTTGCAAGCGGACGTTGCACTTCCGCCCCTGCTGATGTGGAAATGGCCATAGGCAGGAAACCGAGTATATCAGTTGAAGCGGTGAGGAAAATAGGGCGTACCCGGCGAATGGAACCTTTTTTGATAATATCTCCAAGGCTAAGTTTCCCCTCTTCTTTTAACTCGTTAAAACCGCTAATCAATACCAGACCGTTTAACACAGCAACGCCAAAAAGCACGATAAAACCAACCCCTGCCGAAATACTGAAAGGCATATCCCGCAGGTATAGCGAAAATATTCCGCCCACAGCAGCCAGGGGAATGGCCACATAAATCATGAGAGTTTGTTTAAAGGACTTGACAGCAAAGAAAACCAACATAAATATCAATGCCAGGGCAAGTGGCACAACTAAAGCCAATCGTTTTGATGCTCTTTCAAGATTCTCGAAAGCACCACCGTAGCGGATGTAGTAACCCGAAGGCAATTCCAGTTCTTCATCAAGGGTTTGCTGTATTTCTTCCACCAGCGATTTAACGTCCCTGCCTTCCACATTGATACCTACATAGGTACGCCTGTTGGTATTGTCGCGGCTTATTTGCATCGGCCCGGGCTGATAGCTGATTTCCGCTACCTCTTTCAACGGAACCTGGTTGCCGGAGGGGGTGTTTACAAACAGGTTCCTAAGGTCGTCAATGCTTTGGCGGTGTTCTTCATCAAGTCGAACCACGAGGTCGAACATCCGTTCGCCTTCGTAAATTACCCCGGCAACGCCTCCGCTAAATGCCGTTTCAACCACGGTATTGAGGTCCTTAATATCGAGCCCGTATTGTCCCAGTTTGGTGCGGTTGTATCTGACTGTTATTTGAGGTAAACCACTGGTTCTTTCAGCACTTATACCTGCAATGCCTTGAATTCCTGCAATTAAGCCTGAAATTTCTTCGGCTTTGTCGGCCAGCATATCCAGGTCATCGCCATATAGTTTTATTGCAACATCCTGCCTGACACCGGTTAAAAGTTCATTAAACCGCATCTCGATGGGTTGCGTAAATTCATAGTTTATTCCCGGAAGGACACTTACTTTTTCTTTTACCTTATCAATCAATTCCTGTTTTGATTCGGCCTTTGTCCATTCACCCTGGGGTGTAAGGATGACAAATATATCGGCAATATCCATGGGCATTGGGTCCATTGGAATATCAGCAACTCCGATACGGCTTTGAACAGACTCCACTTCATCTGGAAAATTCTCCAGTACTATTTGTTCAAGACGGGTAGATGCATCCTGCACTTCCGATAAGGATGTTCCAGGTTTCAGGAAAGCCTGAAATGCAAAATCGCCTTCGTCCAGTTGAGGAATAAATTCGGCTCCCATGCGTGAGAAAAGAAAACCACCCGAAACTAAAAGTATAAGTGCAATTCCCAATACAAGTCTTCCTTTGCGCAAAGCCCAGCCAATTACGGGTTCGTACAGGTTTTCGAGTTTCTCTATAAAACGCTCACCCCAGGTTTTTTTATCTGTTTTTGGTGGTCTCAGGAAAAGTGCAGCCATCATGGGTATGTAAGTAAGACACAGTACCATAACACCCAATACGGCAAATCCAAAGGTCATGGCCATGGGTATAAACATCTTGCCTTCCACACCCTGCAATGCCAGTACCGGGATAAAGACAATAAGGATAATCAGCTGCCCGAAAAATGCAGAGTTCATCATTTTACTGGCTGAATTATAAGCTATTTCGTTTCGCCGGGGCAATCCCAGTTTTTTCCCGATAAATTCGTTCCGGTGTAGGTAAAAAATCATGCTCTCCACAATGATTACCGCTCCGTCAACCAGAATCCCGAAGTCGATGGCCCCAAGGCTCATCAGGTTAGCCCACACACCAAATACTTTCATCATGATGAAAGCAAACAGCAAAGCCAGTGGTATGGTCGATGCCACCAGTAAACCGCCCCGAAGATTGCCAAGGAAAATAACCAGGACAAAAATTACAATCAGCGCCCCAATCGACAGGTTTTCGGCAACTGTGGATGTGGTGCTTTTTATCAGTTTGCTGCGGTCGAGGAATGGTTTTATTTCCACCCCTTCGGGTAAGGATTTTTGGATTAACGCCATGCGTTCTTTTACATCCTTGATTACATCGTTGGAGTTTTCACCCTTCAGCATCATCACGATACCGCCTACGGCTTCGCCTTTACCGTCTTTAGTAAAAGCCCCGTAACGCACAAAACTTCCGTACTTTACTTTGGCTACATCCCTTATAAAAACAGGTTGCCCGTTTACATTGGCTACCGGCGTGTTGCGTATATCATCAATCGAACGCATTAAACCTTCGCCACGGATAAAGTTGGCCTGAAAATTTTTTTCGATGTATGCCCCACCTGTGTTTTGGTTGTTCTCTTCTAAAGCCTCAAAAACGTCAGACATGGTCAGGTTCATGCTTCGAAGCTTATCGGGGTTAATGGAAATTTCGTATTGTTTTCCGCGCCCTCCAAAGGAATTTACTTCAACTACCCCCGGCACCATTGCCATCTGGCGTTTTACAATCCATTCCTGCATGGTGCGCAGTTCCATGTCGTTATACACAGTGTCGTAACCGGGCTGAACTTCAAGGGTGTACTGGTAAATTTCACCCAATCCGGTACTGATTGGCGCCATAAACGGGTCGGCAAAACCCTCCGGGATTTTTTCCTTAATTTCGGACAGGGCTTCGCTTACCAACTGTCGTGGAAGGTAGGTTCCCATGTTGTCCTCGAAAACGATGGTAACCACCGATAATCCAAACCGGGAAACCGAACGTATTTCGATAACCCCCGGCAGGTTGGCTACCGAAAGTTCCACCTGATAGGTTACAAACTGCTCAATGTCTTCGGTGCCCAGGTTGGGCGCGGTGGTAATCACCTGCACCTGGTTGTTGGTAATGTCGGGCACGGCATCCAATGGCACTTTGGTCATCGACCAAATACCACCGATAATAAGCCCAATTGTCATCAAACCAATGAGGGCTTTGTTTTTGATTGAAAAAGATATTATACTATTTATCATTTGATTTCCTTAATTTTTAATATGAATACCATCAAGTGTGTTTTCTCTATGAGTTTAAACATAGAAAACTTAATGCGTACGCAGCATTATTGCAATACAAGGACGCCTAAGCTAACTGCTCAATATTTAAGAAAGAAAAATGAATTAAATTTTGGGTGGTTGCCAGATAGATGCGACAGGACTTGAAAACGCAGGTTCTTTCAATTTAAAATCTAAAGTAATTTCTACTAAGTTGACAGAGGAAATACTAAAAAACAAAGGGAATGAAAGTGTTTGGCAACAATGACAAAAACAAAACGGAGAACATAAATCAACATCGTTTGATTGATTTGGACTTTGTTCTGATAATTCAAGAGAAACAGAATTTGTATTGGCAGCATGTACATCATTGCATGGTATGGCTGTTAAAACCATTACGTACATTGATAATATTACTGCTAAATATTTCATTTAAAATTCCGGTATTTTTTGAATTACAACGGCAAAGATACCCCAAAGTTCATGCAACCGGGTTGCAAAGTTATCTCTTGCAATTTGAACAAATGCCTTTCACCACCATATTCACGCTTTCGAGTGAAAAGTTATTGGGGAGGTTTATTGTCGGAACAGGAATATCGTTTAAACAAAAAGTTTGATTGCAATTTGTGCAAAGAAAATGAACATGCAGGTCATCGGGCTGGCACTCGCAGAATTCCTGGCACAGGGCATATTTTACAGAGCCCGAACCATCTTCAATAGAATGAATCAGTTTGTTTTCCTGAAATGTTTTTAACGTTCTATATAAAGTTGCTTTGTCGGCTTTTTCAAAAATTTGTTCTAATTCAGGCAAACTGATAGCCGTTTTTTGTTCGGTTAGAACTTGCAAAACCAATTGTCGCATTGCAGTTGGTTTGATGTTTTTTAAGTTGAGTTTGTTGTCTATTTCCTTTTTCATTTTGTCGGTTCATTTCTTAATAGCTCAAAAGTAACAATTCAGCACGAGTGTGTAGGCAAAATTGCAGCTCTTTTACAAGCCTTTGGTTTGGGCGTTGGCTTGTGGGGGCTTGGAAATGTGCTGCAATGTGGGGTGGGGTTTCTTTCCTTTTTTTGCGGGGGGAGAAAAAAAACAAAATAAATTCCATCAAATTTGCACCGACTTGTCAAAGAGCTAAATATTTTAATCTGCTTGTTTTAAACTGCACCTATCAGTCTTGAAGGTTCTCTTTTTTCGCCTTGTTGCTAACTTTATTATAAATGCACCTAGGTGCTGTTATTTGTCTTGTATGTTGATAAAAGTAATACATTGGTTTCTAAGTGGGAAGTATGGAGAATGGTTTTGGAAATGGGAAGTTTGTTCACAAAATATTTGCTTATGAAGAAATAGTGATGGTAAGTAGGGTTTGAAAAAGGTATTTGTGACATGGTGGTTCGTTTGATGTTACTGGTAAAATTAACTTTTTTAGTTTTATTTTCCAAAAGAAGAGAATTAAAGGTAAGAGTTACCAACTATCCAATAACTAAAAAGAATTTGGGGTCCTAAATTTTTTGGATTAAAAAACCCGGTCTTATGACCGGCTCCCATTTTTATTAACCCTAACCAAAATCAAAAGATGACTTTGGTTGGATTTTACAATTTAGTGGCTTTTGGGGTTTTAGGAAAATTTGGGGGAGTTGTTGTTGATTTTTTAATTTGAAAGTTACTTGTGAACCCTAAATTTGAAACAATTGTCTTCAGGTTCGGGGATTTAAGTAGTTAAAATAGATTCTATTCCCATTACTAATTACTAGTTAAGAGCTAACTAGGCATATCAGGGTAGAAGGGTTCTCTGTGTTTCTCAGTATTCTCTGTGGTTAACCCTCTTCAAAAAACGAATCTGTCACCCCTGCCGGGGCTTAATCTTTTTTATCCTAAACATTCCTTCTACCATACTGCCGCTCCGCTGGGGCTAATCCTTCATTGAAAGCATTGTGCTCATCTCATAAACCCCGGTTGTTTGACCAAACAGCAAAGAGCAATGAACTAAGAGCTTAGTCTTTGTGGGGTACTATAGGAAAGACACCGGTTATTGAATTGTCTGAACCTTCATTTTTTTGCTGTACCCCCCCTGTTATAAAAGGTGTTTGATCCTCATTTTCTAATTTTCTGACACTAGTTGTTTTATGTGTGTCATGGCAAGTCTTAAGTTCTAGAAAAATTTTATGAACCTGTTGGTTTGAATAAGTAACATTTTGCCCTATATCAACAATCTTCAAATCTATTTTACCGCCTTTTTGTTTGGTTTTTTCAACGACGAAATTTACCTCAATTTTTAAACTTTCAACCCTAAACAAAGGATGGAGTCTCTTTTTAATCCTTTCATTTTCAGAGTCAATTTATTCCTGACGAACTTTATGAATTAACTCTTTAAGATTTAATGTTTCCATGGTATTATCTTTTTTGTGAAGGTTTTAAAGTGTAGGATTTATTTGAAATATAAATTTCAAATAATTACCAGGTCAAATTTTCTCCTAATGATATTGAGGTGTTGAGAAACTTAAAAGTTGAATGATTGTTAAATAATTAAGTGCAAAATTTTCTAATATGGTTTTGATATTTGGGGTTTCAGTTTTGTGTAGAAAGTTTCTATTAGGTTCTCTTTAAATTGTCAATTTTGTTTAAGAAAGGCCCACCGAAATTCCGATGAGCCTTTTAACCCTAACCCATTTGTAAAATTAAGAAATTGATTTAAAGATGTCAAGGGTGCTAATTTGACGTGCAGACTTACCGGTTAATTTATCTGGCCAATTTCCGAATAGATTTCTTTCAGGCATCATCGGGTTACTATTAAAAACTTTGATGTAAAGATCAGCCAAAGTCCTTCAGTTATTCCAGTGGTTTTCGTTGGTATTGTTCGGTTGTTTTTGGGCAAAAAAATATTTTCAAAATGCCTTGAAAGGCAGGGCAGTTTTATGATGTCTTTGTTGAACTTAGTCTTTAATTTCCAGGTCAATCTGTCTTCCTTCTTTAAAAGCTTTTTTATCCTTTTCTGAACCTACCACCATTCCAACAACCATACCAATTGGTAAGCCAATTGCGAGTAAAGCCATATTTCCAAGGCTTGTTCCAAAAACAACTCCAAGAGGAAGCCCAAATGCAGCCATTCCGACTGTCATCCATGTATTTTGATAGTGGTTTTTAGTTACAAGTTGATGGTTGGTCTCAATTAATTTAAGAATATCGGATTGAGTTTTTTTAATTTGTTTTATCAAGCCTTTATCTGGTGTTGAAACGGAGTTAAATTGATCTATTTCATTATTAATAGACATTACAGTTTCAACTGGGAGTTCTCTTTTCTTCAATTCTGTCAAAAGTTTGTCCAACTGGGCATGAGCCCTCATTTGGTTTTTATTATGGTCAATTTCCGGTCTTTTTTTAAGTTCTTTAATTTTCATTTTTTTAGGGTTTAATTTCATGTATTTTGAGTTTTATACTTATTGGCATATTTCCCTTACCATTTCAATTGGAACAGATGTTCGTTCTGATACTTCTTTATCTGTCATTCCTTGGGTTTTAAATCGTTTTACAAAACATGGGATTGTCTCTCCAATCTCGATTAAATTATTCTCCGGGTCATAAAATCTCATAGTTTTTTGTCCCCAACGCTCCTCTTTTGTTTCATGCAAATATTTTAAGTCTTGATTCTTTAATTTTGCAACAACACTTTCATAATCGTCTGTCTCAAAACAGAGTTCAAGATTTTTATTTCCTTCCGGATTATATGTTTTTCCAAGTTTCTTTGCAATCAGGTAATCTTCAGTTAGTTTCCAGAGTGATATTCCATTCTTAAAAATTATGCAATTACCTAAATCAATTTCAATTTCTTGTTGCAAAATCTCCTGATAAAATGCTTTCATCTTATCAAATTCATTTGTTAAGATTACGGGTGAGTGAAATTTTATTTCCATGGTATTTGAGGTTTGTATTTTTTATGGCCGGAAGCTAAATCATAAAAGTCTAAGGAATTGTTATTCATCTTGTGTTTTGAAAGAGGTACACAAATGAGTTATTAATGGGAAGTATGATATTGTTGCTTTGGAAATGCAAAATGGGAGGTTTTCCAGAAATACTGTTTTTTTGGAAGAATGCTGGAGAAGAGCCGGGTTTGAATCAGGTGATTGTAACATGTTGGTTGGTTTGAGGTTACCTGTAAAATTAAATTTTTTTGTTTTGAAAACCAAGTACTGGATTTTTGAGACTTCTTTTTTTAAAGGATTCTTGTCCGTATGGGAGATATTAATTTTGGCAAGTTGCTTTGGTCATAAAGTTTTGGAGATACCTTGATGTTGGCGAAGGGGGCAATGTGCGATAAGTAAAATGCACGTCTCGGGAGTCGATGTAGAGGGAAATTGGCGGATTGGAATCTGCCGGACTCAGGGAGGATTCTGATTGTGGAATAAGGGAAATTGTGCGATTGGGAAATCGCACCACCTGGGAAATCGCACGTCCTAAGAGAAGACACCCGGGGGGAATAAGCTAATAGTATCAAGGGCCATGAAGATAGAATTTACTATCCCTAACCGGGTGTCTGTAGGATGGAAAGAAAAAATTATGCTGTGTCTTTTTTGATAATTGGCGGGGTGGGGTGAGTATTATCGTATGCCGGGGAGAGGGGGTTGGTTGATCTGTGAGATGTGATGGCCGAACTATTGGATGAGCCGGCGGGGTCTGCCATTATATGATTTAACCGATTTTTTTTTTTATGTTGATGCAGAAAAGTATCGTAAAATCTGCATTGCTCAAAATAGGTTAATTTGATGTTGGTAGGGGTGAAGAGGTATTTCTTAAGGGTAAAACTCCATCTGCAGTTTCCACCCAAAGTCCGGATTCCCTTTATTTTGTAATAGTAGTCGAGAAGTTCGTCCGTATTAAACCGGTGGTTGGTGATTTGGTGGAATTTATTTATTACCTCCTGTTTCTGCGATGAGCCATCCGGGAAAAGGATAACATCGAGCAACATGGTTGCTTTTCTTCTTACCAATGCAGGGAACACCCTGCGAAGGATGAAGAAAGCCAGTGTGGCGGCAAAAGCTAAAAGAATGATAATTGTCAAAAAGTGCATTAATTGGACTGTTTATAGTATTTACGTCGAAGGTTTGGGAAGGTTTCAAAATTATAGGGGTGTTGAACAAAGGATAAATCACCTATATTGAGCCTGCAGTCCTAAAATGCAATTACAGAATGAAACAGAAAAATGTAAAATCGACCAGTTGGGAGATATTCAGTCCCTATTTCAAACAAATTGAGGTTCCTGCTAAAACTCTGCTCTTGCAGGAAGGAAAAGTATCCAGAAAAATGTACTTTATTGAAAAAGGTTGTTTGCGTACCTGGATAAACAATGACGGTAAAGAAATAACAACTCAATTTTTCTTTGAAAGTCAGATTGTTTCTTCTATTGAAAGTTTCAGGACAAATCAACCGAGTTTATACAGTATCCAGAGCCTGGAACCTTGTATTTTGCAGACGATCTCACAAAAAGAATTTCAAGATGCTATTGAAAACGTACCAGAATTAAGAAAGGAGCTGGAAGAACACTTGTTTCAGCGGCTTCTTCAGGGACAAAAGCTTTTTTTGTCCTACCTTAAAAATACGCCACAACAACGCTATGAAGAATTAATTGAGAACTATCCGCATATTGTCAAGCGTGTTCCACAACATTATATAGCTTCCTATTTAGGTATTACTTCTGTGTCGTTGAGCCGAATACGAAATCGGCAGTAAGCGTTTATTTATTAACAATTGTTATCGTCCCGAGACTGAATGATTTCTCAATTTTGTACTGTACTTAAACAGTAGAAATGAGAACAGTGATTGTATTCAATCATCCTAACGAAGGCAGTTATTGTAATTCCATATTGCAATCTGTTACTAATGGGCTTCATAATGTAAATCATGAAGTTGACTTGAGAACAGGTTCTCAAAACTCAACTAAAAAAATCCTTGTTTTATGAATCTGAATCGAAGTTACGTTACCCCTTTCATCACCTTAGTTTTCCTGGTTGTTGGAATTACCGGTTTGCTTATGTTTTTCCATTTATTTGACGGTTATACAGAAGTCGTACATGAGTTCCTTGGCCTTTTCTTTGTTATTTTTGCCGTTTTCCATGTCATAATCAATTGGAAGGCCTTGAAAATCCATTTCAAAAAGGGTGTTTTCTTCCCTGCTGCATTGGCCGTAGCAGTAATGTCCATATTGTTTATCGTTCAGCAACATTACAATCCGAAAGTTGATACCATCGTTTTAGAAAGAATAATAAAAGCACCGATTGATGATGTTTTTAGAGCTCTGCAGGTTGATTCTGTTGAAGCCCTAAAAAGGTTTGAAGCAAACGGAATATCAATTGACGGAGCAGCGACGATGGAGGAAATCTGGACTAACAATGATGCAACCCCAGAAGAAGTATTTGATTTGATCACGGATTATTAATTGAAGAAATGAGCAAAATGACCGTATTATATTTCAAGGGCATTGTGCAGGAAACTGCGGATACAATAATGATGGCTATTGTTGAATAAGAATTTTACCCCATGCGTGGGAATTAGATTTTTCCCAATTCTACTGGAATCTCATAGAATTTGTTGGAATCAGTTGGAGGTTTTCGGGAAACTCCGTAATCGTTGTATTTTTTCAATTGTGAGGCAAAAGATCGGCCGTTCGCTTATTTGTTCTTTTTGATATTGCCCCAAAAAGGATCAAATCCCAATTATGGTTTTTGTGAGTTTAGGTTTAACGATGGTTTGAGTGCTAAAGATGGTTATTTTTAATCACTCAGATATACCCATAAACAAATTATCCGAAAACCAGATTTGATGTTCTTTTATTTTCTTTTGTCGGGAGTTTCGGCGGGGAATGCGATGAGGTTGCACATTTCCCGGAGGCGCGAACGAACTCTTGGGCCATATATTTCTTCAATTTCGTCAGCAGAGAGGTTGGTAGTGAAGTGTGTTAACCTGTGGTGCCTGGTGAAATTTTCATAACGGGAGAGAATGACTTCTGCCATTACGTTACATTCCTTTCCGTAATGGGTGAGAATCTGTTCGGTTCCGAGGTCGTCAAAGCAAAATGTTTTGATGATTTTGGGTTTTGCACCTGCCAGGTAGGTGATACCAGAGTATCGACGAAGGATTTCAAACCCATCTTTTTCAAATTCAAAAGCAATGTCGCGACATGGTTTCATGAAATGGGGTGCTTGTTCGCGTGAAAAATGTCGCATTAGGTTCATCAGTGAAGTTTTTCCGCTACCAACCGGGCCGGAGAGGAGAATTCCTTTTTGGAGATTTATGCCTTTGAGGTCAGCTGTGGCTTTGTCTCGAAGAAACCACGCCAGTAGTTTACCTATCACCTGGGTGTCGTTAGGGTATAGGAGGAAGAAATTACCATACGTTTCTCTTCCTTTTTGTTGGAGATATGCGAATGCTTTTTGGTAGTAGGGGGACATGAGGTTAATGGTTAATGGGGGGTGGGCATGGGGCATGGAGTAGGGAGCAAGGCGCAAAGAGCCTGGAGCATGGGGGTTGAGTGTTGGTAGAGGTATTGTTGTTCATGGTGTGAGATTAGAGAGGTGTGTTGTAATTTTTGTTTTGATTCAAATTAGTGCTACTAGGTTTTGAAGACCGCTTTTTTTTCTTTGTGTTTTTAATTCGTTTATTGAATCTTTCGCGGTTAAGGATCCAATTTCGAGCAGCGGCCTTCCAATCTTTCATTTCTGATTTACCCCCCACAAGCCAGCCATTACTTTCATAATAATTAAAAAATTTGTTCGCTTCGATTGAGGGCATCCCCTTTTCCTCAAAGTAAATTTGAACATGCTGTAGCATAGGAGGAATGTCTGGCCCAAAACCGGATAAATAAGAATTACTCATTTCTAAAAAATTCTGATTTTCATTTTTCTTGCCACTTTGGGAAGAGGATGTTTTATAACTGTTTTTATAAGGTCGCACGTCTTGTTCTTCAGTTTTATCAAAAGTGAACATGTAAATTAAGCTGCCTCGATGCTTGCTTCTGGATGGATTATATTTAATGAAGCCCAGATGGTCTAATTCCCTTAACGAACGTATGTAAGTATTAGTAGAACCAATCTTAGAAAGCCTCATTATTTCACACCTGGCAATAGAAATAGGATTATTAAAAAAGTTCTCATTCCATCTCCTAAATAATGCCATATATAAACTAATGAGATAAGGAGTTACACGATCTTCATTATCCATCTTTTCAAACACAGCAGAAAGGTGCCGTATATAGTTCATTTATTGAACCTTAATAATAAGTTAAAGTGAAGTTGTTTTATTTCTCTCAAGTAAACTCTGAATATCTGAGTAATCATAATATAAGACACCTCCTATCTTTGTGTATGGCAAAGTGCCGTTTATTCTGAGGTTCTGCAAAGTACCAGGAGAAATGTTAAGGATTTTTCGAACCTCATAGGATTTTAGCCATTTTTTTGTTGGTTGCCCTGAAGTTTCCTTGATAATCCGTTGGATGTCATTAATGAGTTCTTGCTTAAAAACTTGCAAATCATCTAAAGTGATAATTTCAGAAGCCATAATTCTAAATTTTAGGGGTTAGTGTTTCAAAATTAGAATGTTGCAATCGGAAACAAACACCAGTTCACCCCAAGTTGGGTAAAAATAAAATTTCACCGAGAATGAATTATTTTGATATACAAAAAGGGGAATGTTAGAAATTTCCAGTGAAGTCCCAACTTGGGTGTATTGCGATTTGCGATTTACAGTAAATCTTGTTCCTCTATTTTGTTTTGAAGTTTTTCTTGCAATTGAGTGAGTAATTTTGTTGGATTTTGCCGGTTCTTTATTTCCAAAAAGTTTCTATAAAAATCCCCAAGTTCGATTGAAAAAATTTCTGAGAAACAGGTTGCAATCTCCTTTATTTCAGCACTACCGTAATTAAAACATCCTTTTGAATGAAGAGCATATATAAGTTCTATTAGGTCTGTTTTAGAATCCGTCCATTTTAAATTGAACTTTTCGGTTCCTGTTTGAAAATCCTGGTCGTTCTTAAGCCTTGAGGTTTTGGAGTTTATATAATCCAGAAGTAAATCATATCCCAAAAGATAGCTGGCCTTAATACTATGAGGGGTAGAAATCAAAGGTGCAAAGGAATAATAATCAAAGGATTCAAAATAATTAATCCAGACATTCTCATTTCTTATAAAATAAATGGCATCGAAGTGGGTATGTTTTAAGCGCATGTATGAACAAAAATCTTTGTTGTTTCTAAAGAATTTTGAAATTTTTTCATGTTCTTTCTTCAGAATCTTTTTTTGTCTTTTCTTGCCACCTACCTTATGTTTAGACTCAATTTTCAGCACTTTGTTAAAGTAAATCAATCTATGAAATATTTCCGGATTGATTTCTTTAAAAAAATAAATCTCCTCATTTTGAGATTTGAAAGAATCATTGTTTAGGATGCTTTTTATCTTTTCAATATAATAGAGAATCAAACCTACAGATTTGATTGCCTGGCTTAATTTATTTGTACTACTAATTAATTGCAGTTTAGATAAAAGTTCATCCTTAACTTCAACAAGTTGGGTTAGCATGGTTGTTTAATAAAGCGGGTTAAAAATGCCTTTGTAAGTCCCAAGTAACCATTTTGTTGAAAATAAAAAATAAACCCGCTAAAAAGCAGGTTTATTTTTTATTTTACCTCCAAAATATAATAATTATTTCACAATTTTCTATACCTCCATATTCTTTTATCCCTTGGAAGCCATTAGAGATATTGAGTGTTTTTGATTTAAAGTATCTCTTAATTTATGCATATCTAAGCAAATTTTTTCTTCTACTATTTTAGCATATATCTGAGTAGTTTTGATGCTTGTATGGCCGAGTAATTTTGAAACTGTTTCAATGGGGACTCCGTTGGTCAGCGTTACCGTGGTTGCAAAGGTGTGCCTGGCAATGTGAAATGTGAGGGGCTTCCTGATATTACATAAATCTGCCAATTCCTTTAGGTAACTGTTTAATTTTTGATTTGATATCCTGGGAAAGACTCTTTGGGAATTAAGGGATCGTGGATTGTTTTCATACTTCTTTAAAATGCTTAAAGCTTTGGGCAAAAGAGGAATTCTCACGGGTTGGCTTGTTTTTGCCCGATATGTGGTAATCCATAATTCACCGTCTATACCAATATTAATGTTTTCGGGCTTTAATTCTATAACATCAATATACGCCAGTCCTGAATAGCAGCTGAAAACAAAAAGGTCGCGTACGTAGTCTAACCGGTCAATTGACAGCTGTTTTGATTCAATTGCCTGAAGTTCCCCGGAGGAAAGAAACTCCCTGGACTTTTTTTGAAATCTTAATCTGTACCTTGCGAACGGGTCTTTACTGATCCATTCCATTTTTACTGCCATGTTGACCATCTTCCTTAATCTCTCCAGATGCTTCATGACTCCGTTATTGGAGAGTCGTTTTTGATGGTCAACAGGGATGTAGGTTCTTAGGTAGTGCTCAAAGTCTGTGATAAACTGATAGTCCAAATCACTGAGTCCAATATCTATGCTCCCGGATCTATTTTTTAGAAACTTTTCCAGATATCTTTGAGTCGTGTAATAATTTTTAAGTGTTCCCTGGGCCAGGATGTCTTTTAATGTTTCGTTGTGATAAGTAATAAGCTTCTGAAGAGTGTGTTCTTGAGGTTTATTGCCTAAATAGAGGTTTTTGATTGCTTCGGCTGTAATGGTCTTGTCACTCATAAGTAACTCACGATAGCACCCGTTTATTTTTGCCCTGACATTGGATAGGTATTGGTTAAACTCTTTTATTTCCGTCCTGGAGCCTTTTGCTTTTTCTTTTGCCGGAATCCAATCTTCGGAAGCGATGGTGGTTTTAAGGGAGATTTCTAAACGTCTTCCATTGACTGAAATGCGGGCGTAAACCGGCAAGCGGTTGTTGTCTTTCTTCTTTCTGCTTGGCCTTACAATGAACTGTACGCCAAAGGTGTTTGATGTTTTCATAACCATTCAATTTTTTGATGTTTGAAATGAATTGACCTGGTTCTGGTAATGACTCACCGTTTTGTTCACCAAAAACACCTGATTCGATTCAAGACAAATGAGATTGAAAACGCTGAAAAGCCTTTGTTCATAAGATCTGCAGCTATCTGGTGAGTCAAAAATAAAAAAATAATTGACTCACCGTTTTGTTCTCATTTTTATTGAAATAAACTAAATTGAATTGATTTATAAAAAACAAAAAAGCCTGAAAATCATACGATTTACAGGCTTTTGATTTCAGATGGTTTCTGAAAAGTCGGGGTAGCAGGATTCGAACCTGCGACCCCCTGCTCCCAAAGCAGGTACACTAACCGGACTGTGCTATACCCCGAAATTTTGAGCGGAGAGGGGGGGATTCGAACCCCCGGTACAGAATTACCCGTACGCCGGTTTAGCAAACCGGTGGTTTCAGCCACTCACCCACCTCTCCAATATGTTCTTCAGACCTTTGTCTGTAGAGCGTGTCGCTTGTCCTAAACGCGGTTGCAAATGTATTAATTCGATTCTTAACTCACAAATTTTTTTGCTGTGAAACTCAAAAAAAACTCCGTCGAAAATGGAGTGTGTTGATTCTTATTCGATTAAAATATTAAATATGTTGAATTATTTTTCATGAATCGAAATTTGCTGCTCACAAAAGAGTTCTTCTTTAGTTTTACATCGCCAGTCTGCGGTGCTATCTATTTAAAAACTACAGATTTCCAGGTTAAAACAAAAAGACCGCTTAGAAGAATATTTTCTGAGCGGTCTTTCATAAATCAATACGGTGCTAATTGTTTATCGTTTCTTCTGAAGTAAACGACGGTGCCGGTAGCCCCGCGCCATTAAATAAAGAGGCCTCAGAGCCGTTTTTATAGGCATATCTGACATTTTCAGGATTAGCCACCTTTGGAGAGGATACTATCACCTGGCCATTCTTTACAACCGCTTTTGCAGGAAAGAATTTTCCATCTTCGCCCGCAACTTCAAACTGGTTGGGAACATCAGTATTGATTTCCAAACCATCGAAAGCATTTCTGAATGAGATGGCAATTTCTTTTCCTTCCGATTTGAAATCTTCAGGGATGGGCCCACTGAATGCAACCTCTTTGTCATAGGTTTTAGATAAAGCCCAAAGTGCAAGGCGTTCTCCAACATCTGTTTTGTTGGTTGGATGGATGTTGTCAACATTTCCAATATCCAGCGTTACCGCCATCCCGGTATTGGAGATTTCCAGCGATCGTCGTTGTGCTTCACGCAAATTGGCCGATGAGATGCCTTCAACATCATTGTAATTCCATGGTGCCAGTTGTACGTAATAAAATGGCATTTCAGGATTGTTAAATACCTGACGCCAGTTACTAACCAGGCTGGAGGTGAGTTTTATATATTGGGGAGCTCGTCCCACGTTGGTTTCTCCCTGATACCAGATGGCTCCCTGCAATGAGTAGGGGGTAAGAGGAGCTATCATCGCATTATAGAGTACTGTGGGAGTGTGTGAACTTAATACAATGGAGAGTTCCGGGCGCGAATCGTAGGTGTCGGATGAAGGGTCAAATAAATAGAGTTTGCTACCTGAAATTTGACCCACTACCTTGTATTCCCATTCTCCACTCAGGGCAATGGCATCCGACTCATCACCTTTGGGGTGAATTTTCATCTGTTCAGGGGTTCCGTAAATTCCTCCGCCTCCCTGATGGTCAATTACTTTCACCGCAATGGTTGCCTCTCCTGATTGAACCAGTTCGGAAGGAATAGTGTAATATCTCACTTCCTGCCAAAAACCTTCCACTTCGGTTCCTCCGATTTTTTCCCCGTTGAGGTACGTAACATCCATATCATCAATGGGCCCGAGAGAAATGATAACCTCTTTTCCTTCCCAATTTTCCGGGATCTCAATATTTTTCCTGAACCAAACAATACCATCCATTTCTCCAATCTCTGTTTGTTCAATGGTTGTCGGGAGTGTTGCCGTTTTCCAATTATCGGTATTGGTTTCAGGATTGCTGCAATAATCGTCGAAAGCATCCAGATTTTTGAAAGGTTCTTTGTTTTCGGCAGAGGGGAGGATGTTCACAGATTCATTGGCTGTCAGCCATTTGTCGTAGGCTTCTGTCTGAGGAGCAACCTCTTCCAGATCTTTGACAACGTTTTCGAAATCTTTATTTTCGGATAGTTCCTCTTTGCTTATCCATGCCTCTATTGGGGTTCCTCCCCAACTGCTGTGAATAATTCCTACGGGAACACCCAGATCAGCATTTAGTTTGCGGGCAAAAAAGTAGGCTGTCGCACTGAAATTTCCGGAATTATCAGCATTTGCAGGGGCCCACGAACCAGAAACGTCTTCAAGCGGTTGGGATGACATATTTCTGGCAACAGTAAACATCCGAATATCCGGGTTGTTTGAGTTGGCAATGGTTTGTGCCGAATTCATAATGGTGTCATTGGGGGGCCACCCTTTCAGTGGCATTTCCATGTTCGACTGTCCCGAAGCCAGCCAGACTTCACCCAACATTACATTTTTAAGGGTGATGGTAGTATCTGCCAAATTGAAGGACAGTTCGTACGGGCCACCGGCTTCAATGGTGGTCAATTCAACCTGCCATGTGCTGTCTTCGCCGGCGGTGGCTGTGGCTGATTGGTCCCAGCTACCTGAAACAGTGATTTCAGCTCCCGGGGAAGCTTTTCCCCATACTACGGCATTGGTATTTTGTTGCAATACCATATCATCAGCAAAGATGGCAGGTAAAGAGAGTTTTGTTTCTTTCTGACATCCCATCAACACTGAGATGGTGACGAGGAGGATTGCAATTTTGAATGTTGTTCTCATTTTGTTGCCTTTAGTTTATTACTGCTGAAAAAGGCCGACCATGAGTTGGGCCGGCCTTTAAATGATGATTTACAGTTTATTATTTATCGTTTTTCCCTTTGTCGTTGGAATTGTCGTTTTTAGAGCGACCTGACGACTGCTGGGGTTTAGAAATTGAGTCACGCATTTGCGTATCAGCATCTATGTTTTTGTACTTCATGTAATCCATAATTCCGATATTTCCGGATCTGAAGGCTTCGGCGATGGCTTTTGGAACCTCGGCTTCTGCTTCGATTACATGTGCACGGGCCTCCTGAGCTTTGGCTTTCATTTCCTGCTCTTCGGCAACTGCCATGGCGCGGCGCTCTTCGGCTTTTGCCTGGGCAATGTTTTTATCCGCTTCCGCCTGGTCAGTCTGAAGTTCAGCACCAATGTTTTTACCTATGTCGATATCAGCAATATCAATGGAAAGAATTTCGAATGCTGTACCGGCATCCAGTCCTTTGCTCAAAACAACTTTTGAGATAGAATCGGGGTTCTCAAGTACCGCCTTGTGCGAACTGGATGAACCAATTGATGAAACGATACCTTCACCTACACGGGCCAGTACTGTTTCTTCTCCGGCACCACCTACCAACTGTTTGATGTTGGCACGGACGGTAACTCTGGCTTTGGTGATAAGCTGAATACCATCTTTGGCAACAGCAGCCACAGGTGGGGTGTCAATTACTTTAGGATTTACTGACATTTGCACGGCTTCAAAAACATCGCGACCGGCAAGGTCAATGGCGGTTCCCATTTGAAAAGTCAGGTCGATGTTGGCTTTTGATGCCGAAACCAACGCATGAACCACGTTTTCAATGTTACCACCTGCCAAAAAGTGGGCTTCCAGTTCATCGCGTTTGATGGTTTGCAGCCCGGCTTTATGAGCCTCAATCATTGCCCTACAATAATGGATGGCGGCACTTTCCTGATGCGCATGAGCACCAACTGAAGAAGTGAGATGCGAACACCGGTTACAAGAGCCGAGAACCACAATATTACGGGTACATAAT
This sequence comes from Marinilabilia sp., assembly GCF_016278715.1. GTDB lineage: Bacteria > Bacteroidota > Bacteroidia > Bacteroidales > Marinilabiliaceae > Marinilabilia. The sequence continues at coordinate 4,801 of NZ_JADQBH010000025.1, read as the reverse complement.
ACAGAATCACGAAAAAGAGAACAATGATGACTGCAACGAGCCCGAGTGTTCCGAAAACTTCCATAGTAATTATTTTACTGGTTTAACAATAATATATGTTTTAAAAACTTCTGTTACTTCAACTTCTACTTTGGGATCGAGGAATTGTCCCGGACAACGGGCTTCCACATCCTGGCCGTTAATCCTGGCTTTGCCCATAGGATTCAATCGTGTAATGGTTTTGCCTGTGTCGCCAATATTTATGGAGTTTTCCTGCACTGTGTCCACATTACTGTTGATGCTTGAACTTAGCATCAGTTTTTGCCAGGTTTTTGTCCTGAGTGCATAAAAAAGGATGATTAGTGTGGAGAAAATGGTGATAGCCAGTGTGATATGTCCGGTTGAAGTATCTATGCCGTAGGCCATGAAAATACCACCGACTATCATTGCCAGACCGCCAATCCCGGCGATGGTAATTCCCGGAACCACAAAGAATTCTAAAATAAGTAATAACAGTCCGGTAATAATCAGTAAAACAATAATTGTCATTGTGTAGGGTTAATCAATAGTGACTTTTAAGGACTTTCCTGTTAAGTGTTTTTGTAAATCGGTTAATTCCTGAAATGCTCCTCTTTTTATTTCACAGTATCCGCGGTAGTGGGTGAGGGTGGCACATTGTTCGGCCTGCAACGTGTCGTGGTTGCAATATTCAATCAAAGCATCAATGACGTCATCAAAAGAATTGAAGTCATCGTTGTGTAATACCAGCAGGTGATTGCCAATACTTTCTTTGCTGGAACCCGAATTTTCTTTCCGCTTATCGTAAGGTGCCATAGTTCAAAAATTTGACGTAAAATAGGAAAATAATTCTATCTAAACAAGTGTTTGCATTTATTCTGAGGTCAATAGTGTCCTAAACATTTCCCAAAAAGGGATTTCATCCCTTAAACCCTGACCTACTTTCTTGTCTTGATACAAGAAAGTAGGCAAAGAAGATCAAGACTGAGCCAGCTTTCGCCCTAAAAACGACGGTTCTTTCATCGTAATCGTCAAAACTCATCTCGCTTTCTACGCGCACGAGATTCAGACAGAGACGATTTTACGATAAAACAACCTTGTTTTTAGGCTTACCTGCCAAGGTCGGTCCCCAACAAGACCGTCCGAACGTTCAAAATATTTATTTAGGACAGAATTGTTCTGAGGTTATTATTCTCCACTCATACTTTTTGCTTCCTCCAGCGAAATCTTCTGTTCGTCTACGAATGCAACGATAAATGCTCCGGGGAATCCATTGTTTCGAACTCTACTGATGCTTTGTACGGCTTCACTGTATTTGTTCCAATTTCCGGTGTAATACCGGGTCAGGTCTTTCCCGGGAACGGGTTGTGATGTTATCTCCGGTATTTGTGCCAACGCATCGGAATCAGGGGTGTTTCGGAAAACCCCTATTTGAATTTTGTAAACCGGGTTCTGAATAGCTGCACTTTTTGTTTTTTGTTCAAAAGCGGTTTGTACGATATCCTTACTGTTGCTGCTTTGGGCTGCATTTTCTTCTATTTGGGCTGGGGTTTCCTGCGTTTTTATTGAAGATGTGTTTCTATTGGTATTAGACGGTGTTGATGCGATGGTTGCATTGTCTGCCGGGTTGTGACTGAGTAAACTGGTCTCAATCATTTCAATAGCTTGTCTTTTTAATCCGCCCAGATCTTCGTATTGTCCTGGATTCCACACAGCCATTTTGTCAATCCCGTTGTTGGCTTGTTCAAATCGACTCTGTGCTTCCCCAAGAAGATTGTCCCATTTGCCGGTTCCTGAGTTTTCAGCCATTCGTTTTAGAACCGGTTTGTAGATGTTAAATTTTTTGTCCAATGCTTCATGGTACATCGATAAAGCCTGTTGCTTCATATATCTGGCCTGTTTCGAAAGCGATTCGGTATTTTCCGCCTGGGCATTCGCATTCTTCGATAAAGAGTCCAGATTTCTGACTTTTTCCAGAAGGCTCTGTTGTTCTTCTTCTTCGTTGAAAGTCACTGAACTCTCCAGTAACTTTGAAGCTTCCAGTTGCATGATGTTTGCCCATGTGTACATGCTGTCGGTTTGCTGAAGCACCTGTATTTGTGCCGGCGAAAAGTATTTATCATACATTGGATTCAGGCGTTTTTGCCTTGACTGGAATTCATCGTCGGAATAAAACGAAAAATCACCTGATTTCAGTGGTCTTGAAATAGCTCCGGAATTAGGAGTTTTGCCCGGGGTGGTTTTCTTTACCCCGTCATACGCTCCGCGGTTCTTTAGTTCCGAAATCTTGTCCATTTCCAGTTGCCGGGCTCTTATGTAATGTCTTTTTACCTGATCGTCGTGACCGTAAACTGTTTTTTCCAGTTCCAGAATTTCATCCATGAGTCGGCTCAACTCCTCCTGATTGTAGCTTTTGGAATATTGCTCTCTTTTGTTGCGCATGACCTGTTCCAGACTGTCCTTTTGCATATCCACGCTTTGGCCTCTTTTAAATTCAGCGCGTGCAACATCACTCAGGAATTGGTCGAAGTTGGTATAAACCAGTGTGTCGTTGATATAAAACTGAAACTGTTGAATGTTTCCGCCCCGGGAGACAGATTTCTTTTCTTTCTCTTTTTGAATCCGATCTTCCCAGAAGTTGCCTTCACTCAATGGAAGCGCAGCAATTTCTTTAATCTGATTAATGTCTTCTGTCAGGTTCTTGAAAACTCCGTTATCCCATACAATTTTTACCACAACCACCTGCCCGGGAGCAACCCCTCTGTTGGTAGTAAACCAGGCTCTTTCGCCAAATGGATCGGCAGCAAACAGAAAATCATCGTCGGGTGAGTTAAATGGTGGTCCCAGATTCTCAGGAGTAGAGAAGGTGTCACTCACCGGGTCAAAAATTGATCGGTAAATGTCTAATCCGCCCATTCCCCCGGGCCGGTCAGAAGCGAAGAAAAAAGTGGTGCCATCAACCATCAGAAATGGGTGACGATCGTCAAAATCTGAATTGATGGGTTCGCCCAGGTTTTTGCTGCCGCTCCAGCGTTCCAGCAACTGCTCCATAAAGTAGATGTCGTGAAGAGTAGTGTCCGGCTCTTCCAGAACAAAGTAAACATCATCGCCTTTCTCGGTGCGGTACATGATTTTCTCCGGCGGAACCCCTGTTTTAAAGAAGCTTTTGTTTTTTGCAAGTGTCCCTGCATCCGTTGGGATTTTGTACATCGACAAAAGCTGCTGGTTTGGAACGGTATCTTTGTTGACTATCTGAATGCTGAAATGTTTGGTGATAAGTGAAGTGGCACTCTGGCAGTCCTGAACGTACCTGAGAGCTTTTGCGCGTCGGGGATCACCGTTTGTGGCATACTTCAGGAAGTTGTTGAATTCCTTCTCCGCCAGTTCAAATTCGTAAGCTTTCTGATAAGCTTTTCCAAGATAAAAATGAACATCTCTGTTGACCCGTCTGGAGAGTGCATATTTTAATCTTCGGATGGCCTCGCTGTTGTTCTGACGCTGTTCTACCAGGCAAACTCCCAGATAATAATTGTATTTGGCTTCCCGATCGTAGCGCTCAATGAGTTGTTCGTACATGGGAAGTGCTTCGGCATAGTTACCCTGTGTGAACAGTTCCAGTGCCCGATCTGGAGATGCGTTGGGTTCTTGTGCTGGTACATTGAGGGAGAGTATGCTGAGAAAAAATATGGTAAAAAACTGCTTCATGCCTTTTTGTTTTTTTTGTTATGGTTCTTTTGCGAAATGGTGTTTGTTTATTTGAATGTTGGTCGTATGTTGTTTGTTAACAGCTTGATCGCATTGCTATTTTATTAACAATTTAATTTTCTTTGTTACTGAAATTCCCAACTATTTTATAAACTATCAACAATTCACTATTATATATTCCGGCATCAAATTTAATCATTCGATGCGAAATCCCTAAAAGGTTTTTTGAGGTTCATCAAAAATTTACGGTTGGCGGTTGGTCGATTATTTAATAATTGGTAATATTGTTCAATTTTGTTAAAAAACACAACCCTTCCCGGTTTGATCTTTAACAAAACCGAGTCAGCTAAAAAAATATAGAACTTGGTTACTTGTTTGTTCATAAGGAGGGGTAAATTATAATTTGTAATAGCCCCAATTATGAAGCATTTTTACCTCATTTTCTCGTTGATTCTGGCCATTTCTTTCTCCGAATTAAAAGCCGATATCCTTTATGTAAAGCCGGGTACTGCGAGTACCGCCTGGCAAAATCAGACCAATGTTTATTCCGATTTACAAACTGCCCTGGCTGCTGCTGTGCCCGGTGATGAAGTTTGGGTTGCTGCCGGTATTTATAAACCTACTACTGCCGGGAATCGGGATATCAGTTTCGAACTGAAAGACGGGGTTCATTATTATGGTGGTTTTGCCGGTGATGAGACCGATTTGGCACAGCGCGACTGGCGCCTGAATGAAACCATACTGAGTGGTGATATCGGGGTTGAGGGAGATAATGCGGATAATAGTTATCGTATTGTTGCCTTACGTGAGGCGGCCGATGTGAATCCGAATTACCGAACAATGGTCGATGGTTTTATTATTGAGGATGGAAAAGGATCTTCGGGGACAGGGTTTTTTATATATGATGGCGATCCAATTGTGAAGAACTGTTGGTTTAGAAGGAATCAGGGGTCTTCGAATGGGGGTGGGGTTTATTCCGTGTTGAATGCCCGACCGTTGTTTGGGAATGTAATTTTTTCATTTAATTCCGGTCGTTATGGTGGAGCTGTGTATGCTGAGCGACAAGCTCTTTTTTATAATTGTACATGGTATAAAAATT
>NZ_JADQBH010000150.1 GCF_016278715.1 Marinilabilia sp. | reverse complement strand
TTCAACAATGCTTCCGATGGCGCCTTTGGAATAAACCCTAAGCTCCCCGTTTTCTTCAATCAGAGTAGACATTAACTTACGATCGGAATCAAAGGCTGCTTCATCGATGCGCCTGCTGCTTTCTTGCATTGCTTTCCGGTCAAGCCCCAGCTCGTCTCCCATAACAAGCAAAGCTATTTCGGTTGGATCTCCGGTGCCTTCTCCATTGTCATAGCTTGCATCCGAGCAAAGAATCATCGTTTTTGCCAAAAACTTTAATTCTTCAGAATCATGATTTTCCAAATCTGCGCTCACCAATCCGTCCAGCGTGAAGGAGCTGGTAACGGTCATTTTGTTTTGAGTTAAGGTCCCTGTTTTGTCTGAGCAGATAATATTCAGGGAACCCAGCGTTTCAACTGCAGAAAGATTTTTAATGATGGCATTTCTTTTGGAAAGATTAGTTACTCCCACAGCCAGCACAACGGCAACAATAGCTGCCAGTCCTTCGGGAATAGCTGCTACAGCCAGAGAAATGGACATCATAAACATTTCTGTTAAATCCCTTCCCTGAAACAGGGCAATAATGAAAATCGACACACAGATGGCAATTGCAATAATACCAAGTGTTTTGCCTAATTTGTCCAATCGGATTTCCAATGGGGTTTTCGTCTTGACTTCAGTGTTGATGATGGAAGCGATATTACCCATTTCCGTATTCATTCCTGTTCCCACTACCACTCCGTATCCCCTTCCACTGGTAACAATCGTTGACATAAAACCTAAGTTTAAGCGGTCACCCAGAGGCGTTTTCAGGTCAGTTTGAATTAGGGAAGCGTCTTTTTCTGATGGAACGGATTCTCCTGTTAAGGATGATTCATCAACCTGAAGATTAATGGATTCAATCAGACGCATATCGGCAGAGATAATTCTTCCCGCATCAAGGATTAGAATATCCCCGGGAACAAGACTTTCCGAATCAACCTCCTTAACTATGCCGCTTCTGCGAACCAGGGCTTTAGGAAATGCCATTTTCTGAAGGGCTTCAATCGCTTTTCCGGCTTTTACCTCCTGCACAACACCAAGTATGGCATTAATATTTATAACCAAAAGGATTATTATCGAATCAATATACTCACCCATAAATAGGGTTATAACCACTGCTCCCAAAAGGATATAAATGAGCCAGTTTTTAAGCTGTTCAAAAAACATCCTAATGATGCTTTTCTTTTTTTCAGCCTGAAGCTTATTCTTGCCATATTTCTTCAACCTGATTAAGGCTTCCTCGTCAGAAAGACCATAAGCCTGATCAACACTTAATTCATTTAAAACTTCATTTGCAGATTTGGAAAACCACATGGTCTATTTGGGATTAGTTAATTATGCAAAAAGCTCTGGCCCGGTTTCGAAATGAGTTGAGTTTTCATACCGGGAGTGCAGTAAATATACAACGCAATTTTGGCACTTGTCGGAAAAATATATTACAATAAAAAAGTGTGAATAATGTAACTCTTATTCCGAATTGTGTAATGCATTAAAACTAAAAAGTTGTGACCTTGGTTATTGAGAAATTAAAATCACAACTGTCCAGCCAGATGCGGGGCGGGTTGACACACTTATTGTGGAGAACGACCGGATAATCCCGGTCAGGATTACCAATCTTGTGACGGGAAACACACAAAAAAAAAAATTTAAATAATCCCAGAGTCGATGACCTGCTGGATGACATGGGTGAATTGGTAATAAAAATGGGTGGACAGGTAATGGTGCTTCCTAAGGATAAAATGCCTTCCGAAACCGGACTGGCAGCAATATTTCGTTATTAATCAACCATGAGCAGACTTTTTCTGGCGCTATTGACAAATTCATATCAAAACGAGAACTTATGAATTAATCAGATTAGTAAAAAGAACCGGACCTTTAAAAATTATTAAAATGGAAAAAATAAAAGCAGGTCCACCCAGGGCCGAATACATTGAGGTAGAGCCCAATGTCCGTCTTCACGTTACTGATGCCGGCGAAGGCAGACCCATAATTCTGATCCCCGGCTGGCCCCTTAGCGACGAAATGTACGAATATCAATACCCCGACCTTGTAAACAACAATTTTCGTGTAATCGGTATAACCTTACGTGGATTTGGTAAATCGGATAAGCCCTTCAGAAATTGCGATTACGATGTACATGCTGCCGATATCCGGAAGATTCTAAACCAGCTAAAAGTTAAGAATGTCGTTCTGGGCGGTTTCTCCATGGGAGGCGCAATTGCAGTCCGCTTAGCAGCCACTGATAAAGAAGCTGTTATTTCGAAACTTGCTCTGTTTGGGGCCGCCGCACCAATATGGACAAAGCGTGATGATTTTCCTTATAATCTGCCCAAAAGTGATGTGGATAATTTAATTGCCTTGAACTATAAGGACCGGCCGAAACTGTTGGCCAATTTTGGAAAAATATTTTCAGCCACAGAAACTGCACTAAACGATGGTATTGCCAGTTGGTTAAACGGGATTAATATCAGTTCCTCTTCCCATGCAATGGCCCAGGGTTTAATCGCTTTGCGGGATACTGACCTGAGAGCTGACCTTGCTAAGATTAAAATTCCAACAGTAATAATGCATGGTAAAAAGGACAAAATTTGCTCTTTCGACCTGGCTGAACAAATGAAAGCCGGAATCGCCAATTCGCACATTGTTGCTTTCAAAAAAAGCGGTCACAGCTTATTTCTGGAAGAAACCCGGAAATTTAATGCTGAGTTGATAAAATTTGCGAAAGAATAATTGGTCTACTCCCCTCATATACTTAACTGTTTTTTATCTGTTTAACACTAAAAATGAAGAACATAATCATCCTTTCGTGGTTTGACAAAAACACTGTAAAACACTTGCGGTTGCCCTTTTCGTTCTTTTTAATGCCCGTCTTTTTATTTGCTGTTAGTCAATCAGATAGCATCAACTGGGTTTCAACGACACTTGCTTTTGTTATTCTGCATTTGTTGGTTTTTCCATCCAGTAACGGGTATAATAGTTTCCAGGATCGTGATACCGAAAGTATAGGCGGTTTAAAACATCCGCCAAAAGTTTCGCGGAATCTATATCGCGCAACATTGCTAATGGATGTTGTGGCTGTGTTGAGTGGATTTTTGATTTCATTTAGTTTCCCGCTTTACGTTTTCATTTTCATACTGATGTCGCGGGCTTACAGTTACCGTCCTGTAAGATTAAAACAATATGCGGTCATTGGTTTTTTAACGGTATTTATTTTCCAGGGAGCTTTTGTTTTTTTGATGACATCATCAGCAATTTCAACGTTTTCTTTTGCAAACTTCTTTACACTCAATAATATTATATGTATGAGTGTGGCAAGTTTGTTTATTGGCAGTGTTTATCCGCTCACCCAGATTTATCAACACAAGGCCGATAAAAGAGACGGAGTAACAAGCCTGAGTTATAAACTTGGATACAACGGAACCTTCGTTTTTTCAGGGATATTATTTTCGATTGCAACGGTGTTGCTCTATTTTTATTTCAGCCTGAAGCACCAGCAGATTGCTATGGTAGTGTTTATTATAATGATGTTGCCAGTAATTGTTTATTTGTCGGTTTGGTTTGCAAAAGTCCGAAAGAACACGAAAAATGCAAATTTCGAGAAAACAATGACCATGAATCTTCTTACATCAACATGCATGAATCTGTACTTTTTGGTACTGATTTTAAACAATCATTAGTTTCTGTTCATAAAGTCCCGTTTACTGCGCTTAATTATCTCAAAGGCCTGGCAGTCAAGTTTTTAATTAAAAATCAGAAAGTGAACATCATACGGTTTGTCTAACCTCAAATTTCTAAAAATCTAACGGTCTATAGCTTTTAGACAGGCACTAATTAAAACTAGTTTTAGCAATGAGTACAATTATCTCCATAGGAACAGCAGTACCAAAATATAGTGCAAGACAAAGTACTATTCTGGAGTTTATGAAAACTGCATACAACAATGAAACTGCTTCGCGGAAGCTGAATATCTTATTTCACAACAGTGGTATCAAAACCCGTTATTCAGTTGTACCCGATTTTGGTAACAATCCCTCCGAAAACAGTTTTTTTAGTGCAAAACAACCATTGCCGGATGTTACACAAAGAACAACTGCATTCAAAGAAAATGCGGCTTCTCTCGCAATTGCTGCCATGAAAGCAGCCTTTAAAAAAATGAATACCACCATCTCTGATTTTAAAATTACCCATTTAATTACGGTTACCTGTACCGGAATTTATGCTCCGGGTCTGGGTGCTGAATTAATTGAGCAATTAAATTTGCCCAATGATATTTTTCATACCGCAATAAATTTTATGGGCTGCAATGCTGCATTTCCGGCATTAAACCTTGCTGACATGATCACCAAAACTGATGAAAATGCTAA
>NZ_JADQBH010000212.1 GCF_016278715.1 Marinilabilia sp. | reverse complement strand
TTAATTCCCCGGTGATGAAGATTCTCCGCCATCTCCAGACCGATAAAACCGGCTCCCACCACTATAGCAGAACGAGGTTTTTCATCATCCACAAACGCTTTAATGCGATCGGTATCACCCACATTCCGGAGCGTAAATATGTTTTTATGACCGATACCCGGAATAGGTGGCTTTACCGGTTGGGCCCCCGGCGACAAAACCAAATTATCATAACGTTCAGTATATTCCTTTCCGGTTTTTAAATCCCGAACATTAACAGTTTGGGTTTCAAAATCAATATCATTAACCTCCGAAAAAATACGTACATCAATATTAAAACGTCCACCAAAACTTTCCGGCGTTTGCACCAATAGTTTTTCCCGCTCTTTGATAATCCCACCGATATAGTAAGGCAGTCCGCAGTTTGCATAGGAAATATGCTCTCCTTTTTCGAGCATAATGATTTCGGCATTCTCATCTATTCGCCTAAGGCGTGCCGCTGTGGTAGCCCCACCAGCTACACCTCCAATGATTACATACTTTTTCTGCATATCTTCTGATTAATTTGCTGACAAAAGTATAAAAACATCTACATTTTTACATGTTCATATATCTCATTTAAAGAAAAAGTTCTTTAAAAGTTGTTAAGTAGGCCGAGCTTCCGTTGTTGAGAATTTCCTTACTTTTGCGAGCCAGATTATAAAAAGAACTATAACAAACAGGATTTCAACCTTTAAATTAATGAACATAGACATCATCATCTGGCTCGATTACATCGGAACGGCCGTGTTTGCAATCAGCGGGGTTCTCACCGCCGGAACAAAAAAGCTGGATCTTTTTGGCGTAATGGTAATTGGAGTAGTAACAGCAATCGGGGGCGGTACCATGCGAGACCTGTTGCTGGGAGTAACTCCGGTTACATGGTTACAGGGCTACGAATATCTAATCGCCATCTTTAGTGGCTTTTTAATTACGCTTTTCTTTAAACGCTTTGTGGCCAAAATGCGCAGGACGCTGTTTTTGTTCGATACCATTGGGATCGGGGTATTTACCATCATCGGTCTCGAAAAGGCACTAAATCTGGGTGTAAATCCGGCAGTTGCAGTAATCATGGGGATGACATCAGCAGTAGTGGGTGGAGTTATTCGTGATACACTGACCAATGAAGTGCCCTTAATCTTTCACAAAGAAATATATGCAACCGCCTGTATTACGGGTGCTTTGTTTTATCTTCTTTTCAGATGGCTTGATTTCCCGGTTGCTCTGAATGAATTGCTGACCGTTGGCATCATCATTACCATTCGCCTTTTGTCTATTCGGTTCAACATATCCATTCCGGTATTCGAGACCCCGGAATCTTAATCTTCGTTCTCCAGGCTGGCAGCAATATTCCAATAAGTCTGTGCTTTGTCCATTTCTCCCAGGCGGGCACATACATCGCCCAGATTCTTATAAACTTCAGAATCGGATTGCTGTAAATTAGATGCTTCCAAAAAATCCTGATATGCACCGGAGAAATGTCGCAGATGAAAACGGGCTTTGCCTCTTCCACAAAGGGCTTCGAAATGACGCTGGCGCAATTTCAGCACCGAAGTAAAATCCTTCTCTGCGTTGTCCAAATCCCCTGTTTCGGTCAGAATCGTACCCCGGCGCACCAGAGCATCAATAAAACGGGGATTCAGACTCAGGGCCTTATTAAGATTGGCAAGCGCACTTCTTTTATCCTTAAATTTCACTTCGCACTCATTGGCCATCAGAAAATATTCACGGGCAAATTCTTCCACATTTTTCTGTTGCTGAGAGAGTTCCTCTTCCAAAGAAGCAATTTTGTCCTTCAAACGGGTTGCAAAGACCATCTGAGAAGCCATAAATCGCTGAATTTCGGGTCTTTCCAGGTCATCATTCCGATATTTTATTGCTTCAGCCAAATAATGAACCGATTCCTGCCAGTTGCCCTGCCGGAAGCTTTTCAAAGCTGAGATGTAAGCACCATCGGCCTTGGCTTTGTTCAATTCTTCCTGTATGAGATGCTGGTCATTGGCAGAACGGGCAAACTGGGTCACCTGAGGATTGACAATCACATCGCGCGAGGTTACCGGAGTCTTGAGAACAATACCTTCCAGAGAGCGGCATCGGCTCAATGCCACATACAACTGGCCACCGGCAAAAGCACCGCCACTGAAGTCGATCACGACCTTATCAAAAGTCAGTCCCTGGCTTTTATGCACGGTGATGGCCCATGCCAAACGCAGCGGATATTGCGTAAAAGAACCTATCTCTTCCTCAATTATCCTATTGTTTTTTTCATCGTACCGATATCTCAGATTCAGCCATTTCTCACGTGTTATCAGGTGAACCTGATCGTCCTCTGTGCGCACATAAATACCATCTTCACCTATTTCGTCTACCAACCCAAGTGTGCCGTTGTACCAGCGTTTTTGCTGATCGTTTTTTACAAACATTACCTGCGCATTCTCTTTCACTACCAATTCTTTCAGCGTTGGCAAACTGGATTCTGAAAATTCTCCCTGAATTTCGCCTGTGAAAGTTTCGGGTTTCCCCTCCAGTTCATCCAGTTTCTTATCGTTGATGTAATTTACGGTATCGCGACGGGTGGCAAGCGTAATAAAAAGTTCGTTTACAGGAGGTTCAAAACTCCTGTCGAGCCGCTGATTGATTTTGGTAATATCGGCAGGAGCAGCAGCATTTACACGTATTTTGTCCAGCATATGAACAAACGTTTTATCATTTTGCCGGTAAACCTTTTCCAATTCAATCTGAACCAACGGAATGCGCGAAAACACCCTAGCTGAAAAGAAAAAAGGAGATTTGTAAAACCGACTGAGAATCTTCCAGTCGTCGGAACGAACCACGGGCTCAAGCTGAAAGGCATCTCCCACCATCAACACCTGCTTTCCTCCAAAAGGAAGTGTTTTATTTTTAGTGTACACCCTCAAAACCTGATCAATAAAGTCCAGAATGTCCACCCGAACCATGGATACTTCGTCGATAATTAATAAATCAGTCTCCCGAATGAGTTTGATCTTTTCTTTGTTGTATTTCAGAAAATCGAAAATGCGGCCATCCTTAGTAGAAAGGTCGGGGTCATCAGGCAAAATAGGCCGAAAAGGAATCTTAAAAAAAGAGTGCATCGTTACCCCGCCGGCATTAATAGCAGCGATGCCCGTAGGGGCAACAACGATGTGCTTCTTATGGGTGTTTTCACAAATGTATCTGAGAAACGTTGATTTTCCGGTGCCTGCCCTTCCGGTTAGGAAAACCGACGAGTTGGTATATTGAATTAATTGCAGTGCATTGCGAAACTCCGCATTGTCAAGGTCCATATTTACGGGCAACTCATTACTCATGTTCAACCTCCTCTTTCAATTCAGTATCCGTATCAAAAGAACCGTATCTTTTTATAATACTGTAGGCTTCAAAAACACCCAATTCACCAGCTTTACTCAAATCCAGGGTTCCTTCAGCAGTCTGATCAAGATAAATTCTGTTCAAACCGCGGTTAAAATAGGCCTCTGCAAAATCTGGATTTATTTCAATGGCTTTGGAGTAATCATCTACCGATGCTTCAAAATTACGCAAAAGACTTTTCATATAAGCCCTGTTGAACCAGGCAAACTCGAAACCGGGCGCCAGGTCGATCACTCTGTTGAGGTCATCAATAATCAGGTTGTAATCAAGAATAGAAGCCTGTTCAGCATTACCTGCAGTTCCCAAAGGAGTATTGGAACCTTTCAGGTCCAGCTGCTCCACTGATGGCGCTTCTTCAGCTTCAAAAGATCTCACTGTTTCCACCATCTTGTATCGGGCAATGGCTCTTTGAAACAATGCCAGATAATTGGTACTATCCAGAGCAACAACCTGACTAAAATCGTCAATGGCGTTGTTAAGATTTTGGACAGCCAGGAAATGTAATCCTCTTTCCATGAGCAAAGTAACCTGTTGCTCAACCCGGTTTTCATTTGCTATCTTTTCTGTAAGTCCACCAATATTTTCAAACAAAAGAGCTGAAGCCTCCCGGCTTATTTCTCCCGTTACGTTGGCAATTTCAATCGGCTTGTTGGTTTTAAAGCTTTCAGACAATTTCTCCACATCCTGTTCAAAATAACGAACTCTGTGTACAAGCGTGTCTCCGGGGAAAAAGGTTAGTCCGTAAGGCCCCTGCAAATCCACCATTATGTTGCGGTTTTGAATCTTTCCCCTCAGCGAGGAACTTGTCAGTTCTTCGGGCTGATCGGTTCCGAAATCATCCAGCACAGCCATCTTATCATAATTGCTGATATTCCGGTCATTTTCGGGGCGTGTCTCCTTCCGTTTTCTTTTTTCTGAAGCCTCCTCTTCCTTTTTATTTGCCGATGACTGTTTATCGTCCTTACTTATATCATCACGCCT
>NZ_JADQBH010000074.1 GCF_016278715.1 Marinilabilia sp. | reverse complement strand
CTCCGTAAAAGATGAGGAGCTGAGGGTTGAATTCAGGAATGAGATGAAACAAACCCGAAACGCCGCTATTTTACTTAAGAACCCTGTTCCTTTGCGAATTACGAATCTGGGTCAGGCATTCAACTCGGGGTATGACGATCACAGTCCACTGGTTTCACTTACAGGCAATCGTATATTTTTCACTTCACGCAGGCCCTCAGGACGTGGACCCCAATTGCCCGACGGGCAGTATCCGGAGAAAGTATTTTTTGCCGAAAAAACAGAAAATGGATGGACTGAGCCACGGGCATTGAATGAATTCTTTTCACGTACAGAACATAAATCAATTTTGTCATTGTCCCCCGATGGCAACCGTTTGTTTCTTTATAAGAACGATCGGGACGGGAAAAGTATTTATGTGAGTAACTACTTAAACGGAGAATGGCAGGAACCTGAAAAGCTTCCTTACCCCATTAATTCGCAGTGGGATGAAACTCATGCCGGCCTTTCGCCTGATCAGAGCATCCTTTTTTTTACCAGCAATCGTCCCGGAGGTTTCGGAGGATTGGATGTATATATGAGCAGGCTCGATGAATATGGCCGTTGGGAGGATCCTGTTAATTTAGGGCCGAATATAAATTCAGAAAAAGACGAAGAGACACCCATGTTGCATCCCGATGGACAAACACTCTATTTTGCATCCGAAGGACATTCTTCGATGGGCCGCTTCGATGTATTTTACAGTCAGATGCAACCAGGTGGTCGCTGGACAGAACCGGTGAATATGGGGCATCCTATCAATACTCCGGACGATGATTTTTTCTTTGTTCCTACTCTGGACAAAAGCAAGGCTTATTATGCCTCTTACCGGTTTTCGGAAAATGTGGGAAGGTCAGATATCTATAAAGTGGAGTTTGACTCGCTTTACAGTGGGTCTCTTGCTGTGATTGAGGGAACTATTCAAAACTCCAGAAATCTGCCGGTGGAGCAGATAAGGCTGCTTGTTTCGCGCGATTCGGACAATAAGCGTGTAGGCGATTACCGGCCCAATCCCGCTACCGGTCGTTATCTTTTATTCCTGGAGTCCGGAGAGAGCTATACCATCAAAGAGGTAACTCCCGGTTCTGCAGAGGAAAAGAAAAGCATACATATTCCGGAACAACTATCCTATAAAAAATCTGAACAGATTGTCATGTTACAGGATCCGCGAATGGCGGCTCCGTTGACACCCGAACAACACTCCATGGATTCTGGAGCACCTCAGTTGGCACAGGTTCATCCGCAGACAGCAACAAAATCGCAACTACGGGATACCACCTTTACCGTTCAGGTTTTAGCGCTCAAACATTACCCTAAAGCCGGATTTTGGTTCTTCAAAGGGCTAAACATGGAATCGGTCAATGCTCTTGAGGGGCGCGATGGTTATATGCGCTATGTTAGCGGTCAGTTCAAAAGCCGGGAGGAAGCAGAACATTACCGTAGTGTCATTCAGAAAAACGGGCGCTTCAGCGATGCCTGGATCCGAACCTGGGAACCGCTTAATAAAATCTCAAAGACCCGCAGTGTTAATAAAATTTCTGCTTACCAAACCAGCGTTCAATAATGGAGAAACTGACTTTGAATTTATGGTAGTTTTCTTCAATCAGGCCATTTTTCTGAGTCCCTTTTACGGAGTATTGATAGCTGAAATGCAGCTTGTTTCCCGCCTCGTTGATGGGAATGGAAAATCCTGCACTTATCCCTTTTTCTTCAATCCTGGTTTCGGTTACGCTAATATTTCCGTCGGTGTAGAATGCTCCTGCCTGCCATGACATCCGGTTGATGAATTTGCGTTTGTTTTTCGGATGTGAATAAGCGATACCACCACCAAACGTCTGGGAGTCGTGAAAGCACCTGTCATTGTGTTGCTTTCATTCAATACCGACCATTCAGAAAAAGAGTAATCGGCAGAGATTTGCCATCCTGAATTCCATTTACGAGCCATTCCAAAAGTATAAATATTGGGGAGCCATACATCATCGGCCGACTGATCCTCGTCGTAATACGTGGCACTTTCATTTTGTTCAATGGTTTGGTTGAAAGTCGCATAAATGTTGGTTTTGGGTTGCCAGGTGGCTCCTGCATACCAATTGCCGTGAGCGGTTTTTGTGTTGTATTGCAATCCGTATTTCAGATAGAGGTTGTTGAAATACCATTTTCTCGTGTTGGCAATAGTTATGCCACTGAGCGACGAATAATCGGCTGTTTCTACGATATCGGAAGAGCCCCAGAGAAACGATACATCAACTCCGGCTGACAGGTTTTCCCTTATTTTTATTCCGTTCGAAAGAGTCGCTCTTGAGAGACCTCCACTGCCTTCGTAAACGATGGGGTAATCGGTGTTGGAACCCAGAATGTCGCTGCCGGCATTTATTTCATAGCCAACACTCGAAAAGGGGTATAGACCCAATGATACTCCCCACCAGGGGGTTATTCTGAATCCCATGGACAAAATATCAAAATTGGTGTCGAAGTTGGTCTGTTCTTTCCCCGACATGGAAAATCTATTGAAGGAACCCTGTCCCTGCAGGTTAAAGTAAAAAGATAAGGAGTCCAGCGTACTCAGCGAAGCAGGGTTGAGGGAGTTGAGATATCCTTCCGACGGCAGCGCCACGCCGCTGTTTCCCAATGCACTGTTGCTGGCATGGGCCGCTGTTTCCATGTTCCCAAATCCGAAGATGGAATAGGGCGACGAGGTTGCGTTTTGCGCCCTGAGACAATTGATGCCGTTGATAGAAAGCAGGATAATAAACAGGATGTGTAGTTTATTCTTTGTCATAATTATAGTAAAAAACATTTAGTTTGGTCTCTGCCGAAGAATCTGTATAACCTTTAAAGGTGACTTTGTTCACGCTGCCCTGAAGGTCTTCTTCGGGCAGTGCCAGCACAATGCCTGTTCCTTCGGTGGTCACTTCTTCGTTGATGAGTGCATTCAGAAAGTAGGTGATGTCAAATGTGTAGAAGTAGTTTTCCTCATAAAGTGAAGAACTCTTACTTAACGAGCCTGTAACCGTATTGCTGTTGCTGTTAACGATATAGGAGGAAATCTGATTGATTTTGTCAGCTTCCAGAAGGTAGAGTGATGATGGTGGTGTGTTGGTGATATTCTGATCTGTTTTAACACCCACCTGAAGAGTTGCTTTAACAATTTGTCCCTCTTGTTGCAGTGCTTTCATTGATGTCAGGCCTGTGATGTCAATCCGGGTGAAAAAGCCCGTGCCGCCCTGGAGAATTGCTGAGTGGTTTAGTTTTAACTCTGGAATTTTTTGCTTGTGCGAACGAAGCGATTGCAGAGCTTTGTTGGTTGTAAGTGTTTCAATATGGTTGAATTGCAAGGTTTCATTTTCTAGCGGAAAATCGTGTGTGTATTCGGTTTCTTCCAGTTCCACCTTGTGGGTATATAGCCGGAGGTTGATGTTGCCTTCCGATGCGGAATAACCTATGATGGCATCTGAAATAGATGTATCGGAGACTAAAGCAATACCCCGGATTATGTCTTCAAAGTCGGCTGAAGAGAGGGTGCTGTTTGTTTGCAGGGTGTCCAAAAGTCTTAACCCCAGAGAATCAGTCAGCCTGATCGTTAATACTTCTCCTGAATTGGGTTCCGGGAAGTAACGATAACTGCCTACGGGGGCCTTTGAATATTTAAAGGAGTCATCGGCACAAATTGATCCCGATGAGTTGGTTGTTATCTCTTCCTTCAGAAGATGCACGTTTAGTCCAAACAATTTGCTGGTATCTCCCAGATAGTATCCGGAATGGTTTAATATCAGGCAAAGGGAATCAAATTTTTCCTTTTTGTCGATGTTGTCCGCGGTCAGCGCTATTTGGAAAAAGCCGGTGGCCCGGGTTTCATGGGTTTTGCTGTGACCACACAAAGCCGTTCCGGTACCTGAAGTTTCCACGCTATCCATTCTGAAAGTGGATAAATTTAATGAAAAGGTATCCGTGATGGCTGTATAGGTCTCGGAGTTTACAAAACCATCTCCAATAGAGAGATCCCCCTCAGAGCAGGAATACAAGAGGGGGATCCCCAAAATCAGAATTACCTGAAGAAGAGAATGTGTTAAGTTCTTTTTATGCATAAATTCTTTTCGGTTTTACAATGGCAGCGAATGTAGAGACCAGGAGTCATTGAAAGGGTATTTTTTCAACAAGAAGAGGAAAAGCCCCTACAAGCAGCAGTTTTGTATCTATTACCCCGTTTTCTTTAAGGAAATAGATGAAAAACAATCGTTGGGATGGAGCAGACAACGGTTGGTTGAAAAAAGATGGTGGACAATGCGGTAATTTGTCTTTTTGTAGTCAAAGTCGTCTGCTGGAAAGCTTCGGAGAGGGCTGTTGATGAATAATTAAAATCTTAAACATTAATATTTTATGCAATTATCCAAAACATTCTGGTGGATTTTGTTATCCACATTACTGGTTTTTACGGCTTGTGACGATGATGATGATGATGAACTTCTTGGCAACTGGGTTGAACTGGGCGCTTTTGAAGGCATTCCGCGAACCGATGCCGTGGTTTTCGTAATTGGAGAGTATGCTTATGTGGGGACGGGGTACAACGGCGAAGAAGATGAACGTCTGAGGGATTTCTGGCGATATGATGCTGCCAACGACTCCTGGAGGGAGGTCGCTTCGTTACCTGCTGAAGCACCCGCACGCAATGGGGCAGTGGCTTTTTCAGCCAATGGCAAAGGTTATGTGGGGACGGGTTATGACGGTGAAAATAAATTGAAAGATTTTTGGGAATTTGACCCTGCTCAGGGAGATAGCGGGAAATGGATACAGGCATCCGACTTTCCCGGAACGGCTCGTTACTCCGCTATAGCTTTTAGTATTGATGACAAGGGGTATGTGGGAACTGGATACGATGGGAACCGGTTAAAGGATTTTTATCGATTTGATGTTTCCACCGGCAATTGGGTGCAAATTATGAGTATTGGTGGTTCAAAGCGGCGCGATGCAGCGGTTTTTGTGCTGGAGGGTAAAGCTTATGTTTTTACCGGTGTTGACAATAGCAATTATGTGACTGATGCATGGGTGTATGACCCTGAGACCGACAACTGGACCGAAAAACGTGAAATCACCAGTAACACCAACGATGATGAATCGTATGATGATGAATATAGTCTGAAGGGAAGCAATATTGCAGCCTTTACAATGAATGGTTGTGGTTATTTGACCACGGGAGGTGCTGGATATGCCGGAAACAGTACCTGGGAGTACAATCCGATTACCGATTTCTGGGAAGAAAAGACTAATTTTGAAGGCTCATCAAGAAGTGATGCGGTAGCTTTCACGATTAATAACAAGCCGTATGTTACCACAGGAAATAGTTTTGGTTATTATTTCGATGATGTATGGACTTTCTATCCCGATGAGGAACAAAATGATTATGATTGAAAAAGATTTTTTTGACTGAACCGTATGAATTGGCAAAAAAAGCATAAGAGTTACGACGGGGTCGGGTCTGTAATTAAAGCTGAGTACAGGAAATTGGGATGGCTGCATATTATTATCTGGGTGGGCTATTCATTTGTGCTTTTTTACGGGCCCAACCTGATATTCGATTCCGGCACTGCGCTTATTATGACTTTACGTACACTGGTGATTAACGCATTTATTTTTTATGTTAATATACTGGTGCTTCTGCCGTTGCTGGTGGGGCGTAGCAGATTTATGGCGTATGGGATTGCCATTTTCATTTTATTGGGTTCTGTCTCCTTTTTGTGGAATGTTACCGACCCTGTAGATAAAGAAGATTGGGAAAGAATGATAATAAACCAGTCTGAAGTTATGGATATTGCGACTCCTCAGGGAGAAAGAATGAAAGAAATAGTTCCGCTGAAGCAAAACGGCAGAATACCTGAGCGTAGAGATCTGAATAGGCCGCCTACCCCCCCCGGTGAATTTATTGGCCGACATACGGTTTTTAGTCTGCTTTCTTCCCTGGGGATATTGTTCCTGAGTACTATGTTTTGGGTGATGGTGGATGCACGCAGGAAAGAGAAGGAACGATTTTCATTGACCAACGAGAATCTGGAAACGGAGATGAAATTCCTGAAGTCACAGATGAATCCTCACTTCCTGTTTAATGCTCTGAATAATATATATTCGCTGGCACAGCGACAGAGCCCCAAAACACCGAAGTTGATTCTGATGCTCTCCTCGATGCTCCGGTTTATTGTTTATGAAACGGATACTCACAAAATTCCACTCAGTATGGAAATTGATTATATTGAGAATTTTGTAGAGTTTCAGAAAATTAAGCTGGAAGATTCGCCGCTGCTGGATATTGATATGGAGAAGGTTGATTCGGAGACGAAAATAGAGCCTATGCTGTTTTTTCCGTTCGTGGAGAATGCTTTTAAACATGGAAATATTGATGATACCGTGAATGGATGGATTCGAATGAAACTTGAGTCCGGAACCGGAAGAATCCATTTCTTTTGCGCCAATAGTAAACCGATTGCTGAAATATCCAAGGATAAAGTCGGCGGTATTGGGATTGAGAATGTAAAAAAGCGTTTGTCGTTTCTCTATAAAGGTCGTCATCAAATAGAAATTAATGACCTGGAAGATCGTTTTGAAGTAAACCTGGAAATAGTGGTTTCATGAAGATACGTTGCGTGATAATTGATGATGAATTTCCGGCCCGGGCATTGCTGAAAGACTACATTGATCGTTTTCCATATCTGGAGCTGGCAGGAAGCTTTAAAGCTCCCCTGGAGGCTTTACCATTGCTTCAGGGGGGTGGGGCCGACCTGGTTTTTCTTGATATCCAAATGCCCGAGATATCAGGAATGGATTTTCTGAAAGCGTTTCAGCTAAAGAACATTCTGGTGGTCATCACTTCTGCATATTCAGAGTATGCGTTGGAGGGATACCAACTAGATGTGATAGATTATCTGCTAAAACCTTTTTCTTTCGAACGCTTTATGCAATCGGTGCAAAAGGCCGGTGATCGCCTCCTGAAAAGTAATTCATCAATTGGGCCCGGGGACGTTTCAATGCAAGATCCGGATGAGTGCATCATTGTAAAAGCAGATCATAAATCCTACAGGGTAAAGATTGCCGAAATTCTATTCATTGAAGGGATGCGTGAATATGTTACAATTCACTGTGTAAACCAAAAACTAGTGTCTCTGGAATCACTGAAGAATCTGGTGGAATCATTGTCTTCTAATGTTTTTATGCGTGTTCACAAGTCTTTTATCGTCAACAAACAGCAGGTGAAGGCCCTTTACGGAAATCAGCTGCAGTTGCATAATACCCAAAAAGTGATCCCTATTGGGCAGTCGTACCGTGAGGAGGTTCGAAAAGTTCTTTTTTACCTTTAAGAGTAAGAGCATAAAAAAACCCGGAATAAAATTCCGGGCTTTTTTGATTCACAACAAATTGAAGATTACTTCTTTTCTTTGTCACATTCTTTTTTCTCAGCTTTTTTGTCGCACTCTTTTTTCTCTTCTTTCGTCTTGTCGCATTCTGCTTTTGCTTCTTTAGAACAAGGTTCTTTTTTCTCGCACTCTTTCTTCTCGGGTTCCTGAATCATGGCGTTAGACAAAGCAGGAGCCGACAGGGCTAAAGTGAATACAAACAAGAATGATAAAGCTAATTTACGTTTCATAGCGCTATTGTTTTTAAGTTAAAAATTCATTTTTAGTAATTAACAAGTTTAGATTGATTCTTAATAAATATAAGTTAATAAGATGTTATTTAGTGTTAATGACATGTTAACGGACTGGTTCTCCTACTTGTAAATGCTGGTACCTTGTCTTAAGGAAATGTGGTTATTGAAAGTGAAACTGCCTATCCCTGTTTATCCGGAAAGCAATCTAAATCTTTACTTTTAATTTCTCCGGACACTAGTGATTTGTAAAATAGAGGGAAACCATTTGTTTGAAGAGAGATTTAAGGGGTTGGATGAAATCATTTCGACTTGTGAAGGTGATGACGGTAATTTGTTTTCCGAATGATTTTTGAAAATTCTGAAAGATGGCACATTATTGTAAAATAGTTTTCCTTTTCCTAGTATTTCTGATAAGATTCCCTATGCTGGCTGGGCAGAGCACTGATTTGGAGATTGCTGAGCGATGGACATTGGAACGGTGTATTTCTTATGCGCTGGAGAATAATATCTCGGTGAGGAAGACCCGGCTTCAGGCAGATGCAGAAGCAGCAACTCTTTTGCAGGCAAAAAGCAGTTGGCTGCCCTCGTTAAGTGCCTCTGCTTCCATTTCCGGCAACAACAGCCGAGCTTATGACAATACGGGAGGTCAATTTACCTCAGGGATGCAGACAGGCATAAATTCCGAGATGCCTATCTATCAGGGAGGGATTATTTCCAACCAAATTGAAGCCTCACGCCTTGAACTGCAAAAAGCATTTTTAAATACTGAAGAGGCCGGAAATGATATCGTCATCTCCGTAACCCAGGCGTGGATGAATTTACTGTTTGCCCGGGAGAACTATCTATATTACAAAGAGTCCGAAGCAACCTCCCTGGGAGCATTGAATCGTACAAAGTCTTTATTCGAATTAGGTTCGGTAACTCGTCAGGACGTGGCTGAGATGCAGGCGCAATACGCATCCGACAGGTACTCACTGGTTACTTCGCACAACGAATTGGATATTCGGCTGACCAGTCTGAAAACTTTGCTGGATATTCCTTACAATGAATCTTTTAGCCCTCTTTGGCCTGCCCGGATTCCCGAACCTGCAGGCGAGTTGCCCTTGTTTTCCGAGATTGCCGGGGACGTTCTGAAGGCAAGGCCTGAAATCGAGAACAGCCTTTTGTCGGAGCAAGTAGCTGCTCTTGATCTAGACAATGCTAAAGCGGGGTATCTTCCAAAAGTTAGTTTAAGCGCCTCGGCGTCATCATCTTTTTCCGAAATTAACGAGGGCTCTTTTAGCAACCAGATGAACGACAGGTTTGCTCAGAATATCGGGCTTTCGGTAAGCATTCCTCTTTTTAGTCGAAATGAAAACAGAGTGAATGTAACGCGTTCGAGGATAAATTTTCAGCAGGCCCGCCTGGAAATTAACAATGTGCGCAATCAGTTATTACAAACCGTCGAACAGCTATATGTAGATGCTTTGGCGCAGCAGTCGCGTTACGAAGCAGCACGTGACAAGGCTGATGCAGCACGGTTAAGTTATCAGTTAAGGCAGGAGCAATTTGAATTGGGGATGCTCAATGCCATTGCGTTGCGTCAATCAAGAGATGAGCTGCTTAACGCTGAAGCTGAACTTATTCAGTCTCGTTACGCTGCATTGTTGTATCAGAAAATGCTGGATTTTTATCGGGGAAAACCTATCACTTTTGAAGACTAAAATAATAAGCTGATTTTAATACAATACTCCTTAAAACCTTTGCGACTTTGCGTCCAGGCTTTTTTTAATGTACTGTTGATTATTGTTATGAAACGAAAATTTGTCATTCCCGGAATTGTTCTGGTACTCCTGACGGCAGGAATTGTCTTTTTCTTCAGTCGGGGAGTAAGCAGGGAGACTTCCAGTCCCCGTTATTATGTGGTAAAAACAGGTAGTATCGTGAATACTGTAACGGCCACAGGCACCGTGGAGCCTATCGACCAGGTAGAAGTGGGAACCCAGGTCTCCGGGGTTATAGAAGAAATATTCACCGACTACAATAAGCAGGTGCATAAAGGGCAACTCATTGCACGCATTGATGAGAGTTCTCTGAGTGCCCGCTTACTGCAGGTTCGGTCTAGTCTTGCATCAGCGGAAAACGAGCTCGATTACCAGAAAAAAAATTTCAACAGAACTCAAAAACTGTACAATAAGCAGATGGTTAGTGAGACGGAGTACGATGAGGTGCTTTACAAGCTTCGAAATGCACGCACTTCAGTAGAGTCATTGAAGTCGGAAGTTGCCCAGGCAGAAGTGAATCTCTCTTATGCACGTATTTATTCTCCTATTGATGGGGTGGTGCTGAGTAAAAGTGTGGATGTAGGACAAACTGTGGCCGCCAGCTTTAATACACCCACGCTGTTTTTAATAGCTCGTGATCTCACACGTATGCAGGTGGAGGCTGATGTGGATGAGGCAGATATTGGTCAGGTGGCTGTGGGACAGGAAGCCACTTTTACGGTGGATGCTTTCCCCGGCACAGATTTTCTTGGTAAAGTTACCCAGATTCGGCTGGAACCGGTGATAGAAAGCAACGTGGTTACCTATACCGTGATTATTGATGCTCCGAATCCTGACCTGAAATTGAAACCTGGACTGACCGCCAGCGTGACCATTGTAGCCCGTAAGGTGGAGAATGTTCCCTTAGTACCGGTGGCAGCGCTAAGGTTCCAACCTGAAGCAGGAATGGTTGGGGGGGTGCCCATGTTGGTTGAGAGATTTCGTGATAGTGAAACTACATTTTCATCTGGAGAAAAAGTATGGATAAAGAAAAATGGACTTATATACCCGGAGCGTGTGGAGACCGGCCTTGAAGACGGCGTGCTGACAGAGGTGATACGGGGGCTTAGCGTGGGTGATTCAGTCATTGCAGGGATGCAGGTCATGCGGGAGGCTCAGGCCACAGCCGTGCGAAGCCCTTTTATGCCGGGACCTCCATAAAGGTGCAGAAAGGGAGAGAAAAAATATTCAAAAAAAATCAGGCTAAAGTTTAACTTTCTGTTGATGAAACAATAGACCGTAAATTTTTAGATATAAGAATTAATAAAAAATCGTATGGCGTTGAAAATGTGCGCTCTAGCACAAGGCAACTTTTAATAATAAACAACTGATTCAGAGGTTTTGCAAAAGTTTAACGGACTATTTATGAAAAGGACTATAATTAAAATAGAGCGACTGCAGCGTGATTTTTCTGTAGGGATTGAGACCGTTCATGCGCTTAACGGGGTCTCATTTGATGTAGTTCGGGGGGAGTTTTTAACCATTATGGGTGCCAGTGGCTCCGGAAAGTCCACTTTGTTGAATGTTTTGGGTGCGCTGGATCGACCCACAAGTGGGGAGTACGTTCTTGACGGCATCAGGGTAGGGAGCTTGAGCAAAAATGAACTGGCCCAAATCAGAAACCGGAAAATAGGCTTTGTCTTTCAGTCGTTTAACCTGCTGGCCCGTACTTCTGCTCTGGAGAATGTTGAGCTTCCGCTGATGTATAACGCTGATGTTCCGCCGCGTCAAAGAAGAGAACTGGCCCGCCTGGCTTTGGAGACCGTCGGTTTGGCCGACCGGATGGATCATGCACCCAATCAGCTCTCGGGGGGTCAGCAGCAACGGGTGGCCATTGCCCGGGCATTGGTAAACGATCCTGTAATGGTGCTGGCCGATGAGGCTACCGGTAATCTGGACAGCAAAACGACACTTGATATTATGGAATTATTTCAAGAACTCAACAGCCAGGGCAAAACTATTGTTTTTGTCACTCATGAACATGAAATCGCTGAATACAGCAACCGTACGATTGTGTTGAAAGACGGCAAGATATTGGAAGACTTTAAAAATCTGGGAAGACCTGTAAGTCAATGTTAATGCCAAGTCCCTGAACCTCATAAATCCAAACACAGAACTCGAAATTATCATGACCATATTCAATCTGTCAAAAATCGCGGTAAGAGCCATGTCTCGTAATAAAATGAGAACATTCCTGACCATGTTGGGGGTTATCATTGGTGTTGCCTCAGTAATTACGATGCTGGGTATTGGACAGGGCTCCAAGCAAAGTATTCAGCAGCAGATTTCATCCATGGGAGCCAACATGATTATGGTGCACCCGGGAAGTGATATGCGGGGTGGTGTGCGGATGGATCCTTCTTCTATGAAGTCATTGACCCTTGATGATTTGGAAACTATTCGCCGAACAGCCCAAAACTTGTCGGGGGTGTCGCCCATGGTAAGTTCCGGGGGGCAGGTGATTGCAGGTGGGCGCAACTGGCCTACGACCATACAGGGAGTTGGAGAGGAATTTCCGGAAATTCGCAAGATGGAGGTAGCCGAAGGCGTTATGTTTACAAACTATGAAGTGATGCGGGCTGCCAAAGTGTGTTTGTTGGGGCAAACAGTAGTGGAGAACCTGTTTCCCGATAAGTTGAGTGCTGTAGGTGAAACGATCCGGTTTAAGAATGTTCCGTTTAAGGTGATTGGGGTGTTGTCTCCCAAAGGGCAGAATACCTTTGGCCAGGATCAGGATGATGTGATACTGGCACCCTATTCTACCATTCAGAAGCGGATTATGGCCATTACCCATGTGCAGTCGATTTATGCCAGTGCCGAAAATGAGCAGGTTTCCGAACAGGCAGAAGAAGAGATTACGGTGGCTCTTCGGGCTTCACATGGATTGGATGAAGATGAGGAAAACGACTTCAATGTCCGTTCACAACAGGAGTTGATTAATACTTTTAGCAGTACCGGTGAAATGTTGACCCTCCTGCTTGGCGCTATTGCAGGGATTTCCCTGTTGGTTGGTGGTATCGGCATTATGAATATTATGTTTGTGTCGGTAACTGAGCGAACACGGGAAATAGGACTTCGGATGGCTGTTGGTGGACGGGGCCAGGATATTTTGTCTCAATTCCTGATGGAGGCTGTTATTGTCAGTGTTGGAGGAGGTCTCTTTGGTGTATCACTGGGACTTATAGTGGCTTACGGCATGGGAAATTTGTTGGATTGGCCGGTGGTGGTAACCAACCAGTCTATTTTACTCTCCTTTGCAGTTTGTGCGGTTGTTGGAATATTTTTTGGGTGGTATCCGGCCCGCAAGGCTGCTGGTCTTGACCCAATCGATGCGCTTCGTTTTGAATAAAACGGCCCCAAAATTGTAACAATTAGGGAAATAATTCCATACAAGGGAATGGTTACTTTCTTTTTTATGGGCTACAAATCTTAATTGTTATGAAGCGATTAATCTGTTTATCTGTTATATTTTTGCTGGTCTTCAATAGAGGAATGGCGGCCATTGATCAACCTGTTGTGGGTAATTCGTCTTCTGTCGGTCAGCAATCAGTTTATCAGGCCGGTGAAGAGTTGATGTACTCTCTTAAGTTTGGTTTCCTCAAAGGAGGGGAAGCCAATCTCAGTGTTAAGGATACCATGCTGAAAGGTGAAAAGGTGCATCATGTGATTGCCAGGGGTAAAACAGTAGGACTGGCAGATGCCATTTATAAAGTGCGCGACCGCTACGAAAGTTTTATTCATCCCCAAACGGATCTTCCTGTGAAGTCTGTTCGTAGTATACGTGAAGGAAGCTATCGATATTACAACGAGGTTGAATATCAACATCAGCATGTTGATTCTGCATTGGTTATCAGTCAGAAATCCGGGGAACATTGGGTCCCCGAAAATATTCAGGATATTTTATCGGCGTTTTACTTTGCCCGTAAGCATAAATTCAATGATGACCTGAAAAAAGGTGATATGATTGAAATCATGACTTATTTCTCTGATGAATTGTACCCGTTACGTATACGTTACAAAGGTATTGAAACCATTGATACCCCTTTGGGTAAACTGGAATGTTACCTTTTTGTGCCGGTAACAGAGGTGGGACGCGCTTTTAAAAACGAAGACGACATGCAGGTTTGGATTTCCCGCGATCTAAATCGGATTCCTGTGCGTATCCGGTTTGAACTTAGAGTGGGTTCTTTTACTTGTAATCTTGAACAATTCCGGGGCTTGCAGAATCCAATATCCAGCTATCAGATGAATTAGGAGTTCAACTCTCAACTCAAAAAGGGGATTAGGCAAGTAGGGATTAGAGTTTCAACCTCTATCCGAAACTCATAACCTCAAACACATATTTCTGAATTTTTGGTGGCGTTTTCATTGATTTACACTATTTTTGCAGCGCAAAAAAAAATACACACCATTAATTAAGAAAAATAAAATGGCAACAACCTCAGATTTCAGAAACGGGATGTGCATAGAATTTAACGGACAGTTGTTCTTTATCATTCAGTTTCAGCATGTAAAGCCAGGTAAAGGGCCTGCATTTGTTCGTACAAAGCTCAGAAATGTATCTACCGGGAAGGTAATTGACAATACTTTTTCTTCGGGAGTAAAAGTTACGGAAGCCCGTGTAGAGCGAAGACCTCACCAGTTTCTTTACAAGGATGATTTGGGGTATCACTTCATGAACAGTGAAACTTTCGAACAGGTCAATTTAGCTGAAGATTTGTTGGAAAACCCCCACTTGATGAAAGAGGGTTTGGAACTGGAAATTGTTTACCATGCCGATACTGAAACGCCACTGATGGTGAATCTGCCGCAGTTTATCAATTATGAGGTAACTTATACCGAGCCGGGCGTGCGTGGCGACACTTCATCTACCAACTCATTGAAACCTGCTACGGTGGATACCGGTGCAACGATTATGGTTCCCCTGTTTGTGAACACCGGCGACAATATAAAAGTTGATACACGCGACCAGTCTTACGTTGAACGTGTAAAGGAATAAATCAATTACCAGGAAACAGGCACCCGCCAGATGGCTTCTATATCGGAAGAAATCTGGCGGGTGTCTTTTTAGCTTAACGCATATCGGGACATCTTCGGAACAAACGTTCGCATTTAAAAATTTTATTTTGTACATTTATGCTGGTTGTCACACTCAATTTCATTCATGATTACGCAGGTAAAGAAGAAAAGACTTCGTCTCTATAAAGACAGGCTCAATATATTGCTTGATATTGCCCAGACCATTAACCAGGATCATACGGTTGATGATTTGTTGGGTGAGTTTGAGATATTGTTACGTGAGGAGCTGGAGGTTGGTAAAATTCTGGTTTTTACAAATTCTGAAGGGGAGTGGAAGAACCTGCTTATTTCCGGTGTCTCGGCTAAGGAAGTGGAGGAGATAGATGTGGAGCGTGACCTTCTTCAATTTAAATCCATTGAAAATATTACCCTTGCACCACCTGTTCCGCTTGAGGGCTTTGATGCGGTGATTCCGCTTTTTCACCGTTACCGGGCCATCGGGTATGTGCTTATTGGTGATGTGGAAGAAGAACACCAGGGAATCAGCCCCACAATTAAGCACCTGAAACTGATTCAGATTATCTCCAATTTAATCATCGTTTTTATTGAGAATAAACGAATGCAGGAAACCATTCTGGAACAGGAAGCCCTGAAGAAAGAGATGGAGGTGGCTTCACGGATTCAAACTCAGTTGATTCCAGGTGCTGATGAGTTGCCCAAACATAAAGATTTATCGCTGCACTCTTTTTATCATCCTCACTGGGGTGTTGGTGGCGACTATTACGATATTATTTCTCTTTCGAGAACTTCCATCGGATTTTGTGTGGCCGATGTGTCGGGAAAAGGGATTGCAGCTGCTTTACTGATGTCAAATTTCCAGGCTGTTATACGCACTCTTTTTACGTCAAGAATAAATCTTCGCAAGTTGGTTCATCAATTAAATACCCGGGTGAACAACAGTGCCAATAATGAAAAATTCATTACCATGTTTATTGGTAAATACAATCTTCGTTCACGACGGCTTACTTATGTTAATGCGGGGCATCTGCCGCCCCTTTTGTTTGATTCCAGAAAATCGCATCTCTCTTCGCTTGATAAGGGATGCATCGGATTGGGAATGCTGGATGTAATTCCATCTGTGGAAGTGGGAAAGCTGACTGTTCCAAAAAATGCCAAGATGATGGCTTTTACTGATGGCCTGATTGAATTGGAGCGGGACAATGAAGTACATTCGGGCCTTACAAGTATCGAGAAAATTATCACCAATGGTCAGAACATTGAGCAAAATATGGAGGAGGCCAAGGCATTAGTTGCCAGATATATCCAGTCGGGAGCGGTATTTGATGACATCTCCCTTATCGGAATGGAATTTAGGTAATTTGGGTGTCTTTTATCACTCTGTTTCTTTTAATTTTTCCCACATTACTCTTATCTCTTCGCAATAATCCCTCACCAATTGCAAGTTCGAGGGCCCAAGACTTTCCTGTAATTTCTGTTTGTCATGCCCCAGTTCTTTATTGAGGATACGAATGTTTATGCGTTTCTGACCGTCTGAGATATAAGGATTTTCCGTGAGTTGTTCCTCGTTGGACATCAGTATTTGTTGTCGCTGGTGAAGAAGAGAATCATAGTTGAGGCAAAACCAGGCTTTGCAAAAAGTAATCAGCGACTCAAGGCGTAAAGCATCGTACCCATATTCTTCCAGAAGAATTTCTCCTCTGGCATCCAGAGATGCATCGCGTGGCCAGATATAGTAGGCCTCGGAAATAGTGATTTCAGCATCGCAGAGCTGAGGCACCATGCGCGGGAGTGTACGCAGGAAATGTTGAATGTCTGTATCCGACAATTCAGTTGTTTGAGCCGTGGCAGACTGGGCTCCCAGAACCCAAAACAGGATTGAAAAAACAACAGAGATTTTACTAAACATGGTCCGGAACGATTGAGGGCAACGCCCGTTATTCAGAACCAAGTTAGTAAAATATTGGCTGATTATTTCAAGTTGTCGGCTTTATTTGCCAGATCGTCAATGCCCTCTATTCTGAAATCCCCATAAAATGAGAATACCAGTAAGGATTCTTTATCGTTGGCAACGATATGGCATTCTTTCACTTTCCGGCCGTTCCTGATTACAAAGACCCGGCTGTCATCTTTGTGTTCCTTTTCTTCTTCAACTTCTGAAAAGGGATGTTTTTCAAAAGTTTTGATTACTTCGCGGATCGTTTTGTCTTCCGCCTCTTTGCATATCATCAGCTTTACTTTTTTTAACTCTCCGTTTACCTCCCGCTCATTGTCCTCATCGACAAACATATTGGTCAGCTCAATAGCATTTTGGGAAAAGGAGAGAATGGTGACACCATTGGCCCCATCGAGTTGTGTATAAAGTTTTTCGGAGGCGCTGTTTTGTGCAGTAACAGTTATTACTGAATATAAAACGACCAATAGTGTTAGAAGGACTTTTCTTTTCATGTTTTTAAGGTTTAATGATAAGTTTTTTGAGTTGTTGTCTTAACCTGCATTATTCACAAATATTCTATTCCGATGTCCAACTATCTGCAAAATATAACGGTCCTCAATAAAATGGATTTGAAAATAATTTATTATTTCCTACATCCATTTTCTCTTCGATTGATTGTATTTCTTGATGTTTGAACATCTCATAACGATAATTCGTATTTCAAGAAAAAAGTTTCTCCGGACAATAGTGACTTTCAATCAAACCTGTTAAAATAATTATCTTCAGGCTTGTTTGATTTCTCCTTGTTCAGGTTAGAATTTATTATCTCAATATTGATCTTCCGATATCTCCACCAAATACTTCAGGTCATCTGCTATTTGCACTTCTTTCCCAGTGGGAACCTCAATATCAACAAAAACTTTTTGGTTGCGGATAAGCGCGGGGCTCTGAACATTAAAATATCGGTCAAGCATCAGCAATGAGTCATTTTGTAGGTGGAAAAATTCAATGCGTGCTGCATTCTCGGCTGCACGTTGATTGTTTTTTCCACGGGCTTCTTTTCGCACAGTTATTTTGAAGTGTTCAGCATTTTTAATGACTTCGATGTCAGGTGTGCCAATTAGTACGAGCTTGTTGTTGCTACTGCGAACAGAAAGGCCGTCGTGACTGAGAATCGATTCTCCTTTCCCCAAAGCAAGAGAGGACTGATTTACATCAATGTAAATGGTGTCGGAGGTGGGAATCCTCAGGTCGGATGTTTCTTCGATACGGTCTTTTGTGGCATATTGAGTGGCAATGTTGAGTCCGGTATACACTATCAGCCCGATTCCTGCCAGCCACAGAATCAGCGAAGTGACCAGAAAAGCAGCTCCCCCTTTTTTGAATCGGAAAATCAGGTGCATTCCCAGGTAGAATAGCACTAAAAGGGGAATTCCGGCCGTCAGTAACAATCCCAGAAAAGCAGTAAGTCTCTGGTCCGGCATCAGAAATAGTGAATCTATTTGAGAAATCCAGGTGCCATCACCCATGAAAGAGCTGAACAGGACGTCGGTGAGTGTAAAGGAGACGATGAGCCCGGTCAGGGAAACAAAGGAGACGATTATTAGGAATATTCCAAAAACGACTGCTAATGCACGTAGAATGCTGTTTGTCGGGTCGGTTCCAGTGGGACGGTTGACCTGTCTGCGTCGCCAGGAGTCGCTTCCCGGTGCTCCCCCCATCATCATAATGCGTTGTTGAACGGTAACTGCTTTAGGGATGGCAATCCATAAAACGATGTAAGCCAGAAACGAGGTTCCATAAAGAATGGTTGCTACGATGAACAACAGTCTGAAAATGATGGGATCCACCCCGAAATAACTTCCGAGTCCGCTGCAAACGCCCCCCAAAACGCGGCTGTCGGGGTCGCGGAAGAGCTGTTTTTTTAACGGGGGTTCAAAAGTGGATTTCTCTTCTTTGGGCTCATCCGGCTCGTCGGGTGTTTCATAATCTGCCGGAGCGCCCAGTGTTTTAATGACCTCTTCCACATCGGTGAGGGTAATGGCCGATGTGGCATCGGAGTGTACTCCCCGAAACAACTCTGCAATTCGCAGATTGATGTCGTCGAGCGTCTCCCGGGCTTCTTCGTTATTGCCCAGTTTGTTTTCAACCGCCTTCAGGTAGGCATCCAGTTTTTCGTATGCATCCTCATCAATGCTGAATGCATGACCTGCAAGGTTTATTTGGACTGTTTTCTTCATAATTCAATTTTGTTTAATGTTTTTACTCAAAACCCAAGTTAGGGGGTTAGGGGTTAGAAAAAGTTCAAACTCAAAACCCAGAACTCAAAACTCAAAGCGAGAACCCCAAAACTAAAAAATCTATAAAACACTATGCATCACATGCGGCCACGCTACAAAGCCAAGGATCTTGAACAAAAATGCTGCTACCAGTACCACTGCTATCAGAATCAGGAAGCCTTTCATAGCCGAACGAAATGCCAGTCCCAGGATTAGCAAAATCAGGATGAGTGGAAATACACCCGGAAAACCAATGTTTGCAAAAGGCATATTCATGTGAAACGCAGGTGAAAACCCTAAGTGAAACGGAATGCTGATGAGGTTGGTCAGCACGATTATCCCAACCACAACTGCCGCGATAATAAAAATATTGCGGTCGCGCCGCTGAAACCGGTTCAGGTAATTTTCCCCTTTCTTGAATGCCGATGATTGCTGAAAACGTTGTTTTACATCGTTGTATTCATTTTTAATATTTTTCTCGATATTGGAGATGGTAACATCATCACCCTTCATTTCCAGACGCTGGGAGGAAGTGAGGGCAGGGGGAATGGCAATCCACAAAATAAGGTAGATAGGTAATGCAGTGCCAAAGCTCAAAAATGCCAGCAGGGCAAATAATACCCGCACTACTACCCGGTCGATGTTGAAGTAAGCAGCTATTCCGGAGCAAACACCACCAAAAACTTTGTCTTCCATGTCTCGGAAAAGGCGCCGACGGCGGTGACCAGCAGAAGTTGTTGTGAAATCATCGTAAGCACGATGGTTGCTGTTGCTGCTATCTTCTTCCTGGAAATCCTCCGGCTCACCCATGGTGGCAACGATTTCATTGACTGTTTCGAGGGTGATAACGCCCGTTGAGGGGTTGATTTTCTCTTCCAGCAATTCCCGGATACGTCCTTCTATATCGTTCAGGATTTCCTGCCCTTCCTCTTTTTCTTTCGACCAGTTCTCCAGCCTTTTCAGATATCGCTCAAGGCGGGCATAAGCATCTTCGTCTATATAGAATGAGCGGCCTGCTATATTAATGGTCATTACTTTCTTCATGGTTACGGATTTTTGGAGTGGATAAATTGAACAGAATCTACTAATTCGTGCCAGGATTTGTCAAGTTCCTGCAGAAATTCGTTGCCGCGGTCGGTTAATTCATAATATTTTCGTGGCGGACCCTGAGTGGACTCTTCCCATCGGTAGGATAGCAAACCTGCATTTTTAAGACGTGTCAGCAGAGGGTAAAGGGTACCCTCCACCACGATGATGCGCGCCTCCTTCATGTCGTGGATGATGTCGGACGCGTAAGCATCGCCCCGCGAAAGAACAGAGAGAATGCAGTATTCCAGCACTCCTTTTCGCATTTGGGCTTTTGCGTTTTCTATTTTCATACTTTTTAAGTTTTAAAACGGTAAGCCAATCATGAAAGCCGAGTTGACCCCCATGTTTGATTTATCGGTGCCCGAATCGGGTTCGGAGCATGGTTCAACATCTGTTTCAAAATACTCTTTGGATGGAGTCGTGAAACTTTTGCAGGGAAGAAATTTGCCATGGTGCTTCTCTGATGACAGGAAAATGAGAATGATCCCGGTGAAAATTGCCGGAAGTAATGTTCTTATTTTCCTGGTTGTAAAAGCCTTCATTTCCTTTTCTTTTTTGTCAAAATGTTGGTATTCATGTTTTATTTTTTAGAATACTATCCATTGCCCTGAATAGTGTTATGCAAATATATGATAAAATTTTAGTACTATGCAATACAAAGTACTAATTTTTTTTTGAAAATCATTGATTATTTTTTTCACTTGTGTCCGGTAAAAGAAATAAGATTGCTTCACTTCGTTAGCAATGACAGGCGTTTAACTGAAATCACCGGTGTGTAAAAATGAGTCCATTGTGAGTGAAACGAAGCAATCAAAATCTTTACTTTTCAATTTCTCCGGATAATCTTGATTTATTGAAACTATCATTTCTTAGCAACGGCTGGGTTTGCTGGTCATAAGAGGTGTGGGTATAAAATTGCAGAGTGATTGTGCATGCCGCGCTTAATGGTCGGTAATAAACATCTCTTGAGAAGAAAGAAAGTAAAACAGTAGGCCTTGAAGGACAAGAGCTTTTGCTTCTGGGGCCTGTTAAGCATATTTAACACCATTAAAACCATGGAGGGCTGTTAATTGTTATTAATAAAGAGTACTTTTGCACGCTCTTTTAAGAAATATTTATGCAGTCAATCAGAAATGTAGCGATCATTGCCCACGTTGACCACGGCAAAACCACACTGGTGGATGAAATGCTGAAGGCGGGAAAACTCTTCAGTGAGCATCAGCGTCCCGGTGAGCTTATCATGGACAGCAATGATTTGGAAAAGGAACGAGGCATTACCATTCTTTCCAAAAATGCCTCAATGGTTTGGAACGATCATAAAATAAACATCATAGATACTCCAGGTCACTCCGATTTTGGAGGAGAGGTGGAACGCGTTTTGAACATGGCTGACGGTGTTTTGCTGTTGGTGGATGCTTTTGAAGGTCCTATGCCTCAGACGCGATTTGTGCTTCAGAAAGCACTGGCACTGGGATTGAAGCCCATTGTGGTTATCAATAAAGTTGATAAGCCCAACTGTCGTCCCGAGGAGGTGCAGGAAATGGTATTCGATTTGATGTTTAGCCTTAGCGCTTCTGAGAATCAGCTGGATTTCCCGACTGTTTACGGGTCAGCCCGTGACGGATGGATGTCAATAGATTGGAAAAAGCAGACTACGGATATTTCAGCCCTGATGGACGCCATCATTGAATTTATTCCTGTTCCCGATGAGTTGAAAGGAACTCCCCAAATGTTGATTACTTCGTTGGAATATTCTCCTTATGTGGGACGTATTGCGATTGGACGTATGCATCGGGGAACACTGAGGAACGGACAGGAAGTAACTGTGGTGAGTCGTGATGGGGGCCTTTACAAAACACGCATCAAAGAGTTGAATGTGTTTGACGGTCTGGGACGTACTAAAGTTGATATGTTGCCCAATGGTGAATTGGGTGCTATCATTGGCCTTGAGCGTTTTGATATCGGAGACAGCATTTGCGATCCGGAAAAACCGGAGCCGCTTGATCCGATTGCTATTGATGAGCCTACCATGAGCATGTTGTTTACCATCAACAATTCCCCTTTTTTCGGAAAAGATGGCAAATATGTAACATCCAGGCATATCAAGGATCGTTTGGATAAGGAATTGGAACGGAACCTGGCACTGAGAGTAGAAAGTACCAACTCTGCTGATGCCTGGAACGTATATGGCCGTGGGGTTTTACACTTGTCGGTGTTGATTGAAACCATGCGCCGTGAAGGCTATGAATTACAGGTGGGGCAGCCTCGTGTAATTATCAAAGAAATTGGTGGTGAGAAAAATGAGCCGGTGGAAGAGCTGACCGTTGATTTGCCCGACGAATATAGCGGACGAGCCATTGAGATGGTTACTCAGCGCAAAGGAGAACTTTTGACCATGGAGCGCAGGGGAGAACGTGTTGTTCTGGAGTTTAATATTCCCTCTCGCGGAATTATCGGGTTGCGTAATAATATGCTGACTGCTACCGCCGGAGAAGCGATAATGGCTCACCGTTTTGTGGAATTTCAGCCCTGGAAAGGAGAAATTTCCAAACGTCAGAATGGTTCTTTGATTGCTATGGAATCAGGAAAAGCAATTGCTTATGCATTGGATAAGCTTCAGGATCGGGGTAAGTTTTTTGTGCATCCCATGGAAGAGGTTTATCTGGGGCAGGTAATTGGTGAAAACAGCCGCGACGGTGACCTGACGGTGAATGTAACCAGGGAGAAAAAACTTACCAACATGCGGACTTCCGGGTCGGATGACAAAACCAAGCTGGTACCTCCGATTATCTTCAGTCTTGAAGAGGCCCTGGAATACATCCAGGGCGATGAGTATGTGGAGGTTACCCCAAAGAGTATTCGGCTTAGAAAAATACTCCTTCAGGAGCATGAGCGCAAGAGACTGGCCAAGAATGGTTGATTAATAGAAAAGACGCGGTATTTGGCGTTTTCTTGCCAAGATGATATAAAAAACCCACTTGCTAATCACAGCAGGTGGGTTTTCTGTTTTTAAAACCAATTGGCTTTCAGATTGTTTTATCTTTTAGGGATGGTTAAAAGGACAAAAGATTTTGTGTTGTTGATGAATGTTTGGAGAGGATGAAAATATCCAAAAGAAGGAGTGATTCTACCTTGACAGATTGTAAAAACAGGCTGAAAGCCAGAGTGCAAACAGCCCGATGTAAAGCTCCGTGAAAAGGTTAAACTAAAACCGCCGGTGCTTTTGCTTTAATACCTTCGATCTAGTATTAATCACGTAAGATAAATTTTATAATTATGAAAGCAAATGTTGGTAATAAGGACAGACTGGTGCGAATTGCAATCGCTGCAGTACTGGCAATTCTTTATCTTTCAGGTGCTGTTTCGGGTACAACGGGAACGATATTCCTCGTTGTGGCAATTATTCTGCTGCTTACTTCTCTGTTTCGGTTTTGTGGAGCTTATGCATTATTTGGCGTGAATACATGTAGGCAAAAGCCGGAAAATTGATAATTCAAATTCTCTTAAGGTGGTTATAAGCGATGGCCTGGGGTGTTTGTGTTTAATTCTGTTGGATGTTTTCGGGTCTTGACCTTTTAGGCTTTGTCAAAATTTCCTAAAATCGCGCTGCAAATTGTGTCAATTTTGAGCTGTCTAAGAACACAATTCTTCAAAAACATTTTCCAATAACAGAATTTAAACATTTTCTAAGAAATCAAAATTAATTTCTCAGCTTCTTCGACATTGTACACAGGCAGTTGACAAGCTCCTGCTTTGCAAACAAAAATAGTGTTTCGTTCGGTTGACTTCCTGCCTTTGGTAATTTCTGTTTTTTCCTGACTTTCCGGGCCCAC
Organism: Marinilabilia sp.; assembly: GCF_016278715.1. GTDB lineage: Bacteria > Bacteroidota > Bacteroidia > Bacteroidales > Marinilabiliaceae > Marinilabilia. The sequence continues at coordinate 15,941 of NZ_JADQBH010000074.1, read as the reverse complement.
TGGTGCCCAGATGATGTCTGGCCTGTAGTTTTTTTGTAGTTGGGTAAGGAAATTTTGATGCTCAGGACCTGAAATCACCACCTCGAAGCTTTGTTTATTCAGAAACAACATCAGACTGCCCCAATGTGCGAACCCCCAGGGGTATTTGCGGAATTGAGGAAGCATAGTCGTGAGCATCTTTTGTGCTGTTTTCTGGTATGCTTTTTCTCCTGTAAAAAGGTGAAGTTTAGCCAACGCATACCCCATGATTGCATTGGCGGAGGGGATTACGTTGTCTTGTGTTTCAAAGTGATTGGCCGGTAATTCTTTTTGGTCTTTTTCCATAAACCGGAAATGACCGGCTTCCTCATCGTAAAACTTTTCAAAAGCGTAATCGGATAAAGCGATGGCTTCGGATATCCATAGCTCATCTCCCGAAATCTCAAAGAGGACAACGAATGCAGCGATTACTGCGGCGTAATCTTCCATAAAACCGCTGATGGATGGTTGATGGTTTTTCCAGGTATGGAATATTCCCCCATCGTTTGTTTTGAGATTGTTGAGGATGAAATGTCCGTTTTTTAACGCCAGTTCACGAAAATGGTCTTCACCGAAAATTTTATAAGCTTCGGCAAGCCCTTTGTTCATTAGGGCATTCCACGAAGTTACCGACTTATCGTCCAGTCCGGGGCGTACTCTCTGCTCTCTTTGGGCTATTAGTTTTCTTTTCCACAACGCTCTTTTTTCCTGCAATTGCAGAATCTCAAGTTGGTGTTTCCGTGAGAATTCTTCGTCGGACTGACTGCGCAACAAAATGTAATAGCCATTCTCCCAATATCCGGTTTCATTGATGTTGAAATAATCGGCGAAGAGTGGGAATTCTTTGCCAAGCGTATCCACCAGTTCTTCTTCGGACCAGACATAGTATTTCCCTTCTTCTCCCTCGCTGTCGGCATCCAGAGCAGAGAAAAAGGCCCCTGATGGGTGCATGAGTTCTTTTTCCACAAACGAGATGGTCTCATACACTACTTTCTTATACTCTTCGTTCCCAAAAAATCCGTAGGCGTGCGCATAGAGTTCTGTTAGCTGGGCATTGTCGTACAGCATTTTTTCGAAATGGGGAACTTTCCAGAATTCATCAACCGAGTAGCGTGCAAAGCCACCACCTGCCTGGTCATAAATTCCACCGCGCGCCATTTGTTGAAGAGAGGTGTTGATGAATTCCGCAAATTTTTTCTGCGGATGGTGAAAATTCTGATGCAACAGAAACTCAAGATTAACAGGCATGGGAAATTTGGGTTTTCCCCGAGAACCACCCAGTCGCATATCCCATTGGGGTGACCAGGTTTCCATTGCTTCATTGATGATGTCTGAAAGGTCACCCGCTTCCTGATTTTCGGTTGGAATTAATGATGCTTGCTGAATCCCTGTGGTTAGGTTGTGGGCATGATGCGTCAATTTCTCCCGCTCGTTTTCAAAAAGTTGTTGTATTTTCTCCAGAACAGACATCCACTGGTCTTTAGGTAAATATGTACCACCCCAGAAAGGCTGTCCGTCCGGAAGAGCAACCACATTCAGGGGCCATCCGCCCTGACCGCCCATCATTTGTAAAGCGGTCATGAAAAAGTGGTCAACATCCGGGCGTTCCTCCCGGTCTACTTTTATGCAGATGAAATGTTCATTCATAAGGCGGGAAACCTCTTTATCCTCAAAGCATTCATGAGCCATCACATGACACCAGTGACAGGCTGAATAACCAATACTGACGAGTATGGGTTTGTCTTCCTGTAGTGCCTTATTCAGGGTTTCCTGGTTCCACGGGTGCCAGGCAACCGGGTTGTGTGCATGTTGCAAAAGATAAGGAGAGGTGGAGTGAATGAGGTGGTTGGTGGTTGAATTTATTGACATATTCTTATGTTTTAAGAGTGCTTTAAATTTTTTAAGTGTTTGCTAGCTGATTGAATCCTGTGCTGACGTTTTTTGCAAAGAATCTGTCACACCCGATTAGTTTCTGGCTGAAAATTTTTTTAAAATGCTTTATGTTAATAGTGTATCTTTTGTTTCATGGGTATATCAGTGGCTGGAATTTTCCCTCCCGGCTATTTTATAATTTATGAACAGATAAAGTGGTGCTTTGTTTTTGAACGATTGCCGGGGTTAATATGTTGGTTATTTTGTGGAAGGTATTGACAATGTGTTGTTTTTGTGTAGATTGGGTGGGGTTTATTTGCAATCATATTTTGTTATCAACCACCTTAATGGTAACTTTCTGAATTGTTTTTGGTGATTTCTTTCGGGCTGTAAGTCCGGCTTAATTCAGTCCAACGTATCACGTTGGGAATTTAAGCATATTAGAATTGTCGCCCTGTAAGGGCAGTTAATTGAATAATAATATTGGATTCAGTTGGGCTTTCAGCCCGCATGAAAAAAATTTCTAAAAATCCCGGAGCGCCGCCCCGGGCTGAATTAAGTTAGCCTTTCAGGCTGTAAATACAGATTCCGGCAATTATTTTTTGTCTAAAGGCGTAAAGTAGAATTAATCAGCACGGATTATTTAATTGAGTCCTTAATTATTAAATGCGATTGTGTTTTGACTTTTTTTTTCAAAAATTTTAATAAGTTGTCATTTAAGGGAAACCTTCTTAAAAACAGTACGTAATGCCATTTAGGGGCATGATTTCAGATATGAGGTACATATTTGATTGTTTTTTATTACCGTTTCCGGGGATTAGAGTATGTTTTCGGCTGCAAATGCTGGGAAATTGAAATTATCCACGGAGATAGACGAAATAAAGGGGATTTATGCTTAGGGGTTGGTTATTTATTTTTCTCTTTTTGGGCTTGTTTCAGGTAAATGGACAAAGTCCCAATATGAAGTTCAGACACATCACCTCCAAAGATGGTCTTGTACAGAATAATGTCGTAACCATTTTGCAGGACTCCAGGGGGTTTATGTGGTTTGGAACCCGGGGGGGAATGAATCGCTACAATGGCTATGATTTTCGGTTGTATGAACATATTCCCGGAAAAGAAAATTCCTTGTCCAGTAGCCAGATAAGCTCAATGTTTGAAGACAGCCAGGGTTATATTTGGATTGGGCACCCGGGTGGAGGTCTTGACCGATATGACCCGGCGACTGACAGCTTCGAAAATTTCAATAAACCTCCTGAAAGTAATATTGAGTTGCCTAGTTCCAATCTTGCGGCAATAATTGAAGACAATCAGCAAAATTTATGGCTTGGGGTTTTTGGGCATGGATTGTACAAGATTAATAAAGATCGTACCCGATTAACAAAGGTTGTGTATGAGTCCAACCGAATCCAGGGCATAAGAAGCAATAGCATCAGTACATTGGAAAAAGATTCGAAAGGGAATCTTTGGATCGGGTTTTGGTTTGAAAAAAGGATTGATCGCTATAACCCTTTAACCGGTGAAGTTGAACACTTTATGCTTCATCCGACAAATGACGAAGTAGTTTCAGAAAGTGGTTTATTCGATTTGTTTGAAGATTCATCGGGAAGAATCTGGATAGCAACGAGAGATTCAGGGGTTAGTTGCTATTATCCGACTGAGAATCGCTTTGAGCATTTTTCACATGATCCTTTAGATTCTAATTCTTTGAGTAGTGATGTCGTCAGGGCTGTTGTTGAAGATGATCATGGAAATATCTGGCTAGGTACAGAGAATGGAGGATTGAGTATCTATCAACCTTCCACCAGGAGTTTCTCTACAGTGGTTTATGATGATTTAGATGCTGAAAGCCTCAATAACAACTCTGTTTATTCTCTTTTTAAAGATACCGATGGGAATATTTGGATAGGAACCTATACTGGTGGTGTGAATGTATATTTTAGGAGTTTCAACACATTTGAACATTACCGGAAGAAGGCAATGGGTAATAGCCTGAGTCATAACAGTGTTACCAGTTTTAGTCAGGATCATCACGGAAATATATGGGTGGGGACAGATGGCGGAGGGCTCAATGTTTTTGACAGAAATATGAACAAGGTTCAGGAATTTCGGTTCCGAAGAAATGACCAAAATAGTTTAGGTGGGGACTTTGTAATGGGTGTTTCACATGACACCAGGCACAATATATGGGTTAGTGTCTGGAGGGGAGGTTTGAGCAGGTATAATTTTGAATCCCGGGATTTCACGCGATATGTAAGAGATGATTCTGATGATAACTCCATTAGTTCGAATAATGTATCGATGACTTATGAAGACTCATCAGGGGATTTGTGGGTGGGGACTTTTGGAGGAGGTCTTAATTTGTTTGATTATGAAACCGGCGCATTTAAAAGTTTTACGGTAGAAGTAGGGAATGAATTAAGTATTAGCAATAACAACATAATAAATATTCTCGAAGGGGAAAATAACTTGTTGTGGGTGGGAACGGATGGAGGAGGCATTAACATGCTTCGGCGAAACCATACTTTCAGGCGTTTTCTGGGAATCGAGGATGGAAGAAGCGGATTAGAAAACGGGAATGTGTTGTCATCTTTGAAAGACCATGAAGGAGGGTTGTGGTTTGGCACCAATAAAGGGTTGCATAAACTTAATCCGGATAATCTTCATTTTAACTATTATCCATTGGGCGATAGTCTCTCAGAACTGAGGGTGCTGGGGATAGAGGAAGACGACCAGCGCAATTTATGGATAAGTTCCAACGACGGATTAATGGTCTATAATCCGGAGACTGGCAGTTTTCGGCGATTCTCGCGTTCCCATGGACTTCAGGACATAGAATTTAACCGAGGTGCTTCGTTTAAGGATCGGGATGGCTATCTTTATTTTGGGGGCATCAACGGCTTTAATCGGTTTCACCCCGATAGTGTATCTGTTTCTGTAGCGCCGCCTCCCATCGAAATTGTAGATTTTGAGATATTCAATAAATCTGTCGGGATCGGGGAAAAGGATTCAATACTTAAAAAGTCGATTACCGAAACAGATTATATTGAAATTCCCTGGCGTTATTCCATGTTTTCTTTCGATTACGCGGCACTGAATTACAATTTTACAGATGATATCGAGTACGCCTATAAACTGGAGAATTTTGATAAGGAATGGTATTATGTGGGGAAAACACGAAAAGCGACCTATACCAATTTGGATCCTGGCAATTATGAATTTAAAATTCAGTGCAAAGTAGATGGCGTTTGGGGCGAAGAGCAACGGAAGCTTGAAATTGTAATTCTTCCGCCTTATTGGCAGACCTTCTGGTTCAGGGGGATGGTTGTTTTTATTGGGATGCTGATCTTAGCGCTGTTCTATCGGTCCCGACTTCAGCGCATACAAAAATTAAACCGGCTGGTTGAAAAGCGAACCGAAGAGATAAGGCAGAAGAATGAAGTGTTGGAAAATCAGAAAAAACAACTGATGGAAAGCAATTCTATGCTTAAAGAACGTCAGGAAAAAATTGAGATTCAGGCACAGGAATTAATTCAGCAACGAAATGAATTGAAACAAACCAATGCCACTAAAGACAAGTTTCTTTCCATTATTGCTCACGATCTGAGAAATCCATTTAATACTATAATTGGTTTTTCCGAGCTGTTGCTCAGTGATTTTGAGTTTTTCAATAGCGATGAGGTAGAGGATCAGTTGAAACAAATTCTTCGGGCCGGGGAGCAAACCTACGGATTACTTGAGGACTTGTTGCTTTGGGCCAATTCGCAGTCGGGTAAAATGATTGCTCGTCCCGAGAGTGTGGATGCAGGAGAGGTGTGTCTGAGTGTTATAGAATTATTAAAAGACCAGGGGACCAGGAAAAATATAAGTATTAAATTTTCAGGTGACGAAACCATAATGGTACAAGCAGATCGTTTTATGTTTAGAACCATTGTTCGCAACCTGCTGTCCAATGCAATTAAATTTACCGAACAAGGAGGTAGTGTGGATATTTCTGTCAGACTTGAGTCGGGTGAAGCAGTGGTTTTCGTTTCCGACAATGGGGTGGGCATAGCCCCTGAAAACCTGAGAAAACTTTGGGACATAACTGGTCAATCTTCACGTGCCGGAACCGAAAATGAGCAGGGCAGTGGTCTGGGATTGTTACTGTGCAAGGAATTTGTGGAAAAGCAAGGTGGCAGGATACGGGTGAAGAGTAAACTGGGAGAGGGAAGTGACTTTTCCTTTACCGTGCCGCTGGCCCGTTCCTGATTTTGACAATTCGGTAATTCTACATATCTTCATATCACTTTCAAGATAAAATTTATCCGATTATGGCCAGTGATATTGAAATTGCCCGGAAAGCGGGCATCAGACCCATTGCAGAAATAGCAGAAAACCTGAAGATTCCTTTTGACAAACTGGAATTTTATGGAAAATATAAGGCCAAATTACCTCTGGACCTGATCAATACCGAAGAAGGGAAAAATAGTAAGCTCGTTTTGGTGTCTGCCATTTCGCCAACTCCTGCCGGAGAAGGCAAAACAACCATTTCTATCGGACTTAGTGAAGGCCTCAACCGCATTGGAAAACAAACCACAGTAGTGCTGCGCGAACCCAGCCTGGGGCCTGTTTTTGGAATTAAAGGGGGTGCTACCGGCGGTGGCTATTCACAGGTAATTCCAATGGAGGACATCAATCTTCATTTTACAGGTGATTTTGCGGCCATCGAAAAAGCCAATAATTTATTGGCCGCTCTTATCGACAACAATATACAGAACAACGGTCGTTCCCTGAACATAGACCCCCGAACCGTGCACTGGAAGCGGGTGATGGATATGAACGATCGCTCGTTGCGAAACATTATCGTGGGTCTGGGTGGAACTACATCAGGCATTCCACGCGAAACCGGATTTAACATCACTGCTGCATCAGAAATAATGGCCATTCTTTGTCTGGCCGAAGATTTCCATGACCTGAAGAAGCGAATCGGAAATATCTTTGTGGGCTTTACTTTCGATAAAAAACCGGTGTTTGCGCGCGACCTAAATGCACAGGGAGCCATGGCGGCGTTGCTGAAAGAAGCCATCAAGCCTAATCTGGTGCAAACGCTGGAGGGTAATCCTGCAATAATTCATGGTGGCCCGTTTGCCAATATTGCTCAGGGAACTAACTCTGTACTTGCAACCAAAATGGGACTTTCTTTGTCTGATTATGTGGTGACAGAGGCCGGTTTTGGTTTTGATTTAGGCGCGGAGAAATTTCTGGACATCAAATGTGTTTCTGCAGGTCTGACACCTCAGGCTGCTGTACTGGTGGCAACCGTCAGAGCACTGAAGTATCATGGCGAAGTTTCGGTGGCCGAACTCAACAGTCCCAACACGAAAGCGGTAAAGCGTGGATTGGAGAACCTTGAGAAACACGTGGAAAATATGAGGAAATTCAATGTTTGCCCGGTGGTTGCCATCAATCGGTTTGTGTCTGATACGGAAGAAGAAATTGAGACAATTGTGGCAAAATGTAAAGATCTGGGTGTTAAGGTGGCTGTGGCAGATGTTTGGGCCAAAGGGGGAGAAGGTGCTGAAGAATTGGCACACCTGGTTGTCGAAGCAGCCGAGAGTTGTACCTCCGAAATGACACCGCTTTACGATTGGTCCTGGTCGGTGGAAAAGAAAATTGAAACCATTGCCAAGGAAATATACGGAGCAAAGGCCATTGACTACAGCGCTCAGGCAAAAAAGGACCTAAAGGTGATTGAAGAATTGGGTTTGGGAGATAAGGCCGTTTGCATTGCCAAAACTCAGAAATCACTTTCCGATAACCCAAAATTACTGGGGCGTCCCGAGAATTTTGTTGTCACAGTACGTGAAATTGAAATTGCTGCCGGGGCTGGTTTTATCGTGCCCATCACCGGTAATATCATGCGTATGCCCGGACTTCCCGGAACTCCTGCAGCCGAAAATATAGATATTGATGATGACGGGGTAATTTCGGGGCTCTTTTAACGGGCTATGGTAAAATACTTATTAAACCCATCCTAATTATTTGTGAAACGAAGTTAGGTGAAATAAATTTTTCAGTCCGAAATGGGTCGCCCTCTTTTTGTTACTTTATGGTTCCTGGATGGTTTCATTATTCAGAGATAGCGGCTTTCTAACTTCAGTTGCCTGTCCGCGTCAATTTGGATTGTTCTCTAATGTGGCCTTCATCAGTGCCATGGTCAGAGCATACCTCATTCGGTAAAGCGAGTAGGTTGCTCCCGATACTGCATCCACTTCCATTATATTCTGCTTTTCCAGCAGTTGCTCTTCCATCACAGGGTAAGCAATTGCCGGAGTTGTGCCGGCAGGTTGCATCTCTTTGCAGTAAGCGGTATCTTCCTGTTTGCCTTTGCCGGCAGGTTTGATTTCATTATAGTCAACCGAAGTGATTTTCTCGTTTTTTACCGAAATGGTTACCACGTGTTGGTAGTCAAAGGCATCAGCCGGAGAGGCAGCGCTGTAGCTGCCATCAGGAATCCCGTTGGCAGACAAAGGCAGGTCATAAGATTCAATAATCTGCCGGAATACGGTATCTACTTTATCGACAGGAGAGGTTTCGATGATGAAGTGAAGGCTCATCAGGCTCGATTTGAAATATTTATCGGAAGGTTTGAAGGCTTTTACCAGATCAATGTCACTTGTTTGTTGATGTTGACAAGAAGAGATAGAAAGCACTAAAAAAGCTAAAACGACCATGTTTAGGTTGGCTCTGAAATTAATTTTCATTTGGTTGAAATTTTGAAATTATTTGAGAAATGAATGTAACTGCTTCGTTCTCGTTTCATTTTTTTTTTACATATCTTTTTTTTAATCGTCTGTTAAGCTTTCATAAGAACATCTGATTCAGTTATTTGAAGCCGAACGGATTTTTGTGTTAAAATGTAGAATTTCAACATTATATGATTCATTTTAAATCTTATATCTAAAAATCTAACGGTCTATTGTTTTGGTATTATATTAAAAACATCATGCTCGATTCATCCGTTTCTTTTTAGTGAATGAATGAAGTGTCCTCTCATCCTTTGGATGCATGACAGAAGATGGACAAAATTAATTCAAAAAACCCTTACTTGTTGTGATTATTATTTTGATTGACACCCGAGAGAATCATCCATCCATCGACGGTTTGGCGGTCAGAGAAAAAGGAGGCCAACCTGATGAAGGCCGGTTCGCTGGCATCTTCCATCCTTGAAAGTAAAACGCTGCCTTCAAAAAAAGCTTCCTCATTCAATCTGTCGTCATTAATGTCAATCAAAGAGTCTTTCCATTTTTCGCTTTTCTCAAATATTGTTTCTCTGGTCAGTCCCTCGTTACCGTTATTGATGGAAATAATGGGGTGGTGTGCGTGAAAAGCTACCGAGGGAAGTCGCCTGTCATACACCATAATATGTCCGCTCTCTGAAAGTTTTTCTTTTGCCAGCAGGGCTACGTTTCTTTGGTCATTTCCAATGAGCGGGTTAGCTTCCAGAAAATAGGTGCTGAAAATAATCAGTAAGAGAGAGAACGAAGCGGCGATCCAGACTGTATTCCGGGTGCGCGAAATTCGAAGAATCTGAAGAACAACGACTGTGCTCATAATGCCAAGAGTCACATACATTGATGAGGAATAATTTATGTCTGCTAATGGAACAAATCCGGCGACAAGAAGTGAACTGATGATCAGTGTATGGTACCCGCTGAGTGCGATATTCCATCGTTTCCGGATTTTTGCAGATAAATTGGTCCATACAATGGCTGAAATAATTGCAATAGCCGGAAAAATGGGTAAAACATAAAGTATTAGTTTGGATGTAGAAAGAGAAAAAAAGATAAGAGGAATCCCGATCCACAACCATAATACTCGTTTGTGAGTCCATTGACTTGTTTTCTTAAACAAGGAATGCCATACAGATAATAATAGCCAGGGGAACGACATGGCAGGTACCAGCAGAAAATAAAACCAAAATGGCTCGCCTCGGTTAAACTGGTTGGTTGCAAAACGGTTGATGGTGTGGTCAATGACAAAATAATCGAGAAATGCCGGATTTTCCCCAACGAGGTACAGATACCAGGAGGCACCAGTGGTAAGGAATAGCAGAAATCCGGCAATGTGATGAAATCCCTGGCCTTTCTGCCGGGAGGGCATCAGATGATTGAGCAGTGGAATAGTCACCGCTGGAATGATAAAAACGACCGGTCCTTTGGTCATAAAACCGAGGGCAAGGGATAAATAGGTAAGATAAAGCCAAACAGGCTGGCCGGAAAGTCGGCGTTTAGCCCAGAAGAAAACTGACAGCAAAACAAAGGTGTTGAGAAATACATCTGTGGTAAGGGCCCGTGCTGAAATCAATACTGCAGGCAAACTGATATAGATAAGGGCGGCAGAAACGGCCGTTCGTCTGTTTTTGGTAAACATTTGAGTCAAATGAAATACCAGCACCATCTGAATTAAGATCATGAATTGCTGAAAAAAACGGGCGGCAAAAGCATTGGGCCCGAAAATATGGTAAGAGAGTGCCGTGATCCAATAAGTTAACGGGGGCTTGTGGTAGTGTTGGATCTCCAACAGGCGCGGATGAAGGTAATCGCCCGTCTGATACATTTCATAAGCAATTTCGGCATAGCGGGCTTCACTGGTTTCAGTAACTCCCCATCCATTCAGGTTAAAAAGCAGGGCAATTCCCGATATCAGGAGTACAGGCCAAAGATGGTCGCCTGGGTTTTTATTGCCGGAGAAAAGCCTTGTCATTGTGAGTCTTTATTTTTGATGCTTTCGTTTCTTCTTTGGGCAGAATAGTGCAATATGAGATTGCGGCTGTAAATGATTACCCCAAATGTTTGGCCAATTATAAGCACCGGGTCTCTGCGAATGATGGCATAAGAAATAATAATGGCGGCACCGATAATGCTGATCGCCCAGAATAAGGGTGGCAAGACCGAAACTTTCCTTTTCTCGGAATAAATCCATTGATAAACAAACCGGAAGGTGAGAATAACCTGCCCCATTGTTCCCATGGAAAAAAGTATAAATGTTATGTCGGGGTTGTGGGCCAGGTCAGAGATATTGTATCCGTTGTGATTGAACAGTAAAAATACGAAGGTGAAGGCCGGAGCTATAAGTGCCAGCAACTGAACTGCTTTGGGGAGTTTTTCCCAGCTTTCTTTTAGCTTAAGATTGCGAATATATACAAAGTAGGAAACCGCCTGTCCGCCAATTATAACGAGGTCTTTGCGGAGAATGCCATAGCCCATCAGCAGCAGGGAAGCAAAAATGCTTAATTGCCAGAATATTTCAGGCGAAACGACCTTTTTGGCTTTTTCTGAAAGTAGCCACTGAACCAAAAGTCTGGCCGAGAACAAACCCTGGGCCAGAAAGCCCAGTCCAAAAACAAAATAGTTGTTAATCATTGCTGATGGCTGCTGTCTTTGATTGAATATTTGATGTTTCTTTTGCGCATCCACATGAATGCGAGCGTGTCGATGAATGGCCCTGTAAGACGATTCCAAAGGTTATATTTGGAAACGCCTTCCATTCGCTTAAAATGTTGAACCGGAATTTGTTTTACTTTGCCACCGTGTAGTAGCACAAGGGCAGGGATAAAACGATGCATTCCGTTAAAGAACGGAAGTTCTCTGGCCGTTTTAGTCTGTATCAATTTTAGTGGACAACACGTGTCTTTTATATTGTCATGAATCATTCGTTGACGAAAACCATTGGCTATTTTAGAGGATAGTCGTTTGACAAGCGTATCGGCTCTCTTTTGGCGGATCCCGTTTATCATAGTGAACTGATCCATGTGTTCATAAAACAGGAGAAAATCGGAAAAACTTGTTTGTAAATCTGCATCGATATAGCCAAGGTAAGGGGTATTTATATGGTCAATTCCTGCCTTGATGGCGGCACTGAGGCCCTGGTTGCGGTCCAGGGCAATGAAGCTGAAATCGTCTGGGTTTTCGGTGCAATAGCTGCGGATGACTGAAAGACTTTTATCAGTTGATCCGTCATCTACAAAAAGGATTTTGACCTTTTCGGGACTTATTTTAAGAAAATTGTCAGCTTCGTTTTTCAGGCGGGGCAGGCTCTCTTCCTCATTGTAAACAGGCACAATAATGGTCAGTTGAGGTTCTTTTTTCATAGGAGGAATTATTCGGGATTTGAATCATTCTTTTTCAGGTTTTCCAGCTGAACCTTATGCGAAAACAATTTCGGTCGAAAAACAGAGTAGAAACTGTCTTTCTGGTTATTAATAATTCATCCTCAAGTTAATAAAAAAAAATCGACTTACAAATATAGCCACATAACTAGTTATATTAATACAAAAATACATGTAATTGTTCTGAACAAGCAGAAATGAGGTTTGAAGCAGGCTGAGGTGTTTTGTTTTTTTTAGTAGCTTTTGACGTCCGCTCACATTTTACTTTAGGGGTTATTGGTAACTTTGCCGGATTATGAAAAGCAAAACCAAAAAAATACAATGGCCATTCTTTTATGGTTATGTGGTAATGGTTGTTGGCACCATTGGCATCTGGGCCAGTGTGCCTGGGCAGACTATTGGAGTATCAACATTTACTGACCCGGTGAAAGATGCTTTGGGACTTACCCGTGACCAGTTTAGTGCTGCCTATATGGTGGGAACATTTGGCAGTTCGTTGTTGCTTGGGTGGGCCGGACGTTGGTTCGACCGCGCCGGGGCAAGAATTGTTGCTGTTCTTTCAGCAGTTTTGCTGGCAGGAACATTGTTTTTAAGTTCCATTTCGGATGTATTAAGCCAGAATATTAAATCCATTACGGGCATTGAGCACTGGGGGGTGCCCTTTTCTATTATGATGGTGTTCTTTTTCCTGTTGCGCTTTAGCGGTCAGGGAGTACTGACCATGGCTTCGCGCAATATGATTATGAAATGGTTCGATCGTTACCGCGGACGGGTCAATGCATTTGTAAGTATCAGCATCTCTCTGGGGTTTTCCAGTTCTCCCTTGGTGTTCGATGCTTTGATTAAAGACTGGGAGTGGGATGGTGCCTGGCGTGTATTGGCTGTCAGTGTTTTAGCCATTGGTGTTTTAATGTGGGTTTTTTATCGCGACAATCCCGAAGATATGGGGTTGGTTCCTGACGGGAAGAGGGGCAGTAGCAATCCTAAGCACAAGCCCATGCCCAGGCTGAAACAATTTCTTCCCAAAGAAGCCTTTGTCACCCGGGCATTTTGGATGTATGCCATGATGATGTCCTTTAACTCCTTTTTTATTACCGGTTTGTCGTTTCACATGGTGGATATATTCACCTCCACCGGTCTCGACAGGGAGGAGGCAGTGGCTGTTTTTCTGCCCATATCGGTCATTAATGTGAGTGTTTCCCTGCTTTTCAATTTTCTTAGTGATTCGATGCCGCTTAAGAAACTTCTTTTTGTAATGATTGGGGGAGCCATGGTTTGGGTAGTCGGACTCATTGGCTTGTCCGGCGGCTGGGGCTTGTGGTTGATTATTGTTGGATCAGGAGTCAGCGGCGGATTGTTTGCTGTACTGAACTCCGTTACATGGCCCAAGCTTTTTGGTCGTAAACATCTGGGAGCAATTTCCGGGCGGGCCATGTCCATGCTGGTTTTTGCCAGTGCATTAGCGCCATTTCTTTTCAGTCTTTCCAAAACGATTTTTAAAACCTATACTTCTATGGGATGGCTCGGTCTGGGGTTTGTTATTATTATGTTTGTTGGTTCGTTTAAGGCTGATAATCCACAACCGAAAGTTGTTGAATAGTAAGAGTTTTGGGGGCTAACAAAAGCGGCTTGTTTTTTGTTGGTTGTGTAACAAACCTGTCCAAAATAATTATTTTAACAGAGCTGTCGGGCTTGTTGGGTGCCGACCTTGGCAGGTAAGCCTAAAAACAAGGTTGTTTTATCGAAAAATCGTCTTTGTTTGAATCTCACGCGCGTAGCAAGTGAGATGAGTTTAGACGATTTCGATGGAAGAACCATAGTTTTTAGAGCGAAAGCTGGCAAAGTCTTGAATTATTGCGATAAGAGAGAGCAGTAACCAAGCTTGCTTGGGTAATGCCGAACGTAGCAATAATCATGTAATAAGTTTTTTGTCCCGAAATAGGTTTTTGTTGGTTTTGGAAAATCAAAACCTTACAAAACCATAATCGGGATCAGGGTTTAAGGGATGAAATCCCTTTTGAAAATGTTTAGGACACTATTGTTTGTGTAACTATAATTTAGCTGCTTTTTTATGCAAAAGATATTTATTTCTCTCCTTTTCTTTTCACTTGGATTGTTCGGAACAGCTCAAACCCCGGACTATTCCGATGTGAAGTTTGACAAAAAACAAATGCTGGAACTGGTCAACGACGCCCGGATGACCAAACGTCGTTGCGGAAGTAAGAAACATGATGCAGTTCCCCCGCTCCAATGGAATAATAAGCTGGCTCAAGCAGCTCAAAACCATGCAGATGATATGGCGGACAATGACTTTTTTGATCATGCCGGTTCTGATAAATCTACCGTGGTGGTGAGAATAGAGCGGGAAGATTATCTCTGGCGCGCTGTTGGTGAGAATGTGGCCATGGGACCGCGTTCGGTTTCCGAAGCCGTTGAAGGATGGCTGGATAGTCCCGGTCATTGCAGCAATATTATGAATGATGGGTTTACGGAAATGGGAGCTGCCTTGTCGCACGATGGTCAATACTGGGTGCAGGTGTTTGCGGCTCCGAGAGGGGAGTAGATGTTAGGTTTTAGCTCTTGGCTCTTAGCACTTAGGTTCTCGAGGTTCTTTCCCAAACGCAACTGCTCGCAGCCCTCAAATGGACTGCGCTGACGCGGTCGGGTTTTTGGCCAGCCCTTTCACCCTCCAAACTATTCACCCTTTCACCATCCTTTCCCATGCCCTATGCCCTTTGCCTTATTACATGCGTGAAATAACCTCAAGCGTAACTAAACCCCAAACCACATAGCGTAAAGCCTTGCCTATGAGCATTCCTGCGGCCGACAGCCAAAAATTACTTTTGAGCAACCCCAGCATTACGGCAATGATGTCTCCAATGCCCGGAAGCCAACACAACAGTCCGATCCACCACTCTTTTCCTTCCACTTTGCGGTGCCATTTCTCCAGTTTTGATTTTGGGATGCGCAGGTATTTTTCGATCCATTCAAATTTCCCCATCCAGCCTATCCAAAAGGAAGTGAGTCCACCCATCCAGTTGCCAAGTGTTGCAGTGGCAAGACTCAACACCGGATCGCCACCGGCTGCCAGCATTCCGCTCAGTACAACTTCCGAACTGAAAGGAACAATGGTTGCTGCCAAAAAACTGGCCAGGAAAAGGCCTAAATATCCGAGGTCGGTCCACATGGGGTAAAGATAGCAACTTTCATTTCTGACAACAATTTTTCCTCTTCTGTCTTCTGCCCAATTGACTTCTGCCTAAAAATTTTTGTATCCCAATATGTTGGTATTTTTAAACTAAGTTGGGTGTTTTTTGGTTTTATTTTATTGTTTGTTCTTATTTTTGAAGCGATGAAGAAATTATGTTATCATATTCCGGGAATGGACTGTCCGTCAGAAGAACGCATTATCCGTATGAAGCTGGAAGGCGTTGATGGAATGGAAGGGCTGGAGTTTGATTTGGAAGACCGGAAGCTGGATGTGTTTCACAGAGGGGAAGCTGGTGATATCACTCCGTTAATTGAATCTTTGAATATGGGAGGTAAATTGGTCACGGAAGAGGAGCATGACGCCGAAACATTGCAGTTGACAGATCACTCCCGTGAGCGAAAGATGCTTTGGACTGTTTTAGTCATTAACGCCGCATTTTTTGTTGGAGAGATGGTTGCCGGTTGGATTGCCGGGTCTATGGGGTTGGTGGCCGACTCGTTGGATATGTTGGCCGACGCTCTGGTTTATGGATTGAGCCTATGGGCAGTAGGAACTCTTGTTGTTCGGAAAAAACGCGTGGCAGCGATTAGTGGATATCTTCAATTGGCGCTGGCAATGATGGGATTTATGGAAATTATCCGAAGATTTATCGGGGCTGATATTTTTCCTGATCTCCGCACCATGATT
>NZ_JADQBH010000219.1 GCF_016278715.1 Marinilabilia sp. | reverse complement strand
GCTGATTTATCGATAAAGAAGTTGTCTGAATTGGTTTATATGTCGCATTTTCATTTTTTAAGAGTCTTTAAAAATGTATACGGAATTACACCGTATCAATATTTAAAGAGAATTAGGATAGAACGCGCTAAGTATTTAATTAAGGAAACCAATTTACCTATACATGAAATTGCGTTTTTCGTTGGCTTTAAAGAATCTTCGGCCATCTTCCCAATTATCAGAAAGTCCGTGTTGAAGTCCCCGCAAAAATACCGAAAGGAAAATTAGCAATTTTCAATAGTGATCCGTGTCTTTTTGAGTCCTACTTTTGTTAAAAACATGAAAGTATGGAAGTGCAAATAATAAGAAATGCAACGGTAAAAATTAAGTATGGCGGAAAAATATGGCTGGTGGATCCTTTTTTGGGTGATGTAAACAGTCTGCCATCATTTGCAGGAAAATCAGCCAATCCAACCGTTTCATTACCCTTTTCGATATCGGATATATTAAACGGTGTGGATTATGTATTGATTACTCATTTGCACCCGGATCATTTTGACACCAAAGCACAAGAAACAATTTCAAAATCGCTCCCGCTGGTTGTCCAGCCATCAGACTTAGAAAAAATAAAAAAGTTTGGTTTTAAGATGGTTGAAGCAATCGACCAGCAAAAAACATTGGATAATGTTAAAATTTCAAGAGTAGAGGCGCTGCATGGCGAAGGAAAAATTTTAAGTGTTATGGGGACGGTTTCGGGATACATTTTAGAGGCTGAAAACGAAGCGCCTTTATACATTACTGGAGATACAATTTGGTGTGATAGTATAAAAAGTACTCTGGACAAATTCAATCCGGGTATAATTGTTTGTAATGCAGGAGGAAATGTATTCCTGCCTGAAAATAATCCTTTCGAAGAATATATCTCGCTTGAACGTGTTCATAAGGTTATTATGGATGAAAAACAAGTTCTGGAGCTTTTAACTTATAAAAAAGACACAATTGTGGTAACTGTGCATATTGGAGCTTTGGACCATGAAACTGTTACGCGCAAAAGTATGAAAGAATATCTGGAAAACCATCTTGTAAACATGAACAGAGTTTTTGTACCCGAAGATGGAGAAACCATTGAGCTTTGAAGACATAGCTTATGAAAGAAAACTGTATTTTTATCGTTGGTTCGGGAGCGATCGGAAAAGCATTGGCTGTTTTTCTGAAACATCAAGATAAAGATGTTCTGAAAATCCAGTCGACGGAATAACAACCAATAATTTTGCAACGATAAAATATGAGTAAGAAAACAGGTAATAAAATTGAAGCAATCATTTTTGATATGGATGGGGTTATTATTGATTCAGAGCATATTTGGAAAAGGGCTGAAAAAGAAGTTTTCTCATCAGTTGGAGTCAAATTGTCAGATGAATTATGTAAAATCACAGAGATGATGACAACAACCGAAGTTACTGAATTTTGGTTCAAAAGGTTTCCCTGGAAAGATAAAACACTTAAGGAGGTTGAAGCTGGTGTAGTAGATCGTGTAGCCATGCTAATAGAAACGGAAGGAACAGAAATTGAGGGCATAAAAGAATTTCTAGAAGTATTAAAATCTAAGGGATATAAAATTGGATTGGCTACAAATTCACCCTCGAGCCTAATTCCCATCGTATTAAGAAAACTGAAACTCAAGGCCTATTTTGATGTTACCTCATCTGCGGAACACGAATCTGAGGGAAAACCGAGTCCGTTGGTTTACCTGACTGTGGCTGAGAAGTTAAATGTAAAACCAGAGCATTGCGTGGCTCTTGAGGATTCAACTTCAGGACTATTAGCGGCAAAAAAAGCAGGAATGAAAACAGTAGCCATTTTAAAAAACAATCAGGATGGCATTGAAAATGAAATTGCGGATTATAAAATCAGAAATTATAATCAATTTGACTTTTTATCTCTTTCATAAATGCAATAGATTGTTAGATATAAGATTTAAGAGGAATTCTATGATGCTGATAATCTGATTGTTAGGGCAATTGCCCGAGCATTTGCAAACAATTGATTCTTAGGCGATTACAAAAGCTTAACGGACTATTGTAAATGAAAACAGAGAGATAAAAAGGTTCTTTATCAAATATGGGTGATTTAATTTAAGCAAATTGACTACTAACCGCTCCATCAATAATAGCCACCAATTTTTTCCCTGATGTATTTGGCCAGAGATACTGGAGAATAGAAGCCATCGCCCCGAATCATTCTGACCAGAAAAATATTTGATATTAGATTAATAGTTGTATTTCTGTCTCTTTGATTGGGAATGAGGATGGTTTTGTCTTTAATAAGTTTGCAGAAAAGCTCCAGAAATCTTTCCTGGCTATCGAACCATTGTATTTTTGGAGTTGTGTCGGTGGCGCATCTGGTTTCTTTTGTGATTTGTTTTATTCGTTTTTTCAGGTAGTTGAAAGAGCAATAAACATTGATGTTCAAGTCAGAACTGGTATACTTCTGTTTGTTAATTTTACCACGAAAATGCAGAGAGGAACTCAATTGATTGAGTTCAGACAATGGCTCCTTTCCTTTTGTACATTCCGTAATGAGTTTTGAAATGGAGTCTTCCGTGTCGCAGGTTATTAAAAGGCCTGTGTCTATAGCGCAGGTAATAATATTAAAGAAATTTTCGGGTGAAGGACTATTTTGAAGATATAGTTTAATTTTATTCAAATGGGAAAGCATAAGTTGCTCGTCCATTTGGTTGTGTGGGGAGAATACTTTTAAGTTGCTTTTTAAAGTCTGTAACAAAAGGGCAAAACGATTATAATTATTGTTTTTCTTTGCTAGAGCCGAAAGAGAGGAGATGATTGACTCCACAGGTTTGTGCGGTTCCATTTCTTCGAACATTTCGAGGTCTGTTATATCGGTGCAGAGTGATTTTGCCTTTTGTAATGATGCTTTGTTAATCTTCACATTTGTGAGATGCGACGGAGGCAATATGTCAAGAGGAAGCAAGGAAGACCAGATTGTAGCCGCGTTTCTCAGATAACGGCAGATTTTTAAGTAGAAAGCCAAATCAAGCCAGTAAGTTGTTAGCGCTTTTTTGGGGACGTTATCTATTTGCCAGTCATATTTGTCGTACGAGCATTTGATGTAAAGAAGGCTATCGAATATTTTTTTCAGTTGTAGTACTCCCCCTGATTTCCCGGGGTTAGTTGCCACCATCCTTATAAGGTCGCTGATGGTCTTAAAGATTGTTGAGAATTGCTTTTCCGGGTATTCATGGTTCTTTGGATCCACATTTTGCCAATTGGTTCTAACATGGTCAAGTACCATGAAATAACTCCGGGTTAGGGGAGTTTCAGGCATTTTTTCAGGGTTTTATTGTTATACAGATTACAGAATAGAATTAAAGCACTCTTCTGTTATACATATTGCGAAAGCAAATTGATTGTAGGTTTTCTTATTTGTGAGGTTGCTGATTCAGCATTCACAAATGGCGATTAACCAGGAATATCGGTTTATCGTTATTTTGACGTTGCGATATTCCAGAAAAGAAAAATGGAAAATAAAACAAAAAAATTAGAAGTTCAAGTTGTTGTTATCATACTATCGAAAGGGAAATAGGCTTTTTTGTTGTTCCATGCGCTTATAGACAATAAGTTAGGGGTGGGTGTGTGGAGCGATTTGAACAGTCTAAACCTGCTAATTCATCAGCTCACCAGTTATCACAGAAAAGAGACCGGAGCCGTAAAGACCCCGGTCATTTACCTCAATTAAAAACTAAGGAATTGCTACTTCGCCCAGGTAGATGCTGTTGCTTACCTGTGTGCGTCCATCGGTTCCGGCAAATGCCAGATAGCAATGAAATACACTCCCCGAAGTACCATCAGGAACTTCGAGGCTCCCGGTGGCAGCTCCACGAGTGATTGCTCCCAGAGAGAAAAGCGGATAGGCCGTATCGCTGACTGCCGTCAAAATGGCCTCGTCTTCTGTTCTGGCATCTCCTTCTCCTGAATTATCCAGCCATGAGAAATTGATATTGTTGCCATCGAGGGTAACTCCAGCGTTTCGCGCTCCTGTGAGGTTGCCTTTAGCAATTTTCAGCCGCTCATAGTTGATGGAAAAATCCGGAGACTCTCCACTCATTGAGTTGGTCAGCAAATCCGACAAAGCGGCATTTACCGGGGTTTGCCTGGACTGCTGTGTTCTGAACCCTATGCGGATTACGGGCCCCAGCGGTTGCAAAAACAGAGATCCCTGACGGAACTTTTCCCGCTGGTTCAGCTGTTTTTGTGTGGGTGGTTTACTACTGGGATCGGGCAATGAGCGCATGTATTTGATGCCTTTCCATTTGCTTCCGATCACGGTTCCTACTTTTCCGTAGAAATTACCTAATATTCCTTTTTTGTTGTTCCCATGATTTTTGTTTTTGTGTCTGACCGGGTTGGGAGCGTT